>JANLPK010000323.1:0-21529 GCA_031367205.1 Alphaproteobacteria bacterium
GGTGACGCTCCATGCTAACGTTCAATGTCGTGAAGGAACCCTATGGCTGGGCGATCCGCATGGGCGACAGAATGAGTACGCCCTATCGCTCGCGGCTGTCAGCTATTCGTGACGCGCATGGATTGGCCGAGGCAATCCGCCGACAAGGAGGATGCACTGAGGTCGTTGTCGAGGGCGAAGAGCTTGGCGAGACTTTCATTGTCACGCGCGAACCGAGTTTCGTCGCACAGCCCCCTCAAGCCCAGGCAGGGCTCTAAACTCAATTGGATATCGGGACCAGGTGAGGCGTCGGATTGTCGATGCAGAATGAGCCAATTCAGCCAGGGAAGCTGCGCAATAGTTCCGCAGTAGAGGGTCTTACACCCGCTCTAAGTGCCTTGCTCGGGAGGGCCAGAGCGCGCGACCCTTGGCGCGACGGTGCCCCGATTAGGGATGAATTGCTGAGCGCCGAGCGGCTTGAGGAATACGCCCGAAGTTTGGCAAGCGCGCAATCAGTCTCGCCACGCGAGCGCGCAGGTGCCTCACTGGTCAAGCGTTTGACTGAAAACGAAGCCATGCTGTCGGCGGCCTATCGCGATATCGCAAAAGCTATCGATGAAGGTGTTGCCATTACCCCTGCAGCAGAATGGCTCGTCGACAATTTCCATGTCGTGGAAAAGCAAATTCGCGACGTCAAAGGTGATCTGCCATCTGGATATTATCGACAATTGCCGAAACTGGCGGGCGGCCCCTTGGCCCAATATCCCCGTGTGTTCGGGGTGGCTTGGGCGTTCGTCGCCCACACCGATAGCCTGTTCGAGCCGGAGATACTGCAGCGCTTTCTGCGTGCCTATCAGGAAGTCCAGCCGTTGACGATCGGCGAGCTATGGGCCGTTGCCATCACGCTCAAAATCGTCCTGGTCGAGAACTTGCGACGAATTGCCACGAGGGTGGTCGATAGCCGCGCCAGTCGGAAAGCGGCAGACGCTCTTGCCGACCGCTTGGTTGGCGCCCGAGGCACGCGATCAGAACATGCCGACTCTGTGCTGACGCCGGGTGCGCGCGCCAGCCATTCCGACGCCTTCCTCGTGCAATTGGTGCACCGACTTCGGGATCAGGATCCCAGTCTTGGCCCGGCATTGCAGTGGCTCGATGAGCAGTTCGAGCGTCAAGGCACAACCGCTGAAGCCGTCGTCCGTGACGAGCATCAGAGGCAGGTTTCGGCGAGTATCACCGTACGAAACATCATCACCAGCATGCGGTTGATCTCTGATGTCGACTGGAGCGATCAGTTTGAACACGTCAGTCTAGTGGACGAGGTGTTGTCAGTAGGCACCGACTTCCAGAACATGGATTTTGCGACACGCAACATCTATCGGGACGCTGTTGAAACCCTCTCACGCGGGTCGGGCCTGAGCGAACTCGATGTGGCGCGCGCAGCCGTGGCGGCAGCTGAAGGTGCGTCGGCAGGAGCCGGGCCAGACCTGCGAATGGCTGATCCTGGATACTATCTGTTTTCGGGTGGTCGACTCAGGTTCGAGTCGGCCATCAGTTATCAGCCGCCGCTCCTATCTCGACCGAGCCTGTTTTATCGTGACCTAGGCATTGGCGGCTATGTGGGTCTGGGCGGGCTTGTGGCCGCAGGCTTACTGCTGGTTCCGCTCTCGGTCGCTGCAGGAAGTGGATTGTCTTGGCTTTGGTGCATGGCGCTAGCTGGTCTTGGCTTGGTTCCCGCCGTGGATTTAGCCGTGGCCCTAGTCAATCATTTTGTCACTCAGGGTATCCGCGCCACGCTTCTGCCTGCGCTCAAATTGCGCGGCGGCGTACCGGACAACTTGCGGACGCTACTTGTTGTTCCGACCCTGCTGACCTCGGTTGACGGTGTCGAAGAGCAGATCAGCAATCTGGAAATTCATCACCTAGCCAGCCCGCTGGGCGAGATACACTTCGCACTTTTGTCGGACTGGGCTGATGCTGATGCAGAGACCCAAGATAGCGACCGAGCCTTACTAATCGCGGCCCAGCAAGGGATTGATCGGCTAAATCAGCTTTATGATCCCGCTCCCACCGGTCCCCGGTTTCTGCTGCTTCATCGGCGCAGGGTTTGGAATTCGAGCGAGGGGTGTTGGATCGGTTGGGAACGCAAGCGCGGCAAGCTGACTGAACTGAATCATCTGCTGCGCGGCGCAGGCGACACAACGTTTCTGGATCCGCCCAAGGTGCCCGCGGGGGTGCGTTTCGTCATCACGCTCGATTCAGACACACGTTTGCCGCGTGAGACTGTTGCACGTCTGATCGGCAAGATGGCTCACCCCCTTAATCATCCTCGCGTCGATCCCGCTTCCCGGCGGGTCGTCGAAGGCTATGCCATCTTGCAACCTCGGGTCACGCCGTCCCTGCCGGTCGAGCGCGAGGGTTCGCTTTTCCTGCGCATCTTTTCCCGCGCCACGGGGATCGATCCCTATGCCGCAGCCGTTTCAGATGTGTACCAAGATCTGTTCGGTGAGGGCTCATACACCGGCAAAGGCATCTATGACGTGGACGCCTTTGAGGCGGCAATGAAAGATCGAGTACCGGAGTCAACACTTCTGAGCCACGACCTATTTGAAGGGGTTTTCGCCCGGGCCGGCTTGGCTTCGGATGTTGAAGTGGTCGAGGAATTTCCCGGCCGGTACGACGTTGCGGCCCTCCGCCATCACCGTTGGGCACGGGGTGACTGGCAATTGCTGCCTTGGATACTGGGACCTGGATCAAGGTCTGAGGGCAAATCTGTGTATCGCGGCGTTCCAGCCATCGGGCGTTGGAAGATGCTGGACAATCTACGCCGCACCCTGTCGGCACCGGCGGTGGTCTTGGCGCTTATCGTGGGATGGGCACTTCCCTTCAAAGATGCATTGGTCTGGACCGGGTTCATCCTACTGACCATTGCCCTACCGCCGTTGGTCCCAGTAATCGCTCAGGTTCGTCCACCCAGGCCTGGTGTCAATATCCGTAGTCACGCCCGTGCCCTCGGGCATGAGCTTGGTCTAGCTGCCGTTCAGATCGGATTGATGCTGGTGTTTCTGGGTCACCAAGCCTGGTTGATGGGTGACGCAATTGTTCGCACGCTGGTGCGGTTGACGACGCGACGACATCTCCTCGAATGGGTACCCATGTCGCAGGCCGTATTTGGCGCGCACCGGACAGTGGCCGTCTTCTACCGCCGGATGCTCGGGCCCATCATTTTAGGCGTTACGGCGGTCGGCTTGGCATGGATCGCGGGTCAAGGCACTTGGCCATTAGCCCTGATGTTTGCAGGCATTTGGTTCGCATCTCCGGCGCTCGCACTTTGGGTCGGGATCTCGCCGAAGACCACCGACATGCGTTCCCTAGGTGTGGAAGAGAGCCGACACTTCCGGCTCATCGCCCGCCATACTTGGCGCTATTTCGAGACCTTCGTTACGCCGCAGGAGAATTTTCTACCTCCTGATAATTTCCAAGAAACTCCCGATCCCGTCGTCGCCCATCGCACCTCGCCAACCAACATCGGGCTGTATCTGTTGTCGACTACCAGCGCTCGCGACTTTGGCTGGATTGGGACCCTAGACGCCCTGGATCGACTCGAGGCGACTTTGGCGACGGTAAGCCGGATGGAAAAGTATCGGGGTCACCTCTTCAACTGGTACGACACCCGCGACCTTCGCCCTCTGGACCCGCCCTATATTTCTTCGGTCGACAGCGGCAATCTCGCAGGCCACCTGATCTCTATCGCCAACGCCTGCCAAGATTGGACGGACCGTTCCTCAACTCTGGACCGCCAGTTGCAGAGTATTTCCGATGCGCTCGGGCTTGTCCGGCATGAGGCCCAATCCCACTCGGCACAGCACACGTCGCGGAGCGTCCTATGGCGTCGCCTGGACAGAGAAATTGAACACCTAGCGGTCGGTTTGGAGAACGCCGGCCCGGACGGGCTGGATAGCCGATCCGTCTTGGTGGAGCTGTTCGCGCAAGCTGCGATGTTGCACGACACCGTTGGTGAGATCTGCTTGGGCCAGCCTGAGACTACCGAGATGGATTTGCAATTCTGGGCCAACAACCTCTGCGCAGTTTTGGAAAGTCATCTTCGGGATCTGGACGCTGCGGACTCCAACGAAGTTGCGCTTCGACTCCTAGCCCTTGGTGACTTGGCCCGCGCCACGGCGCTCGCCATGGACTTTGGTTTCCTCATCAATACCGACCGGATGCTCCTGTCGATCGGCTATGAGGTTCTGGAAGGCCGACTTGACCCGAGTTGTTATGATCTTTTGGCGTCTGAAGCCCGGTTGGCCAGCTTCATGGCGATCGCAAAGCGTGATGCCCCGGCTCGCCATTGGTTCCGACTTGGAAGGTCGGTCACGGCGATTGCGCATGGCGCCGCCTTGATATCTTGGTCGGGCTCCATGTTCGAGTATTTGATGCCATCTCTCGTCATGCGGGCACCCGCTGATAGCCTGATCGAGCAAACCAATCGTCTGATTGTGCGACGCCAAATTCAGTATGCCGAGACATTGCGGACACCATGGGGCATTTCAGAGTCAGCCTACAACGCCCGTGACCTGGACTTCACCTACCAGTATTCCAACTTTGGCGTACCAGGCCTCGGCTTGAAGCGCGGTCTTGCCGACAGCGTCGTCGTTGCACCCTACGCCACGGCTCTGGCCAGTATGATCGACCCAACGGCCGCGTTTGCCAATTTCAACCGTTTGGAAACGCTGGGGGCACGCGGTCGCTACGGCTTTTACGAGGCGCTTGACTTCACTCCAGCCCGTATCCCCAATAATAGTCAGGTCTCAGTGGTCCGCGCCTTCATGGCTCACCATCAGGGCATGACCATCACTGCCTTGGCCGACTGCCTGTTGGGCGGTCTCTCCAGACAACGTTTCCACGCCGAACCCATCGTCCAAGCGACCGAATTGCTCTTGCAGGAACGCGCGCCACGCGACGTTACCACAACGCCGCCGTCTGTATCCGAAACAACCTTTGCAGCCAGTGCACGCGAGATCGAGGGATCGCAGGATTTTCGTGACCTCAACCCCTACAGCGCCACACCTGCAACGCAACTTCTGTCAAACGGCAGTTACGCCGTCATGGTTACGGCCTCGGGGTCTGGCTATAGTCGGTGGCGCGATATGGCAGTCACCCGCTGGCGCGAGGACTCCACCTGCGACAATTGGGGGACCTATGTGTATCTCCGCGACGTCGCGACCGGCGAAGTTTGGTCGGCAACGCAACAGCCCGTCAATCGGCAACCCGAGAATTACGCCGTCAGCTTCAAAGAGGATTGTGCGGAATTTTCGCGCCAGGACGGCGACCTTAAGACACGCATTCAAGTTCTTGTTTCCGCCGAGGATGATGCTGAGGTGCGACGCGTTTGTATCTCAAATGGCGGTGAGCAACAGCGAGAGGTAGAGATCACGTCGTACGCAGAGCTAGTGTTGGGACCTCAAGCGGCAGACCTTGCACATCCAGCGTTTTCCAAGCTGTTCGTTGAAACCGAGCACCTCGCCAACTTGGGAGCCTTGGTCGCGACACGTCGTCGTCGGACACAAAGCGATACCGAAATATGGGCAGCTCACCTCGCGGTTGTCGATGGTCACGCTATCGGCAAGCCGGAATTCGAAACCGATCGCGCACGATTCTTGGGTCGGGGTGAAGGGATTGGAGCACCCGAAGGCGCGATGAGTGGCCGGCCGCTCAGCGGCACCACGGGATCTGTCCTTGATCCGGTCTTTGCGCTGCGTCGGCGGGTGCGTGTCGCTCCGGGCGCAACAATCCGGATCGACTTCTGGACCATGGTTGCGGCCTCACGGACTGAGGTATTGGGCCTCATCGACAAGCATCACGATGTTGGTGCCTTCGAACGCGCCGCAGCTTTAGCGTGGACCCAGGCCCAGGTTCAGTTGCATCACCTGGGGACAGACCGAATTCAGGCACGGCAATACCAGCAACTGGCCAGCCATATGCTCTTTGCCGGCCCCACGCTTCGTCCGCCGTCAACTATGATCGAGGAGGGGCGCGGTGGTCAACCCGGCCTTTGGGGCATGGGTATTTCGGGCGACCTACCAATTCTATTGGTTCGCATCGCCGATATTCACCAACTCGATCTGGTGCGCGAATCCCTACAGGCCATCGAATACTGGCGCATGAAACAGCTGGCTGTCGATCTCGTGATCCTGAACGAACACAGTTCCTCCTACGCTCAAGACCTGCAGATTGGACTGGAGACCCTCGTCCGAGCCAGCCAGTCACGACCCCAGTTGGGTGACAGGCACGCCACGGGGCACATATTCATGCTGCGGGGTGACCTAATTTCACCAGGCGCGCGTGCACTCCTGGTGGCCACTGCACGCGCCATTTTGCTGGGTGATCGCGGGCGATTGTCCGATCAGTTGGCCGGGGCACCACGTGCTGAGGTCACTGAACCTCCCCGGCCAAGGCGGGGGATTGTTAGCTCAGACCTGCGGGTGGCCAAGCCCGAACCGGGGGTGGAATACTTCAACGGTCTGGGTGGGTTCGCAGAAGGTGGCCGGGAATATCTGACGGTTCTGGGCCCAGGTCAGGCAACGCCGGCACCTTGGATTAATGTCGTCGCCAATCCGAACTTTGGTTTTCAGGTCTCAGCCGAGGGCGGAGGATATGCGTGGTCGATCAACAGCCGCGAGCACCAGCTTACCCCGTGGTCCAACGATCCGATTACAGATCCCCCCGGCCAGGCCCTTTATATTCGCGATGAAGAAACCGGAGACCTGTGGTCGCCTACAGCTTCACCGATCCGGGATGAAGCCTCAACCTATGTCGCTCATCATGGCTGGGGCTATAGTAGGTTCGAGCATGCATCTCACGGGATCGGCTCTGAGCTCGTAGAGTTCGTGCCGCTCGTCGACCCCGTAAAGATTTCACGCCTGACCCTGCGAAATCTCTCCAACCGCGCCCGACGACTCTCGGTGACAGCGTATGTCGAGTGGGTTTTGGGCGCGTCGCGAGGCTCAACAGCACCTTTCATCAGCACGAGAATTGACCCTGCTACCCAGGCTATAATGGCGACCAATTGCTGGGCACCTGCGTTCGCAGAGCGTGTGGCTTTTGCTGACCTCAGCGGTAAGCAGGCGCACTGGACCGCTGACAGGCGAGAGTTCATAGGTCGCAACGGTTCGCTGTCTTGGCCTGCGGCGCTCGTAAATGGTCGAATATTGTCAGGTCGTGTGGGGGCTGGGCTCGATCCCTGCTCTGCGCAACAGCAGATGTTAGAGTTGCCACCGGGTGGCTCAGTGGATGTTGTGTTCCTACTCGGCGACGGCGGCGATGAGTCCGCCGCCCGCGATCTGATCACCCGATACCGCAACGCGGACTTGGACGAGTCCCTTTCTGAGGTGCGCCGGTATTGGTCGGATACTGTGGGCAAGGTCCAGGTCAGAACACCTGACCGCTCGATGGATGTCATGCTAAACGGCTGGCTCACCTATCAAACCTTGGCCTGTCGCGTCTGGGCCCGCTCGGGCTTTTACCAAGCCAGCGGCGCTTATGGCTTCCGTGATCAACTTCAGGACGGGATGGCCCTGGCCACCATTCAACCCGCCATCACCCGTGAACACTTGCTCCGCGCAGCAAGTCGACAGTTCATCGAAGGCGATGTCCAACATTGGTGGCTACCTCACACAGGTCAAGGCGTGCGGACCCGGATCTCTGACGACCGAGCGTGGCTGGCATTTGCGACCGCCCATTATGTCAAGGTCACCGGCGACAGTGCGGTTCTGGAGGAGACCGTGCCGTTTCTAACCAGCGCGATCCTTGAACCTGGCGAGGATGATCGCTTTTTCCAGCCGGAAATCACATCACAACTGGGATCACTCTTCGCGCATTGTGCTCGGGCGCTGGACGCCAGCTTGGCGGTTGGGGCCCACGGACTTCCCCTGATTGGCGGCGGTGACTGGAATGACGGGATGAATCGCGTGGGGGCGGGTGGTCAAGGTGAGAGCGTCTGGCTCGGCTGGCTACTCCACGCGGCACTAGAGGGCTTTTCGGCCCTCGCGGATGCGCGTGGCGACACCGAGCACGCTGTGGCCTGGCGCTCGCATATGGCTGCGCTAGGCCGAGCCCTTAAAGACCAAGCCTGGGATGGGCACTGGTATATGCGCGGCTGGTATGATGACGGCACACCCTTGGGTTCGGCCCTAAGCAGCGAGTGTCGCATCGATTCTATTGCGCAATCCTGGTCCGTGCTTTCAGGCGTTGGCTCACTTGATCGCACGACCCAGGCCATGGCCGCCGTCGAGCGAGAGCTAATCCGGCCCAATGAGGGCTTGGCCCTGCTGTTCACGCCGCCATTTGACTCAGGCTCGCACGATCCTGGCTACATCAAGGGCTACCCACCGGGCCTCAGGGAGAATGGGGGACAGTACACCCATGCAGCACTCTGGTCTGTAATGGCCTTGGCTGAATTGGGAGAGGGCGATAAGGCTGCTGCGCTGTTTTGGATGCTCAATCCGATCAACCATGCGCGCACGCGCGCCGATGTTCATCGCTACAAGGTCGAGCCCTATGTTGTGGCCGCAGACGTCTATGCAGCGCCTGGTCATGTCGGCCGCGGGGGTTGGACTTGGTACACAGGCTCGGCCGCCTGGATGCAACGTGCGGGCATCGAGAGCATCTTAGGCTTGCGTATCGAGGGCGATATGATGACCCTCAATCCTTGCATACCATCATCATGGCCAGGGTTTGAAATCGACTATCAGCACAAGACATCGCGCTACGAGATCATGGTCCAAAATCCAAATGGAGTGCAGCGGGGGGTCACGCGATTGATCTGCGATGGAGAGACTATGTCTGATCATGTATCAACTATCGAACTAAAGGATGACGGAATTAAACATCACATAGTTGTACTCATGGGGTCCGACTAATTATTTTACCGCCACGTTTTTCAGTCAGATATAAACTGTAGTTATTCAGAAAACTCCGCAACAGTTTCAACACTGCATTCTTGCTAAGACGAGATGTTAGAAAAATGTCTAAACCTTCTCTGAGACAACGATTTCTGCACATCCGGGAATCTGAGCTGGAATCTGAAATAGGGCCACACAGCGCGGGGACGCACCTGGTCAGACGAAAGAGGGCTCTAATTCAAAGAGTGAGAGCATGTTTGGATCCGATGGCCGGTTCCCACTTATCGGAACATGCTCTGGAGCCAAACCCTGGAGTCATTGCGCAAGCAACTAATCAAAGGCACGGGTGGTCGGACGATAACGCGCCGCTGAACGATTTCGTTTGATCCATCGACGCTGTCCCATCATCACACGCGGTCAATGACCGAGCCTCACCAACCGATATTCGTCGCCGCCCTCTACCGGTTCGCACCCTTCAGCGACTGTGACTCGCTGCGCGCGGGGCTGGAGAGGGTCTGCGCCGCTCACCAGATCAGGGGCACGCTCCTGCTCGCGCCGGAGGGCATCAATGGCACGGTTGCCGGGACCCGTGAGGGTGTCGATGTGGTCTTAGCGCACATCCGCGCCCTGCCCGGTTGTGATCGTCTATCGGTCAAGGAATCCCGCGCCCAAGCTATGCCGTTCTACCGGATGAAGGTGCGGATCAAGCGTGAGATCGTCACCATGGGCTACCCGGATATCAATCCACTCAGAGATGCTGGACACTATGTCAGCCCCGGCGATTGGAATGCCCTGATCAGCGAGCCCGGCACCATCATTATCGACACGCGCAACGACTATGAGGTCAAGGTCGGCACCTTTGCACAAGCGGTGAACCCAGGCACTACCAGCTTCAGAGAGTTTCCCGATTGGTTTCGCGCTAACCGTGACTTGCTGCTCGCTGGACAGGCGGCACCCAAGATCGCGATGTTCTGCACCGGCGGCATCCGCTGCGAAAAGGCCACGGCCTTCCTGAAGTCGCAGGGACTAGATGCGGTCTATCACCTCGACGGCGGCATCCTAAGATACCTCGAAACGGTGCCTGAGCCCGAGAGCCTCTGGCAGGGGGAGTGCTTTGTATTCGACCAGCGCGTCGCCGTAAGCCATGGCCTCACCCCCGGCACCCATGTCCTGTGCCATGCTTGCCGCATGCCGGTTAGCCCACAGGATCAGGCTTCAGAGCGCTTTGTCGAAGGGACAAACTGCCCGGCCTGCCATGACACGCGAGATGCAAACCAGAGGGCAGGTTACCAAGAGCGGCAACGCCAGATGACTCTGGCCAAGTCGCGGGGCACTGACCACCTCGGCACCGCCCCATCGAACAAGGTCGAGCCTGGGGACTCAGAGACAGGCTAGATGTTTAGTCCCCGGTATCGCTGCGCCCGGATTGGACCGACAGGTCCTCCTGAAGCCACAGCAAGGCCTGACGGTTTCAGCAGCGCTGGTTGGACTGACCGGTGAACTCCTCCCGGAATGGCCTCGCATTCTCGCCAGTCCCGCTGCGCCCGGGGAACCCGGAGACGTCATTGCAGCCGGTTACGGCCGCGTCATCGGGCTCGCGAGCAGCTTCCCAGGCTTTCACACACCCTGCGGCCTCGGAGAAGTCATCGACTTCCCGCGCCTTGACCAAGTGCAGCTGGACCTGCAGGCCGCAATTGTGCGGATTGCCAGCGGTTAGCCTAAAAGGTCGCCAGCACGTTGAAAAACAAACCGCGGCTCCGATAGGAGAGGTCGGTCAAGTCGTCGGAGAAGTTAGTGAAATTGTAGCCCACACCGACCTTGGTGTGTTCACCGACATGACGGTAGACGCCCACCAGAGCTCCGGAACGGTTGTCGCCCGCCTCGCGAAGATCCAGGGTGCGAAGCTCGAGAATGCCGTCCCACTCTTTCACGAAGTGCAAGTCGCCGCGTAGGACGAACAACTGGGCTTGGCTGCTGTACCATGGCCCGGAGGTCCGCGATGTGCGCAGATCGCCGACCTTCAGGCCGTACTTGCCTCCGATGGAGAGCCAAGCGTTCAGATCATAGGTGGTGTCCAGGTTCAGCACATGACTACGCTGGGCATAGTCCAGCGGGCCATGGGTGGTTCCGTTGACTTGGCTGCTGGCCGGCAAGTTGTTGAAGTAAGTGTATTTGGCCAAGGTATTCCAGCGATCGTTGTCGACGGGGCGATACGCGGCTCCGAGCACAAACTCCGAATAGTCGCCATCGTAGAATGCACCCTGACTTGATGTGCTCCGCGAGAGGTTTAGCACGCCTAGGAAACGCAGCGACTTGTCGTACCTGTAGGACAAAGCGTTCTTGACGAGTACGGTTTGTCGATCATTGGAGCCGGGTGCCGATAGACAAGGATCCGGGGTCACAAGGGGTGTGGTCGAGCAGACGCCTGGAACAGTGCCCCGACTGGAACTGTGGTCGTTGCGATACTCGAGCCCGCTCAGAACCTTAAGTTGGTCGTCATTGTAGCCAAGGTTCAGGCTGACGCTCTGTCGACGCAAGTCGCCAGCCAGCGGATCTCGGAGTTTGCCGAGTTCGAGCTTAAGTCCTGAGGTCCAGTGCTTGGCCGGGGCGAATTCTAGACCAAAGGCATTGGTCAGGCTGCTGGGACCTGCGCTTGCCGAAGACCGGGTTTCGGCAAAAACACCAAGTTGGTCGTTCAGTCGTGTGCGGCCGCCAAAGGTCAGGACCCCTTGACGTCCGGCATAGTTCAGATCGGCGACCTCCGTCTCCCGGGCATAGGTCAGATATAGATTGCTGCGGGCGTCGAGCTGGTAGCCGCCGGACACCTTGCCGCCAGCGCCGCCGTCACCGGCGGAGACTTCGGTGCCTAGACGCAACCGATCATTGACCTGCCATTCTCCACCGATGCCGGCGCGGTTGTTGGTGATGCGGTTTCCGCTGTGGCTCAGGGTTTCCTGGGCATAGCCATACAGATTCCAAGGCGCATAGACCAAGCCTTCCTCGGGCATGGCAGCCACGCCAACGGCGGCGACCGGGCTATCAAAAGTCCGGACGACGCCGGGCGTGTTACTCAGCGCTCCTGGCAGCAGGCTACCCGTTGGGCCCTCGGAATTGGTGATCCCAACTGAGCTGTCGGGACCTTGAGAGTAGGACCTCGGTGCCCCAGACGACGGCGTCGCAGTGACATTTGGCGGAGCTTGGTTCTCAGCCAGGGGATGGTAGTCGAGGCGCAGGATCGCGTCATCCCTCTCCCCGTTTCGGCTGAGGTCCGGGCTAGCATTGGTCACCACCCCAAGGAGGCTGCTTGAGCTGCGGTCATCGAATCGCAGACCACCCGATATCCCCCACTCCGCGTTCAACTTATGCCGGATAGCGGCTTCAACTGAGGTCGTGCTCTGGCTGAGGGAACCGCGGTCATCGGCCTTGAGCGCCAATTCGGTGTGATCGCCCAGGGGAAGGACGGCCGCGAATCCGGCTTGCCGGAGAGCCTCTCCGCCCGGTGTCAGCAGACCCGGTGCGGAATAGCCCCGGCCTCGATCCTGTGCATAGGCCGTCAAGCGCCCCCGCATCGCGCCGCCAAGATCCTCGAGATCCAAGCTGGCGTCCAAGCGATAGGCATCGGCACTGGAGGCCGGCGCTCGGTTTTGCGTGAAGTCAAAGCCGCCCGTGAGGGAGGTGAAATCACCGTCTCCTGCACCGTCGGAGTGAGCGAACTCACCCTTCAGCCAGCTGTTGGGTTTAGGTCGCAACAGGAAGTCCAGACCCTGAAGGGTCTGATTGTGGGTGCCGTCGCCTTGCTCATAGTAGGTTGCGCCGAGGCGAAGGGAATCTGCAAGCCAGTGGCTGACCCGCACACCAACTGTGGTGCCGCTGACCCGACTCAAGCCTGGTACGTATTCGTAGGTGGAGACGAGGTAAATGGGGTTGCCGTTTAGCCCCGACGACTGCACCAAGGTGCCGCCGGAAGTCACGGAAGGTAGCGGTGACCGCAGGGTCAAACGACCCTGGAGATAGTCAATGTCGTAGTCCTGGGCCGGGGCCAGCAGCGTCCTCTGAAGGACGATACCTGAGTCCCTGTCACGGACCTCGACCCATAGTCGCTCAGATCCCTGAGTGACGTCTTGCTGGCGCAAGTAGTAGAGCGACCCACCGGTGCCGCGAAACTCCTGGCGAGACTGCAGGGTTCCTGGATCGGCCGCGAAGGCTTCCAGCGTCGTGCGCCGCTCTCCCGAGGCGGTTGCGGCCTTCGAGTTCCAGATGACGTCGCCGCCATAGAGTCCGCGGCTATATTGGGTGAGCTCAGTGCCAGTCCATGAAGTCTGGAAATTTCCCCACATGACGTGTGAATCGGCGCGTTCCAGGCGGACATAGAACTTGCCCTGGGTGGGCGCATCGTCGACGATGACACTGTCATCACCGTAGACTGGATAGTATCGGTTGGGGTCGATCCGGCGCAGCAGATAGTTGGGGTCCTTGGAGCCGAAGTTCGAGAACAGGTCCTTGAGCGGCTGCTCCCTGGTGTCGGCGCTGGCGGTCAGCACATAACCACCGAGGACCTTGCCCTTCAGATAGAAGGCAGCTCTGCCGTCCAAAGTGGTCTTCTTCTCGTAGTGATCGATATCGGTGGTGACGAGGGGGGCCGGGCCCGTCGTGCGCCCGTTGGAAGCTGTGAGATCGCCTACCGCGAAGTAGAACCAGTCCTTATCCGCGATAGACAGGTTGCGCTCGAAGGTGGTGACTTTGCCGGATTTGTCTTTCAGGGACACCGCGACCTGTTGCGGGCCCGGCGGGAGTATCTGGCGAACTGCGAACCGACCCGCGCTGTCCACGGGAACCGGCATGCCCATGGCAACCACGCTCTCATCGGCACCAATTCGGACACCGCTAATGCTCACCGATCCGCCTGAGACCGGTATGTTTCGCAGCTTGAGGCTGGACTGACCCCAACCGCTCAGATCATCCCGTACTATCCGATCTGCCTGACGCTCTAAATCGAGGGCGTCGAGTTGGGTGACGGCCTTGACTGCTGTTTCGTCGAAATGCCCCCCTGCGTCGTAGACCCGCAAGACAAAGCCAAGTTCGGCTGTCGAACCGATCGGCGGCGTCCAGCTCGCGTCTGATCCTACGTCTAACGGAACAACGGCTAGGGGTGTCTCAGTGGTACTTTGACCACTTTGGAATACCCGAACCTCGGCACTCTTGATCCACCAGCTGTAGTTTGAATAGGACCGCCAAGTTATCGCCCCGCCTCGAGGGACGATCTGCGTCGTGGTCCAAGCATTGAGCGCCGGAGCTACATTGAGCGGGTCATATTTGATCTGGATGTCGGCGCGGTCCAGTGCCACATCGACACACCTCTGGCGATCAGCTTCGGTTTGCAGGGTGTCTGCAGCGATGGGCCGACCATCGATGCTGATCGAGAACGGGAGATCGGCGAGACTGACAGCGGGCGCACAGGCGTCGGTTTGAACAACAGCTTCCAGGGCGATGGGGGTCGCCGCGACCACATTTTCATACCACACGCGAATGACGGTTCGACGGTTGGCCGCCATGCCTGTCGGAGTCGCATTTGACGCCACCGGTTGGGTGTCACCAAACCCGGCTATGGCGAAACGTTCGGTTAGGAGTTCCAGACGGTCGCTCAGATACTCCGCGACCGTCCGCGCCCGCGCTTCAGATAGAGCCTGATTGTCAGGGTAGGTCGCCTTCAAACGCTGGGAGATGCGTTGATTGTCGGTGTGACCTTGAATCTCAAATCGCAGACCCCGCTTGTCGCGCAATTCCGCTGCGCGGTTTGCAAGGCGCTCGCGAGCCGCCGGCAGCAATACCGCTTGGCCGGAAACGAAGGTGTCTGATCCCGCATTGACCTCAATGGCCGTAATCTGATCCGGCCGAACTGGCTGTGGCGACCTTTGGGCTTCCGAGAGGATCGCAGAGGGGGATAGACCGTCAAACTCAACACCCTCTCGCTCCGTATTTGGGCCGTGGACCAGATCGCGAACACGACTGCGGTCGATGCGGCTTCCCGACGATTCCTGTCGTGAAGGGGGTGCGGGTTGCTGGGCAAGTCCCTGGGTGGACAGTATCAGGCAAGTGGCACTGGCCGCAGCCAGAAGTCTGGCCTTGCGCGAGAGGTTCATGGGTGCGGACATCACTGTTCCCCCTCGATTTCAATTATGAGGGTGTATTGTCCCTTGGTCCGTCTCCAACCATTGTCCAACAGCTTGCGGATCTCTTCGGATCGGTGCTTGGCAAGCGCAGGCGAAGCCGGATTGCGGGCATAGGCAATTCGAACGACTGAAGGACGCGCCTTCAATTGCTCCGGAAGTGCGTCGATCTGGGCCTTCCATGCATCCAGAAGCTCAAGGGTATCGACCTTGAAAGCGCCGTCGGTAAGCTCAATGCGGACCACCCGGTGGAGGGTGGCGCCGAAGTTCAACTTGACGACCTTGCCTCGTGTCAGGCGCACGTCACGGGGATTTTCTGTGGTGACGCGGAACCCGCTGGGCAAGGAGCGATTGTCCAGCTTCATCACAAAGTTGGAGCCGCGATCGGGGTTTGGGATGGCGGGACAAGGCACATGGAACCGCCCCTCACTATCGGTGGTTACCAAGAGCCCATTGACCGTTGCCAACCGGACCGCCGGGATGCCCGGCTCTCCCTGGTCCTGGTATCCATTGGCGTTCTTGTCGTCGAACACCTTGCCGATGACGTCTGGGCAATCCAGGGTCGGGTCGGGGGTAATGCGAACCGTTGCGGTCGCAGTGTTGGAAGCAATCGCTCCGCCCCCGCCGATGCCGGCCCAGGCACGGTTGACGTAGTCGCCGTCGCCGACGCCTGAACCAACGATCAGGAGGACCGTATAGGTCTTCTTCTC
The DNA here is from genome assembly GCA_031367205.1 of Alphaproteobacteria bacterium. GTDB lineage: Bacteria > Pseudomonadota > Alphaproteobacteria > Caulobacterales > Caulobacteraceae > Phenylobacterium. The sequence continues at coordinate 15,757 of JANLPK010000323.1, forward strand.
CTTGGCGGCGAAGGACTCTGCGGGCCAGATCAGGTCACCGCCCGAAACGATGGGCGTGACCGGTTGGCCGTTTCGTGTCGCGCTACCGACCCGAAACTTGAAGCCCGGAGGCAAGATGTCTCGAATGCTGACCCCGGCAAGCGGGCTGGTGGAAACATCGGTCGCGGTGATGGTGTAGGGTACCAAATCGCCACGTGAGGCCCAGACCTTGGGCGAGACCTTGGTCACAACAATGGTGCCGCTGATCAGCGGGTCCAGAGGTATGTGATTGTTGAGGATCGGGGCTGAACCGCCATTCGTGATGGTGAAGGTCAAATAGTACTGGGTTGTCGCCGATCCGCCGGGGACCAGGCCCTGACAGGTTGTCGGATTGAGTTGTTCGGTAACCGACTGAGCCGGAGCCGCGTCGGATGCCTGTATCAAGGCCGGGTTTGGATTGGCCCCAACATTGAGGGTCGACGAGCAGGCCGGCAGAACCGCTGATGGTGCCGGCAGGTAACCGGTGGGTGCTGTCACCACCAAGCGGTAGACCCCGCTTGGGAAGTTGTTTTGCAGCAGGAATTGGTACCAACCGTCGCTGCCGGTCAACTGACTGGCGGCTCCAAGTCCACCTACCAGGTGGGTTGTCGGGTCGAAACCGGGCGGACCGGAGATCGTGACCTGCGCCCCGCTGACCGGTTGACGAGTCAATGAATTATAGACGACCCCTGCAGGATCTAGCGGCAGGTTTTGCTCAATGACACGGTCTGCGTCGGCCAGGGTGATCGTGGTGATCTGACCGCCGCTGGGGGGCACGACTCCGCGATTGCCGCCGGAAACCGGGACAGCGGGGAGGGAATTTCCATCCTTGCTGAAGGTGATGGAATATCCGGGACCAACAGGCAGGCCGGATGCCTCGTAGCCAGGGCAATGCAGATTGTCGAATTGGTAGAAGCCGGTTTGGTCGGTGGTGGTGGTGCAGATGACCACGCCGTTTTGCCGCAAGACAACCGTCCAGCCCGCCTGCCCCGAAAGGCTGCCATCTGTCGGGCGGACACGCGTGTGATTGCGGTCAAGATAGACATAGCCGTTGATGATCGGCGGTTTCAGCTGGGGAACCGGAATCTCACCATACTTGTAGTCTGCCAGGGTCGAATTCTGACCAACGACGATGCCGATGACCCGGTCATCGTCCCCGACTCCGACGGGCTTGTGACTGTTGGCCGTACCCGGCGCACCAGGTGCGACGCCTGTTTTGCCGTCGGTAACACCAGCAGGCTGCACCTCAATGAGTGAGTAGCCGGAGGCACCGCTGGCTGGGACGCCTGTGAACAGAAAGCTGCCGTCGGCACCGGTGGTTTGGGACTGATTAACCGCGCCACCCGCAGCCGACGATCCGATCAGCCTGACCAGAACGCCACTGATTCCGATTTCGCCAGCATCGCGAACGCCGTTGTTGTTGCTGTCAGCATAGACATACCCGGCCACGCTGGCCGTTCCACCGATTTCCCCGAAGTTGTACCCGGCCTGCACAGCGCCTGCGGCCAGTGTCACTCCAGTGATGATATCAGTTCCGCCGGACGCGATAGGTTTGCCCGATGGTGGGAAGCCGGGATTGTTACCTGAAACCGTTGTCTTGCCGTCGGCATTGAAACTGGGTTGGATCTCGGTGATCTGGTATCCACCTGCTCCGCTGGCCGGAACGCCCGTGAAAATATAGGCACCCAGGCCGTCGGTGACAGTGGTGAAATTCACCGGGGCACCGTTCACATCAACGCCTGTCAGCGTGACCGTGACACCGCCGATGCCGGGTTCACCAGCCTCCAGCAACCCATTGTCATTGTGGTCGGCATAGACGTTTCCGGATATCGTGCCGGTCGTGATCGGCACCGCGATTTCGGCGAAGTCATTGCTCGACGAGATGGTGTTCGCGCCGGTCAGATCGATCGACGAGATCGCCGAGGGGACTACCGCAACCAAGGTCGCCAGACCGCCGGTCGAGCCGAACGTCGTAGTGCCGTTGGTGGTGCCTGGGGGCTGGGCAGGCTCGGTTACCGTGTAGGTCCCAGCCGCCAATCCCGTGAAGACATAGCGGCCATCGAAAGTGGTCACTACGCTGGCCGTGACGGCGACGTTGTTGAAGTCCAACCCCGTCAAGGTGAGGGTTACACCGGCGAGACCCGAGTCTGCGCCGTTGAAGACGCCGTCATCATTGGCGTCGATGAAGACACGGCCGTTGACTTGGCGACCTGCCGGCACCTCGGCAAAGACATTGGCCAGCGCGGTGGTTCCGGGTGGCAAGGTAATTCCGGTAATCTGGCTCGGCACCACGTTCTGAGCGGTGGGATTACCCACGGTTCCGCCGTTAGGCACCGGGCCAGCGAGAGTCTTGCCGTTCGCGGTCCCCACCGGTTGGGAAGGCTCGCGTACGCTATAGGAACCCGGTGCCAAGCCGGAGAACAGGTAGTTCCCAGCACCGTCGGTTACCGTCGTTGCGATGGGACTTGCCCCTCCGTTGAAGAGCTCGATGGTCACCCCTGCGATCGCGGTGTCGCTGGCATTGCGAACGCCGTTGTCGTTCTGATCGAGGAAGACAGAGCCGCCAATGCTGGAGGTCTGAACCTCGGCAAAGTTGTTGCCCGGCGAACCGGCGACTTGAGAAGCCCCGTTTTTCAGGAGGATGATGTTGCTAACGCTGCTTGGAGTCGTGGCGACGACCGTGGCTGTTCCAGCGGCCCCACCGCCACCGCCGCTGACGAAGCCCGCGGTTGTGACGCCATTGAAGGTGCCGGCTGGCTGGGTCGGCTCAGTGACCGTATAGGAACCTGGGTTTAAGCCCAGGAAGACATAGTTGCCCAAGCCGTCGGTGGTCGTCGATCGATTGACGGCTGAGTCATCGCCCCCACCAAGTACCCCATCGGCACCATAGTCGGTCCCCGTGAGGTTGACTGTCACGCCGGTGATCGGTGTGTCGAGTCCAGCGTCGAAAAGACCGTTAGGGGCGACGTTGTTGTCCTTGAAAATCTTACCGGAAATGTAGCCGAGCGGCGAGATCGTTAGGTCAGCAATGGCACTTTGGATGTTGTCACCTTGGTCGGTGTGCAGCGCTCCGACGGGGATGGTGTTGGTGAACACCCCATCGACAGCCCCGGTCACGGTGACGACAATGCTACATCCGCCCGCCGGGATGGTCGCGCCGGAGGCATAGGTCACTGTACCGCTACCCGCGATGGCGGTCACGCTGGCGGTGGTGCAGGTGCCGCCAACGCCGTTGGGCGAGGCCACGAGAATGGGGGCCGGCGAGGTCGGCAGGGCGTCAATGAGGGCCGACTGAAGTGTGGCTGGCGTGCTGTTGGTATTGCCCAGAACAATCGTCAGGGTCGAGGTTCCGCCGGCCGGTATCGCAGCCGGGCTGAATTGCTTGTTAACGCTCGGGGGATTGATGATACGAACCGTCGCCGTTGCAGGGTTTTCGTTGGTGACACCTTGGTTCGTCGCCAGGGCTCCAGCCGGAATGGTGTTGACATAGACCCCGGCAGTATTGCTGAGCGCGTCGAAGCGGATGAGACAAGAGCCGCTGGCTGGGATGGTTCCACCGGTAAGCACGACGGTCGTGGCCGAAGCCGGTGCGGTGACGGTGCCGCCGACGCAGGTGGTTGAAGCATTGGGTGTTAACGCGACGCTGAGGTTCGCCGGCAAGGCATCGGAGAGCACGGCCCCGGTCAGGGGAACTGTGTTGGGATTGGTCAAGGTAATGGTGACTGTGGTCGGGGCACCCAGGCCCACGGCTGTGGGACTGAAGGCTTTGGTTATCCCCACCGGGTCGCGAGCCTGCAACGTGGCGGACGCAGGCTCGGGGTTGCTCACCGGACCACCGCCGACGGTGCCGGTGACGTTACCGATTGGGATGGTGTTGAGATAGCTCCCGGCCGCAGCGGCTAGGACATCGATCTCGGCAATACAGATCGACGCGACACCATTTGATGCGGGAGGCAATGATCCTCCGGTCATGCTGACTCGGGTCGTTGTGGGCGCGCTAACCGTCGCACCGGTGCAGGTGGTCGAGGGATTGGCACCCGCCGGAATGACCAAGCCCCCTGGCAGGTCGTCAATCAGAGAGATGGCGCTAACGGACAAAGCCAGCGGGTTGATCAGAGTGATCTTGAGCCGTGACCTGTCTCCGGGTTTCACCACAGCGGGCGAGAAAACCTTGGTGACGCCGATATTAGAGCCCGCCGAGAGGCTGGTTGCCGAGGCTAAGGTGTTGGTGATGCCCTGATCGGTCGTGACGACGCCGACCGGCAGGCGGTTCTGGACCGTGCCGGTGGTAATCAGGGTCACGTTGACGTTGACCAAACAATTGGCACCAGGAGCTAGATTCGCCCCGGCCAAGCTGACCGTAGTTCCTCCGGAGGCTGCAGTGACCACGCCGCCTGGGCAGGTCGTCGTCGCGCCCGGTGTCGGGCCGACGATCATGCCTGTGACACCGCCCGACGATGTTCCGTCCGTGGTGAAATAGTCGGTTAAGCCAAGCCCGCTCAGCGCGATGGTGCCGCCGTTACTGATATTAATGGTCAGAACCGAGATCTGGCCCGGTGAGGTCAAGCTGTTGGGGCTGGTGTTGTTCGTGACGGTGACCCCACCCGCGGTGCTGTTGATCAGGGTAGAGGTAACTGCGCTGACATTGCGGACGCCGCCCGTCGCGGAAATGTTGCCCGCAGGAATGGTGTTGACCCAGTTGCCGCCGCCTGTCGCGATTACATTGAAGAGCAGATTGCACTGCCCACTGGCCGGGATGATCGCGCCCGTCATTGTCGCAGTGGCTGCGCCCGGCGTTGCGGTGATGACCGGCGCGCCGCCGCAGGTGGTGTAGGCACCGGCAGGACTGGCAATGGTCATGCCGCTGGGCAACGGATCAGTGACGCTGACGTTGTTGAGGGTGCCGGTGCCGACGTTGCCCAATTGGATGGTGACTGTCGACATCCCGCCGGAACTGATGGTCGTGGGTGAGAAGGATTTTTGCGAGGTGAGCGCCGAGCTGTAAGTCAGGCTGGCAGAGACCGGGCCGGGGCTCACCGCCGTATGGGTCGCATTGTTGGCGTAGACCTCTGTGCCGGTTAGAGCGCCGGACGCGAGGGTATTCACATAGCTGCCTGCCCCGCCAACCACAGATACTGTCAGGGTGCAGGTCCCGCTGGCACCTGTGCCGTTGCCGGCGCGGGCCGGGATCGTGGCTCCCGAGAGACTGACCGTGGAAGCTCCAGGCACGGCGGTGACCGACCCACCGACGCAGGTGGTCGAGGCGGTTGCTGGGTTGGCGATCACCAATTGCTGACCGCCGGCGAGAGGCAGGGTGTCGGTGATCGAGGCCGCCGTAATCGGTTGCGCCGAGAGGTTGGTGAAGACCAAGGTTAGCTGAGAGACCGTGCCTTCGAAGGCACTGCTTGGACTAAAGCTCTTATTTACGGTCATCACGTTGGTGACAGTGGCGTTGGCGGCACCCGAGCCATTGGCATTGCTCACCGAACCGCCGCCGTTATTGCCCACCACACCGCCGCCTGGAATCTGGTTGGTCAGGACGAGACCAGGCGCGCCGCCGCTCGGCGTCATGGCCCAGAAGGTGATCGTGCAGGTGCCGGGATTGGGGCCGGTGCCCGCGGGCATGTTCCCTATCGTGAAGGTCGGCGCGGCCGGGGCGCTAGCAACAGTGTCGGTTAGGCCGATACAGCCCGCGCCGCTCAGAGCGGGAGGGGCCGGAACCGAAGCCAGGGCTGTCATCCCAGCAGGAAGCGTG
>JANLPK010000324.1:0-3067 GCA_031367205.1 Alphaproteobacteria bacterium
GCATAGACCTGCACCTCCATCATCAGCTTGAAGCGCTTCTCGGTGAACTCGATTACCGGCATGAAGAAGGTGATGGCAGCGTTGTTCACCAGAATGTCGATAGGGCCGTAGATCGCCGTGGCCTCCTCCACCAACCGCTCGCGCTCAATGGCTTGGGCCAGATCGGCCTTGATGAAAGTCGCCTCGCCGCCAGCCGTTTTGATCCGCTCCACCGTCTCCGCCAGCGTCCCCGACAATCGGCTCTCGCCATCCGCAGCAGTGCGGGCCGAGACCACCACCTTGGCTCCTTCCATCGCCAATCGGGCAGCAATCGCCTCGCCGATGCCCCGGCTCGCGCCGGTGACCAGGGCGACCTTGCCCTTCAGGGTTCCATTGGGATTGATGACAGGTGCTGACATGAAATCGGGCCCTCCCGGGGCGGCTTTATGATTCAAAATAATGGCCGAAAGCTTCGCGCCGCTGGCCGCAAAGTGCAAGCGGTCGTCGAGAACCAGTCTAAGCGCCGATCAGCGCTTTGACTGCGGCCAACCCCTCGTCGGCCTTACCACCGTCCGGTGCACCGCCTTGCGCGAAGTCAGGCCGGCCACCGGCCCCTTGCCCGCCCATAGCCAACACGGCGGCCTTGGTCAGGTCCACAGCGTTCAGCTTACAAGCGCCGGTCACGGCCACGGCCACAGCGCCTTTGCCATCAGACGTGCCGATCAGGGCAATGACCCCATCGGGAACTTGCCTGCGGAATTCCTCGATGATCGGGCGCAGGTCCTTACCGCCGACCCCGTCCATGATCCGGGCCATGACCTTGATGCCCGCGATCTCTTCGATCGCTGAGGCCCCACCGCCAGACCCACCGCCCATGGCCAGCTGACGTTTGGCGTCGCCGAGCTCCTTCTCAAGCTTACGACGTTGTATCTCTAGGGCTTCGACGCGAGCAGCAACCTCAGACACCGGCACCTTGAACTGGTCGGCCAGCGCCTTGGCAATGCCGGCCTGCTCAACCAGCCATAGCCGGGCGGCTTCCCCGGTCAGGGCTTCGATCCGCCGTACACCCGCCGCAACCCCGCCCTCCGACACGATCTTGATCAGCCCGATGTCGCCAGTCCGCGCCACATGGGTGCCGCCGCATAACTCCACTGAATAGGCACCCTCGCCCTCCAGCGCTGCGCCCAGGGTCAGCACGCGCACCTTGTCGCCGTACTTCTCGCCGAACAGGGCCATAGCCCCGGCCTCGATGGCCTTCTCCGGGGCCATCTCCTGCGTATCGGCCGCCAGGTTCTGGCGCACCACCGCATTGACCTGCACCTCAATGGCCTCGATTTCGGCCGGGGTCAGCGGCCCCCCGTGGCTGAAGTCGAACCGCATCCGCTCGCCGTCGACCATCTGGCCCTTCTGGCTCACATGGGGCCCCAGCACATTGCGCAGTGCCGCGTGCAACAGGTGGGCAGCCGAGTGATTGGAGCGCGTAGTCAAGCGCCGCTCGGCGTCTACCGCCAACAGCGCCGACACCCCGACGCTCAGCGTGCCTTCCAGAATTTCCAGCTCATGGACAGTCAGGTCCCCCGCCTGCTTCTGAGCATCCAGCACCTTGGCCTTGCCGCCAGTCCAGCTCACCTCCCCGTTATCACCCGCCTGCCCGCCGCTCTCGGCATAGAAGGGTGTGCGGTCAAAGATCGCAAACACGGTCTGGCCAACCCCTGCCTGCGAGACCTCCGCTCCATCATCGACCAAGGCTACGAGCTTGCCGGTGGCCTCCACCGAGTCGTAGCCGACAAACGCGCTCGCCCCCAGCCGCTCGGCGATGGCGAACCATTGCGCTCCGGCGCTGGCCTGGCCCGAACCAGTCCACGCTTCCCGCGCCTGTTCCTTCTGGCGCTTCATGGCCGCGTCGAAGGCGTCAAGGTCAACAGTCAAACCCTTTGTGCGCACCGCATCTTGGGTCAGATCGAGTGGGAAGCCATAGGTGTCATAGAGTTTGAAGGCCGTCTCGCCGCTTAGCACCTCGCCAGGGTTCATCTTGGCGGTGGCTTCGTCCAGCAGGGTCATGCCGCGCCCTAGGGTCCGACGGAAGCGCTCCTCCTCCTGACGCAGGGTCTCCACAATCACCGGCTCGGCGCGACGCAATTCCGGATAGGCCTCACCCATCTGCTCCACCAAGACCGGAGCCAACCGGTGCATCAACGGGTCTTCAGCCCCCAGCAGGTGCGCATGACGCATGGCGCGACGCATGATCCGGCGCAACACATAGCCGCGACCCTCATTAGACGGCGACACCCCATCGGCGATCAGGAAGCTGGTGGAGCGCAGATGGTCGGCGATCACCCGGTGCGATGGTCCGTTGGAGCCGCCGCCGACCATGGCCTTGGAGGCGCTGATCAGGTTGCGGAAGAGGTCGATATCGTAGTTGTCGTGGACGCCCTGCAGCACGGCGGCCACCCGCTCCAGGCCCATGCCGGTGTCGATTTGCGGCTTGGGGAGGTCGGTGCGGCTGCCGTCGGCAAACTGCTCGAACTGCATGAAGACCAGGTTCCAGATCTCCACGAACCGGTCGCCGTCCTCGTCGGGGCTACCGGGGGGACCGCCGGGGATGTGCGACCCGTGATCATAGAAGATTTCAGAGCAGGGCCCGCACGGGCCGGTATCACCCATCGACCAGAAATTATCGGAAGTGGCGATGGAGATGATGCGGTCGTCGGATAGCCCCGCGATTTTCTTCCAGAGCTCCCGCGCCTCAGTGTCGGTGTGATAGACCGTCACCAACAGCCGCGACTTGTCGATCTTGAACTCATCGGTCAACAGCCGCCATGCGTGCTCGATGGCCCCGGCCTTGAAATAGTCGCCGAACGAGAAGTTCCCCAGCATCTCAAAGAAGGTGTGATGGCGCGCCGTATAGCCGACATTGTCCAGGTCATTGTGCTTGCCGCCGGCGCGCACAGACTTTTGCGACGACGCCGCACGCGGGGCCGGTGGCGTTTCGGCCCCAGTGAAGTAGTTCTTGAACGGCACCATGCCGGCATTGACGAACAGCAGGGTTGGATCGTTCTGCGGCACCAGCGGCGCCGAGGGGATGATC
>JANLPK010000345.1:0-8724 GCA_031367205.1 Alphaproteobacteria bacterium
TCAGTTCTAGGCTTACGCCCCGAGCCGCAAATGCCCCGAAGCTCTGGCCCGCCTGGCCTGTAAAGCTGAGACTAATGGTATCTTCCGGCAGCCCCGCATGCCCATGGGTTTGGGCGACCCGTCCGGAGAGCATAGCCCCCAAGGTTCGGTTCACATTGCGAATACCATAGGCTCGTCTCACCGGTCCCTTGCCGTCGATGGCGCCTTGGGCATCGGCGATCAACGTGTTGTCCAATGCGTTTTCCAGGCCGTGGTCTTGGCGGTCACGGTTCCACAACACCGAATTGGCCTGAGGCGGAACGACATGCAGGATTTTGGAGAGATCCACACCGCTGGCCTTCCAGTGATCGACGGCGTCGGCCATATCCAGGCGACTGACCTGACCAATCATCTCACCGACCGTGGCAAAGCCCAGTTGCGCCATGATCTCGCGCAGTTCTTCGGCGACGAAGAAGAAGTAGTTGATCACATGCTCCGGTTGCCCCGTGAACCGGGCGCGCAGCACAGGATCCTGGGTCGCAACCCCGACCGGGCAGGTGTTGAGGTGACACTTGCGCATCATGATGCAGCCCGATGCAATCAGCGGGGCCGTCGCAAAGCCGAATTCGTCCGCGCCCAGCAAGGCGGCAACCGCAACATCACGACCCGTGCGCAAACCACCATCGGCCTGAACCGCGATCCGACTGCGCAAGCCGTTCAGCAACAGGGTCTGCTGGGTCTCGGCCAATCCGATCTCCCAAGGCGATCCCGCATGGGTCAGTGAGGTGAGCGGTGAGGCCCCTGTGCCGCCCTCAAAGCCGGAGATCGTCACGTGGTCGGCCCGCGCCTTAGCGACACCGGCGGCAACGGTGCCGACGCCGACCTCAGACACCAGTTTGACCGAGACCCGCGCCGCCGGATTGACGTTTTTCAGGTCGTGGATCAACTGGGCTAGGTCTTCGATGGAGTAAATGTCGTGGTGGGGCGGCGGACTGATCAGCCCCACGCCCGGCGTCGAATGGCGCACGCGCGCGATGTTGGCGTCGACCTTATAGCCGGGCAGCTGGCCACCCTCGCCGGGCTTGGCACCCTGGGCCATCTTGATCTGAATATCGTCGGCATTGACCAGATATTCGGCGGTAACACCGAACCGGCCTGAGGCCACCTGCTTGATGGCCGAGCGCATGGAGTCGCCGTTGGCCATCCGCACGAAACGGTCGCTCTCCTCGCCGCCCTCCCCGGTGTTCGACTTGCCGCCGATCCGGTTCATGGCAATGGCCAGGTTGGTGTGCGCTTCACGGCTGATCGAGCCGAAGCTCATAGCTCCGGTGGCAAACCGCTTGACGATCTCCGACGCTGGCTCGACCTGATCCAAACGCAGGGGCTGGTCGGCGAACTTGAACTTCATCAGACCGCGAATGGTCAGCAGGCGCTCAGATTGTTCATTAATGCCAGCCGCGAAAGCCTTGTATTCATCGGGTAAATTGCCACGCACAGCGTGTTGAAGGCGGCTCACCGTCTCCGGGGTCCAGGCATGTTCTTCGCCGCGCAGACGGAAGGCATAGGTGCCGCCGACATCCAGCATCGAGTGATAGATCGGCGCATCGCCATAAGCATCGCGGTGGCGGCGGACAGCCTCCTCAGCCACCTGAACGAGGCCGATGCCCTCGATGCTGGTCGCCGTCCCGGTGAAGTATTGGGCGATTAGCTCGGAAGATAGGCCCACGGCGTCGAATATCTGAGCCCCGCAATAAGACTGGTAGGTCGAGATGCCCATCTTGGACATCACCTTCAGCACGCCCTTGCCGATGGCCTTGATGTAGTTTTTGCGAACGTCATACGCCGTTAGCGGCAACCCATTGGTGACCCGAATGCTCTCCAGGCTCTCGAAGGCGAGGTACGGGTTCACCGCCTCAGCGCCATAGCCGGCGAGGACGCAGAAGTGGTGGACCTCACGCGCTTCGGCGGTCTCGATCACCAAGCCGGTTTGCATGCGCAGACCCTGGCGGATCAGGTGATGATGCACGGCCGCCGTGGCCAAGGCCGCCGGGATCGGAATGCGCTCAGACGACGTGGCCCGATCCGACAGGATCAGAATGTTCATGTCGGCCAAGACCGCGTCGGTGGCTTGATGACACAGCTTCTCGACGGCGGCTTGAAGACCCTCGGCGCCCTCACCCGCCGCCCAGGTGGCATCCAAGGTTTCGGTGCGGAAAGCCCCGTCCACCAGCTCATGGATCGAGCGGATCTTGGCTAAGTCCTCATTGGTGAGGATCGGTTGGGCAACTTCCAAGCGCTTATGACTGCCGGCTTGGCGACCGAGTAGGTTCGGGCGCGGGCCGATCATCGAGACCAAGCTCATCACCAGCTCTTCCCGGATCGGGTCGATGGGCGGGTTGGTGACCTGGGCGAAGTTTTGCTTGAAATAATCGTAGAGCAGCTTGGACCGGCGCGAGAGCACGGCAATGGGAATATCGCCGCCCATGGAGCCGATAGGGTCCTCACCCGTGGTGGCCATGGGCTCAAGGAAGAAGCTTAGGTCCTCTTGGGTGTAGCCAAAGGCCTGTTGCCGATCGAGCAGGCTGGCCGGATCATTGGTTGGCGGAGCCTCCATCGGGGCCACCTCGCGCAGATCTTCCAGCTTGTACTGGGTGTTGGCCAGCCACTCGGCATAAGGCTCAGCGTCGGCGAGGGTTTGCTTGATCTCCTCGTCTTCGATGATCCGGCCCTGCTCCATGTCGATCAGCAGCATCTTACCGGGTTGCAAGCGCCACTTACGAAGGATGCGTTCCTCCGGGATCTGCAGCACGCCGACTTCCGAGGCCATGATCACCTGATCCTCGTCGGTGACCATGAAGCGCGCAGGCCGCAAGCCGTTACGGTCCAGTGTCGCGCCGATCTGGCGGCCATCGGTAAACGCCACGGCGGCGGGGCCGTCCCATGGCTCCATCAGGGCCGCGTGATACTCGTAAAATGCCTTACGCTTAGCATCCATCAGCGGATTGCCGGCCCAGGCCTCCGGGATCAGCATCATCACCGCTTGCGCCAGCGGAATGCCGCCGGCCAGCAACAACTCCAGCGCATTGTCCAGGTTGGCCGTGTCAGACTGGCCGTGCGGGATCAAAGGCCACATCTTGTTGAGATCTGGACCCAGGAGATCGCTCTCCAGCGTGCGACGGCGCGCGTTCATCCAGTTGACGTTGCCGCGCACGGTGTTGATCTCACCGTTGTGGGCGATGAACCGGTAGGGGTGGGCCAGCTTCCACGACGGGAAGGTGTTGGTGGAGAACCGCTGGTGGACCAGGGCCAGGGCCGAGACCGTGCGTTCGTCTGTCAGGTCCTTATAGAAGCTGCCCACCTGATGGGCGAGCAACAGGCCCTTATAGACCACCGTGCGGGTCGAGAATGACGGCATATAGAGCTGGGTCAGGCCCGGTAGGTTCTTCTTAATCGCCAGCTCGGCTAACGGGTTTTGCGTCTGCTTACGGATGGTGAGCAGCTTACGTTCGAAGTGATCCTGGTCCTTAATGTTGGAGCCCATACCGACGATGGCTTGGCGGATCACCGGCATCTGGGCCAGCACGGCCTCGCCCAGTCCCGCCGTGTCGGTGGGCACATCGCGCCAGGCGATCAGGTGTTGGCCTTCAACCTTTAGGAAGTGTTCAAACTGCTGAACGGCGACGCCGCGCGTTTCCTCGTCCTGCGGCAGAAAGCACATGGCCACGGCATATTGCCCAACTGGTGGCAGATCGACGCCCGCCTCATTGGACCAGTCGCGCAGCAAGCCATCTGGAATTTGAATCAGAATCCCGGCACCGTCACCGACCAACGGATCAGCACCCACGGCTCCGCGATGATCGAGATTGATGAGAATCTCCAGACCACGGGCCACGACGTCATGCGATTTGGAGCCCTTGATATTGGCCACAAACCCAACCCCACACGCATCATGCTCATTGCGCGGGTCGTACAGACCTTGCTTCTCCGGAGCGCTCATAGCGGTCCCCACTCCACTGACATCCAGGCACGCCTATACGCGGTCGCTAGAGCTCGTTCCCTTTAGACGAAATCGGATAAAGGGAAAAACTGAGCTCTAATTCAAAAACTTAGAGCCTGTTCGTCTCCGATAACCGGTTCCCACTTATCGGGACAGGCTCTAGGACCGTGAAGGCGCTTTCACGGGGGGATTACCGGCAGAATTGACCCTTGTCGATGGCAGGGAAGCTGGTGGTTGGAAAAGTTTTGCTAAGTGACCGTATCCAGCAGGGTTTTGTCGGCGTTCTGCACATCTTTACAGCCGGTTAGGATCATCGCTGTGGCCAGTTCGCTTTTCAGAGTTCCCAGCATCCTGCTGATCATCGGCTCGCCGCCCGCCCCCAAGGCGTAAGCCCACGCGCGCCCGACGAAACACGCCTTGGCCCCCAGCGCCAGGGCTTTGAGCACATCAAGCCCCGAACGCACACCGCCGTCCATGAACAGGTCCAGATCGCCGCCGACGGCGTCGGCGATGCGAGGTAGCGCCGAGATTGAGGATTTCACGCCGTCCAGCTGACGGCCGCCATGATTGGAGACAATTAGACCTTGGGCACCCGCCTTGACCGCATCGCGGGCATCGTCGGGGTCGAGCACGCCCTTGATGACGATGGGGCCGTCCCAGTTCTGGCGCACGAAGTCGAGATCGGCCCATGTCACTGAGCGATCAAAGTTCTTGGCGATCCAGGACAGGAAGTCGTTGACCCGCTTGCCGCCCGGGATCGCGTCTTGGACGCTTCCCAGAGTGTGGGGCAGGCCGCCCATATAGAGGTCCCAAACCCAGGCCGGGTGGGTCACGCCTTGCCAGGCTGTGTTGATTGCGCCGGAAATTCCGCTTGAGCCGGTGAAGCCCGACCGCACATCCCGGTAGCGCGAGCCGGGCAAGGGTAGATCGACGGTGAACACCAAGACCGGGCACCCCGCCGCCTTGGCGCGGGCCAGCAGGTCGCGCATATAGCCGCGATCCTTGAGCATATAGAGCTGGAACCAGGGTGCGGTGCCTGTGGCCGCTACCTCCTCGACCGAGCACACACCCACCGTTGACAGGCAGAACGGCACGCCGGCGGCCGCAGCAGCGCGGGCGGCTTGGGCTTCACCACGCTGGGCATACATGCCGGCCATCCCGACAGGCGCCAAACCCACGGGCATTGCTAGGGTCTGTCCGAGGGTTCGAACTGACATATTGAGCTGCGTCATGTCGCGCATGACCCGCTGGCGCAGCGCAATGGCCTCCAGATCCTCGACATTCCGCCTCAGGGTCACCTCGGCATAGGAGCCGCCGTCGATATACTCGAAAAACATCGGCGGCAGTCTGCGGCGCGCCAATTCGCGGTAGTCGGAGATCGAGGCTGGTTTCATCGTCGGCGTTCCGTCGGGTTCAATCACTTTCGTAGCGGGCGGGGTCCGGTGGCGTCCAGCCTTGATCCTGAAATCTCGCAACGCCGCGATTGGAGCCCAGCCCAACCCACGCTAAGGTTAGATAAGCGAGTCAACGGAGCGCCACATGACCGACCAGACTGCACGGCCCTGGGCCCTGATGCGCCATCATGCCGGATGGGCCGATGTCTTCCTGATTGAGAAGGAGTCTGCGGACTCGATCACCGGGGTCTATCCGGACCGCGAAGCGGTAGGGCCACCGGTGAACTATAGTGTCCGCGCTATCCTAGCGCGGTTCGAGACCTTGGAAGGGGCCCGTGCAGCCCGCGAAGGTGCCGTTCTGGAGTGGCGCAAGCACGATGCCGCCGTGCGTGATGCCGAGACCATGCTGCGAACCGCCGAGCGTGCGCGCGAGGATGCTTGGCTCAATTGCCTCAAAGGCGCGCCGGGCTAAAACCGGAAGCCTTTGGCCGCCGCATAGGCCACGCCGATTGCCAGTACGATGCCGACGATCAAACTCCAGATCGGGGCTGTTGTAAGCGGGGCCACCGACGCGCTGATCCGACGCCGACCCGTGATCATCGCACCGATCAGGTTGTCGCGCTTCCACAGAGCGTAGAAGGCAATCGCCGCCAAGTGCAAACCCACCAAGCCCTGCAGAGCCCGGAAGGCCAGTTCGTGCCAATCCGAAAATAGTCGTCCTGTATCGAAATCAACCTTGTCGGAAAGCGGCCCAGACTCGATGCCGTCGATATCGGTGGCAAACAGCCCAAGACCCGCCAGCCCAAGGATCACGGCAATCATCGCCAGGACGCTCCAAGCCCCAATGGGATTATGCCCAAAGGTTTCGCCCGGAATGCGGGACTTGAGGCCCTTCGCATAGGCCAAAGTCGCCTTGGGCCCCCTGACAAAAGCCGAAAACCTAGCCGTCGAACCCCCGGCAACACCCCACCACAGGCGAAAAACCACCAAGCCGATCACTACGTAGCCGGCGAGCTTGTGCAGCTCCATGTTCTTCCCAGCGCTAAGCCATGCGACCAGCAGTGCAACGAGCAAGCCCCAGTGAAACAACCGAGTCGGCAGGTCCCAAAGGCGAATGGGGGGCGGTAGCGCCATGACGCCTAGTGCTTTTCCTTTTCCCGGAACTTGGTGTGGCAGGTGCCGCAGGCCCCGCCGGTCGCCTTTACCTGCACCTTGATGGCCTCAAGGTCGCCGGTCCTGGCAATGGCCTCGAGTTTGGTGCTCTCGGCCTGAAGGCCCTTGGCAGCCTGTTCGAAGGTCGCCCAATCGGTCCAAATCTCTGCCTTGGCCTGCATCTTCAGGCCGCTCTCCGGGCCCGAGCCCTTCGGGAACCATGTGGTTATTTTCGGCGACAAGTCCTTGATAATCTTGGCTTGAGCGGCCATCGCCTTGGTATCGGGGGTCTCGGTCTTCAGACCGTCGATAATTGCCTTAAAGGCCCCACCAATCTTCTTGAAGTTGGCCTCCCGCGCCGCCTCGACCTTGGCCGCACTGACGGCAGCGGCGGCAGATCCACCGATCGCGGCCAGCAGCAAACCCGCGCCGAGCGCAAGACCAACTGAGGTATTCGGCGAAAGTCGCGGCATCTAAGTCTCCCTTGTGATCTCTAATCGGGCCGACTGTGGAGTGGGTCTGCACCCCTGGTCAACCGCGTTTGGCCTAATGGCGGATGCCGCGCCCGGAGAAAGCGGTCACGGCAGTCCGCGCAATGATCTTTACATCCATCCAAAAGGTCCGCCCGGCGAGGTATTCAGCGTCAAAGCGCGCCTTCTCTGCGATGGAGATGTCATCGCGCCCATTGACCTGAGCCCAACCCGTTAGGCCCGGTCGCAGATCGTTCACACCCGACACTCTGCGAAGTCGGATCAGCTCCTCTTGGCTATGCAAGGCCGGGCGGGGACCTACAAAGCTCATGTGCCCCACCAAAATGCTCCACAGCTGGGGGAACTCATCAAGGCTAAACCGGCGCAGGAAGCCGCCCAATGGGGTGATCCAGCTCTTGGGGTCAGGCAGCAAATGCGTCGCCACGTCCGGCGCGTCCGCCCGCATAGATCGAAACTTCGGCATCATGAACAGTTTACCCGCACGACCGACCCGCCGCGACCAGTAGACCGCCGGACCGGGGGTCTCCAAACCCACCGCCAACCCGATCAGCAGCATGACGGGGCTCAGCACCACTAGGCCCAGGATGGCTCCCACCACATCGAAACAGCGCTTCAGCATTTGGCGGTCCGCCAGACTCGCGACTGACCCCCGTCCCCCAGCGTGCTGACCACCCAGTCGCAGATCGCCGCTAGAGCAGGATCCAGTTCTCTGGGCGCGCGGCTCAGCACCAAGGCGCAGCCGTTCATGGTCATGGGGTCGTTCAGGGGTCGCATGCGCGCTTCGACAATCAGCAAGTCGCCCAGACCGGCATCCTCGGCATCCCGAAGAAAGCCGTCAAAGGTCTCAAGGTCCTTGATGGGTAACCAGACTAGGGATTGCACTTGGGCATTTTTGGCCATGGCCTTGGCAAGGGTCGAGACAATCTGCTGGTAGTCATCTGCCCGCTCGAAGGGCGGGTCGATCAAGATCAGGGCCCGTCCCTTAGTGGGCAACCGCTCCCAGGCCGCGCGGTAGCCGTCAGCGCAAGCCGTTTGAACGCCCATCCGGCCGGCCAGATTGGCAACCAGGCCGTCGTGCTCTTCCGGGCGCAACTCGCAGGCCAGATAACTGTCGCCGGGACGCATTTGGTCGGCGATCAGCCGCGGCGACCCTGGATAGATACTCACCCTACTGCCGCCATTCACGACCACCAGAGCTTGCCGGAGACGCGCCAAGCTTGGCGGCAAGCCCTGAGCGACTGCCAGTCGGGAAACGCCAGCCTGCGCCTCACCCGACCGCTTGGCCTCTTCGCCCGCCAAATCATAGAGGCCACGCCCAGCATGGGTGTCGATGATGTGGACCGGGGACGGATCAGCCATCAGGGTGTCCAACACCTGTAGCAACGCAGCATGCTTCACCAAATCGGCAAAGTTCCCAGCATGAAAGGCGTGGCGATAGTTCAATTTGGCATAGTCCGATGGTAACAGAGTCGAGGGGAGTTCCTGACACGTCACGCCGTAAACTTCAAAAGCCCTATCGAAGGCATATCAAATGGACCTTGCCGCCTACTTTGCGCGTATCGGATACACTGGCGTTCCAAAAGCCGATTTGGCGACCCTGAAAACCATTCATCGCGCGCACCTGTTGGCCATTCCCTATGAAAATCTGGATGTCCGGTTAGGCCGATGGTCGGGAATCGGCGTTGAGGCGGCCTATACTAAGCTCGTCACT
>JANLPK010000031.1:0-2205 GCA_031367205.1 Alphaproteobacteria bacterium
CGACCATTGACTCCACCAAAACATAACGAAGCGGTGCGCGGGCGAACACCAGGGGCGGCGACTGGCGCAGGCGTTCCTCGGCAGCTTCGAGGGCGACCGGATCGGGGTATTCCGGCGCCTGACGGATCGGGCGGTGGCGCCAGCTCGACGGTGTCCAGGTCGCGAGATCAATGTCGGCCATGACGCACCCCCTGGATGGGGCGGGGCGGCGGGCCGGTCAGAACGTCGAAATCATCGGGCGATACGGGCATGGAGCTTCTCCTGGATTGAGAGGCCGCTTTGCCCTGGCAGGGGGAGTCGAGAGAGGAAAAACAAACACGAAAGCCGCCAGGGGGCTGGCGGCTTCGGGATGCGTGAAATGCGCGCGATCCTAGGCCGCCGGCGTATAAAACCAGCGGCGGTAAAATCGGATAGCGGGGGGGCACATGTTCATCACGTTCGTACGTTATCGCCGGTTCGGCCCGACGTCAATTGCCGCGATTGGTCCTGCAGGGCAATCGCTTGAACCACATTCCCTTGTTGCGACGCGCTGGCCCATGATTCTTACCAGTCTCCGCGTTTCAGGAGGCAGACATGGTGGAATCGTCCGGCGGCCGTTCTCTCATTGGGCATTTTTCGGCGCTTGAAGACCCCCGGCAACGCGCCAAGGTCATCTACCCACTCCCCGAGATCATGCTGTTGGTGCTGTGCGCGACGCTGTCTGGCGCCGAGGATTTCGTCGAAGTGCGGTTTTGGGGCCGCGAGAAGATACGTTTCCTGCGCACATTGCTGCCCTACGCGCGTGGCATTCCATCGCATGACACCCTCAACGACGTGCTAAATGCGCTCGACCCCGAGCTGTTTTCTGCCTGCTTCATCGCCTGGGTCGATGGGTTGCGTGAGGATGAACCGGATATTGTCGCCTTCGATGGCAAGACTTCGCGGCGGGCCAAGCGCGGCGATGACCATCCGTTGCACGTCGTCAGCGCCTGGGCGACACGTCAGCGTCTTGTGCTGGGTCAGCAGGCGGTTGGAACAAAGTCCAATGAAATCATCGCAATACCCTTGCTCCTCGAACGCCTGCGGCTGACCGGCGCGTTGGTTACCATTGATGCCATGGGCTGCCAGACCAAGATCGCCCAAACCATCATCAACCGCGGCGCCGACTATCTGCTGGCGCTGAAGGACAACCAGCCAAGCCTGGCCAACGAGGTCGGGCTGTTCTTCGAAACCCAGTCACACACGTGCGGTGAACCGTTCCAAACGATCGACAACGACCACGGCCGCATCGAGACCCGCCGTCACTGGGTCTGCCACGATGTCGATTGGCTCACCACCGACCGGCGCTTCCCCGGCGAGCCAAGGTTTCCCGGCCTCAAGGCCATCGCAATGGTCGAGGCCGAGGTTGAACGCGATGGAAAAACCTCCATCGCCCGACGCTTCTTCCTGTCATCAATGCCGCTCGACACAAAGCTATTGGCGCGCGCGGTGCGCGCCCATTGGGGGATCGAAAACCGCCTCCACTGGGTGCTCGATGTCGTCTTTCACGACGATCTGATGCGCTTGAGAACCGAGCATGGACCAAAAAATATGGCCACTATCAAGCATATGGCCATGAACCTCATCCGAGCCGCCGCAGGAAAAGACAGCCTTAAAGTCCGACGAAAAGCCGCAGGATGGAACCATCAATATCTTAAGCACATCATCACAAGGACTACTCAGTGACGTTCAAGCGATTCCCCTGGTGGCGGGAGGGCGATCACTTTTTGAAGGCTGGCTTCCGCTTTTCGGCGAAGGCGGCCATGCCTTCCTGCTGGTCAGGGGTTCCGAACATCGACAGGAACAGCCGGCGTTCGAAGCGGACGCCCTCGGTGAGCGGGATTTCAAAGGCGCGGTTGACGGTTTCCTTGGCCATCGCGACCGCAATCGGCGACAGATTGGCCAGGCCCGCGGCAATCTTGAGGGCTTCCCCGATCAGGGTCTCGGCGGGGAAGACCCTGGATACCAGATTGGCACGTTCTGCCTCGGCCGCATCCATCATCCGTGCGGTCAGGATCATATACATCGCCTTGGACTTGCCCACCGCCCGCGTCAGCCGCTGGGTGCCGCCCGCGCCTGGCATCACCCCGAGATTGATCTCGGGCTGGCCGAACTTGGCGGTGTCGGCGGCAACAATGAAATCGCACATCATCGCCAGTTCACACCCGCCGCCGAGCGCGAAGCCAG
>JANLPK010000071.1:0-2219 GCA_031367205.1 Alphaproteobacteria bacterium
AAACCTGTCTCTGAGATCATTGCCATTATCTGTGCCGACCTCGGCATCGTCCCCGACTGGCAGGCCTGGAGCTTAGAGCCCTGGGCCATGGACGAGCGAAGAACCCAAGTTCCGGGATCCCCCTACAACACACACCAAACCCATATAGAAGATACACCCAACATACATAGCGACGACGACCTACGAGAAGCCCCGGCTTAGCCATTCGCAGTTGCTCCCCATCGGGGGAGCTGTCAGCGCAGCTGACTGAGGGGGCCGACCGCACAAGCGGGCGGACAACCACCTATCCGAAGCAAGTACCCGGGCTGCCGCCCGGCCCCCTCCGTCTCGTCGCTTCGCGCCGAGCCACCTCCACCCTGCGGGGGAGGAACGGAATGGCTTGGTGCCGCCTGCGGCGTCTTGTGCCCCTTCCCCCACTGCGTGACGGGAAGCTAAGCGCCGATCACCTACATCCCATTCCGAATCACGGCTATGGTGCCGCCCATGTCTAAGGCCCTGCCCCAAGCCTCCCTTTTTGATGATGCCCTGAACCCGCCGCCGCCTGCGCCGATGGCGGTCAGCCATGAGCCGCGCGCTATCCTCAGCACCGACGGCTACTCCGCCAAGGACATCGAGGTCCTCGAAGGCCTTGAGCCGGTTCGCAAACGCCCAGGCATGTATATCGGCGGCACCGACGAGCGGGCCCTGCACCACCTCTTCGCTGAGGTGCTCGACAATGCCATGGACGAGGCCGTCGCCGGCCATGCCAAAATCATCGAGGTGATCCTGGATGCTGACGGGATGCTCACCGTCAAGGATGACGGTCGCGGCGTGCCGGTCGATCCACACCCCAAACACCCCGGCAAGTCGGCGCTGGAAGTCATCATGACCGTCCTGCACTCCGGCGGGAAGTTCAGCGGCAAGGTCTATGAGACCTCCGGCGGCCTGCACGGGGTCGGGGTCTCGGTCGTCAATGCCCTCTCCGAGCGGCTGGAAGTTACCGCCTTCAAGGACGGCTTTGAATGGCGTCAGGCCTTTAGTCGCGGCAAGCCTTTAGGCGGGATCGAAAAGCTAGGGGCGACCCGCAAACACGGCACGTGGTTCAGCTTCACCCCCGACCCGGTCATCTTCGGCGACGGCGCGACCTTCAAGCCCGCCCGGCTCTACCGGATGGCGCGCTCTAAGGCCTATCTGTTCGGCGGCGTCGAGATCCGGTGGACATGCCATCCCTCCCGCATCCACGACCAAACCCCGGCGGAAGCCACCTTCCGGTTCCCCAACGGCCTCGCCGACTTCCTGGCCGAGCGCGTCGCCGGGATCGAGACCGTAACCCCCGAGCCCTTCGCCGGCCGCTATGAGCGCAAGGGCGAGACCGGCAAGGTCGAGTGGGCCATAGCCTGGACCCCCGCCGGCTTCGGTGAGGCCGACAGCTTCATGCAGTCCTACTGCAATACCGTGCCCACCCCCGAAGGTGGCACCCATGAGGCGGGCCTGCGCGCAGCGCTCACCCGAGGCCTCAAGGCCTATGCGGAACTCTCCGGCGAGAAGCGGGGGGGTCTGATCACCGCCGACGACGTGATCTCTCAGGCGGGTGCCTTGGTCAGTGTGTTCGTGGCCAACCCGGAATTCCAGGGCCAGACAAAAGAGCGCCTCTCCTCCGCAGATGCCCAGCGCCTGGTGGAAAACGCCCTGCGCGACCCCTTCGATCACTGGCTGACCGCCCAGCCAAAATCGGCCAGCGCCTTGCTGGAATTCGTCCTCGAACGGGCCGAAGAGCGTCTCAAGCGCCGACGCGACAAGGAAGTCTCCCGCGCCTCCGCAACCCGCAAGCTGCGGCTGCCCGGCAAGCTCGCCGACTGCTCCGGCCAAGCGACCGACGGCACCGAAATTTTCCTGGTCGAGGGCGACAGCGCTGGCGGTTCAGCCAAGCAAGCCCGCGATCGCCGCACCCAGGCGATCCTGCCCCTGCGCGGCAAGATCCTCAATGTGGCCTCGGCAACCAGCGACAAGATGGGGGCCAACAAAGAGCTCTCCGACCTCTTGCTGGCGCTCGGCGTTCATGCCGGGTCACGCTTCAAGGAAGAGGAGCTGCGCTATGAGCGCGTGGTCATCATGACCGACGCCGACGTGGACGGTGCCCACATCGCCAGCCTGTTGATTACGTTCTTCTATCGCAGCATGCCGGGCCTAATCCGAGCCGGCCGGCTCTATCTCGCCCTACCCCCGCTCTACCGCTTAAG
>JANLPK010000127.1:0-8819 GCA_031367205.1 Alphaproteobacteria bacterium
CGGCGTTGTCGGCCAGGATGTGTTCGAGCTGAACGTCGGCATATTCGCGAGCGTGCAGGGCGGTGACCACGCGCCGCCACAGCAGGCCTGAATCCATCACATTGGATTTCTCGGCGGAATGGACCTTGTTGCGACGCCCCCTGGCCAATTCGAAGGCCACCCGGGCGACCCGCTCAATCTCCATGGTGGTGTAGACCTGGGTGTCCACAGCCCGCTGGCCACCGCCGGGTAGGTCTTCGATGAAGCGTGGACTGCCGAAATAGATGCCGCCGGTCAGCTCGCGCACAATCATAAAGTCGAGACCCTCGACCAGCTCGCGCTTGAGGCTGGAGGCATCGGCCAGGGGTTGGAAGCACAGGGCAGGGCGCAGGTTGGCGAACACCTCCATGCCGGCGCGCAGGGCGAGCAGCCCGGCTTCCGGACGTTTGTCGCGGGGCGCACCGGCCCATTGCGGGCCACCGACCGCGCCCATCAGCACGGCTTTGGATGACTTGGCGGCGGCGAGGGTTTCGTCGGTGAGCGGGGTTCCGTGGGCGTCGAAGGAACAGCCACCGAACAGGCGCTCTTCGATCACTAGATCGGGGGTCAGGCGCTCAGCCACCCGACGGACCTGGGCGGTCACTTCCGGTCCGATGCCGTCGCCGGGCAGGAGGAGGAGATCGGTCATCGGGTGTCTCTAGAGTTGGCGTTCGGTGGCGGTTTCGTAGGCCATGAGTTTGCGGTCGGAAACCCCGAAACTGGGCCAGTTGGCGCGCCAGGTGGCCATGTGCGGGGTTTGGAAGTGGGCGTCCAGCGCGGCTTGGTCGCGCCAAGCTTCATAGACCCGGACTAGGCCTGGATCGGCGACGTCTTGGGCATAGGCATATTCGAGGCAGCCGTCTTCGACCCGACTGGCGGCAAGCATGGCCAGCATGTGGGGCTTGAACGCCTCGATGTTTTCAGGCGGCACGCGAACCGTGCCGGCGATGATCAGGGTCATGCGCGTTCCAGCCAGGGCTTATCGAGGGCGCGTTTGCTTTCGTAGACATCGATGTCGGCGGCGGCGACCAGGGTCTCGCCGATGGCATCGAGGCCGTTCAGCATCTTGATCTTGCGCTGGGGGTCGATCTGGAATTCGAAGCGGCGGCCGGAGGGCGAGACGACGCTCTGGGTCGCTAGATCGACAGTGACCAAGTGATTGCCGCCCTTGGCCTCGTCCATCAGGGCCTGGACCTCGTCGGGCTTCAAGACCACTGGCAGCAGGCCGTTTTGGAAGCAGTTGTTATAGAAGATGTCGGCAAAGCTGGTGGAGATCACGCAGCTGATCCCGAAGTCCAGCAGGGCCCAGGCGGCGTGTTCGCGCGAAGAGCCGCAGCCGAAATTATCGCCCGCCACCAGCACGCCCGCGCCCTTATATTCCGGGCGATTGAGCACGAAGTCGGGCTTTGAGTTGCCGGCATCGTCGAAGCGGAAGTCGTAGAACAGACCCTTGCTCAGGCCCTCGCGCTCGACGGTTTTGAGGAACTGCTTGGGAATGATCTGGTCAGTGTCGACATTGGCGATCTGCAGGGGTGCGATCTTGGCGTCGAGCTGGGTGAAGGCTTTCATTGGGGCTTTCCCGGCAGGGTCTGGGTGATTTCCCAGCGGTCGAAGGTCTGACGGACTTCTCCGCCTTCGGTCACGGCTGTGCGATTGCGGCAGATCAGTTTGGTGGCAAGGCCGCTAGTGATGTCGATATCGCCACGACACATGCGGACAATCTCGAGCTTCATCTTGGCGAGTTGAGCCTGGGCCTGGGCGCGTTGATCTTCGGCCACGCTGTTGACGAGCTCAGCCAGACTGTCACGCAAAGACTGCGGGTCCACCTCGGCTTTCCAATTGATCACGGCGCGGCCATAGTCGGCGTCATAATCCAGAAGCTCATAGGTGATCCGCGACCGCAGCGGCGGGCCGCCGATGGGGTTGGGGACTTCGTCCTCCTCATAGTTGGGGAGGTCTTTCTTGAGGTTGGTGCCTTGGATGCGACCCAGCAGCCCCAGCTCGCGGCTGATCAAGGCCATGGCGGTTTGATCGAGGATGCCGGGGCTGGATTTGGTCATCTGTTGGAAGTCGTCTTCAGTTACGCCGGTGTCGGCGAGCAGCTTGCGGGTGGCTGCGCGCACCTCATCGACATTGACCACGCCGTTGGGGACCAGGGCGGCATCGACGGTGAACTTGATGGGAATAGTCAGAGTTTGTGCGGCGGCGGCCTCAGGTGCCGTGCCGGGGTCAGCGACGATGCCGACATGTTCCATGAGGAGCTCGCCAGCGCCGTCCGACGCTGCGCGCCAAGTGAGGGTCTTGGTGGTGGTGACGGTGTAGTCTTGAGATCGAGCGCCATCGGACAGGCGCTCATGCTTGGCTGTGAAGGTCCAGGTGTCGGCGTCGTGCAGTTTGACCGGCAGGCTCTGGGCGAACGCCGTGGTTGCCGAGAGGCAGAGCGCGAGGATCAGCGCCCTCACGGCAGCGCGCCCTGTTCGACTAGGATAGTCGGACCCGCTGCGATACCGGAGCGGACGGTGAAGACCTTCGTGCCGGGCTTGCGCCCCTTGCGGACCTCCGAGACATCAAAGCCGGAAGCCGCGATCCGCGCCTGGGCGGCGGTAGCGTCAGGAGTGCGCCAGGCTAGGCCGCCGAAGCTATCGGGCTTGTCGGAGGTTGGGGTTTTGAGGCTCGCCCCGAATTCGACCACAGCCGCCCCGCACTTGAAGAACAGTTGGCGGACACCCCAGTCGGCATTGGAGCGATCAAGCCGAAGGTCCAGGCCCAGCTTGGCCCCGTAGACGGCCAGCGCCCGGTCGGGATTTGGGGTGTGAACCACCACATGGTCCAACTCGGTCACGCTGGACGCTTCTGGGCCGATGGGGGCTGAGAGTGGCCACGCCACACCATCACGAGGTGGATCGACCAGCAGGATGTTGAGACCGCCGGTGCTCTCTGGACTGAGGCTTCCGTTGAACCAGTAGCGCTTGCGGCCGTCGTCATGGGTCGAGCGGACGAGGTGCGGCGGGGTGGAGTCTAGGCCGCGACGGCTGACCAATTGGTGGGTCGCCTGCGCCTCATCGACCGTGAAAGCCATGGCCCAGATGCCCTCGCCGTGTTCGGCCAGGTGTTTGCGGAGGGTGTCGCCGAATGCGCCCTCGCCGCTGGGACTGATCACATCCAGCGCCATGTTGGAGAGCTGGAACCAGGCGTGGCGCGCGCCGCCGTCGCCACCCAACCAATTGGGTTCGCGCCCCAGCAGCTTGCGATAGGCCTCGACGGCGGAATCCAAGTCGTGGACAGCCAGGGCGATGTGATCCAGACCGGTGATCATCGCAGATACTCCCGAACGTCGACGATGTGGCCGGCGATGGCGGCGGCGGCGGCCATTTCCGGGCTCATCAAGTGGGTGCGGCCGCCGCGACCTTGGCGACCCTCGAAATTGCGGTTGGAGGTCGAGGCGCAGCGTTCGCCGGGGGCGAGCTTGTCTGGGTTCATACCAAGGCACATGGAGCAGCCAGGCTCGCGCCAGTCAAAGCCCGCGGCTTTGAAGATCAGGTCGAGGCCTTCGTCTTCGGCTTGGGCCTTCACGAGACCGGAGCCCGGCACGACCATGGCCCGCACGTGGCTCGCGACCTGGCGACCCTCAGCGATCTTGGCGGCAGAGCGCAGGTCTTCGATGCGGCTATTGGTGCAGGAGCCGATGAACACCACGTCGATCTTGGCCTCGGTGATCGGTTGACCGGCGGTGAGACCCATATAGTCGAGCGCGCGCACGGCTGAGGCGCGCTTGTCGGCACTAGCAAAGCTATCCGGCGTTGGGACGGTGCCGGTGACGGCCACGACGTCCTCGGGACTGGTGCCCCAAGTCAGGGTTGGCGCGATGGCGGCAGCGTCGATCGTGACTTCGCGGTCGAAGACGGCGTCGGCATCGGAATAGAGGGTCTTCCAATAGCTGAGCGCCATGTCCCAGGCCGCGCCCTTAGGCGCTGCGGGGCGACCCATCATATAGGCAAAGGTGGTCTCGTCAGGGGCGACCAGACCCGCCCGTGCGCCGCCCTCGATGGTGAGGTTGCACAGCGTCATGCGGCCTTCCATGGACAGCGCGCGGACCGCCTCGCCAGCGAACTCGATCACCGAGCCTGTGCCGCCCGCCGTGCCAATCTTGCCAATGACGGCTAGGGCAAGGTCCTTGGCGCCCACGCCGGGTGCGGGGGTTCCATCAATGGTGACGCGGAAATTCTTGGACTTCTTCTGGCGCAGGGTTTGGGTGGCCAGCACATGCTCGACCTCCGAGGTGCCGATCCCCTGGGCCAGGGCCCCGAAGGCCCCGTGGGTGGAGGTGTGACTATCGCCGCAGACAATGGTCATGCCCGGCTGGGTGCGGCCCTGCTCAGGCCCGACCACATGGACGATGCCGTTGCGGATGTCGCCCATGGGAAAAAACTCGATGCCTGCGTCTTTGACGTTGGCCTCTAGGGTTTGCAGCTGCAAACGTGCCTCTTCATCGGCCACCGCACCGACCCCCTTGGCCTGCCCCTCAGTGGGGATGTTGTGGTCGGCCACGGCAAGAGTCCGGTCGGGGCGACGCACCCTGCGGCCATCGGCGCGCAGGCCAGCAAAGGCCTGAGGCGTGGTCACCTCGTGGATCAGGTGCAGGTCAATATAGAGGATGGCCTCGCCGTCCTGTTGTGCGACGAGGTGGGCATCCCAGATTTTGTCGTAGAGCGTCTGTCGGGCCATGCGCGGGATGTAGTGTCTCCCACCCCCGAAAGTCCAGCACCGCGAGGGCTTGCCAAGTCCGTGAGACCTCGCGACGCGACATAATTGCATCGAACATCTGATTTGATATACAGAAATGTATGAAGTCAGATCCGCCTTGGGACCTCTATCAGAGCCTGCATGCCGTCTTGCAAACCGGTAGTTTTTCGGCCGCGTCACGCTTGCGGGGGCTTACCCAACCGACCTTGGGGCGACATATCGAGGCCCTGGAGCAGGCCCTGGGGTCGCCGCTCTTTCTGCGCAATCCACGGGGACTGACGCCGACCGACTTGGCCGTGAGTCTTAGGCCCCACCTTGAGGAGATGGCTGCCGCTGCCGCTGCATTGCTGCGCGACGCCTCGGGGGACAATGACGGCGAGCGGGGTGTGGTGCGGGTTACGGTGAGTGACGTGATCGGTTCAGAGGTCTTGCCGGCCATCTTGGCCACGTTCCACCGGCAACACCGCGATGTGGTGATTGAGTTGGTGGTGTCGGATCACACAGAGGATCTTTCCCGCCGCGATGCCGATATCGCCGTGCGGATGATGCGACCGACCCAGGGCAATCTGGTGGCCCGGAAGATTGGCTCTATCGCCGTCGGGTTCTTCGCAACGGCGGAATATCTCGACGAATTCGGCACGCCCGTCGGCATGGAGGATTTGATCAAGGGCCACACCCTGATCGGGTTTGACCGCCACAAGCTCAACACCGACTCGCTGGGCCACATCGACTTTGGCAATCGCGAAGTGACGCGGGACCTGTTCGCCATCCGCTCAGACAGCAATGTTGCTCAGATGGCGTCGGTGAAGGCCGGTCTGGGGATCGGTGCCGTTCAGGCCACCTTGGCCAAGCGTTGGGGTTTGGTCCCGGTCTTGGCCAATGCTTTCCACTTCGAGTTGGAGATGTGGGTGGCGATGCATGAGAACCTCAAAGGTTCCCGCCGGATGCGCCTGATGTTCGACCATTTGGTCGAGGGGCTCTTACAGTTCGTTGCCGAAGGCCGGAATTAGTAGGCGTTGGGATCCTTGAACAACAGCGGCACCGTGCGCAGGACAATCATGATGTCCTTGGTCGGCGACCAGAGGTCGATATAGGCGTTGTCGGCATCGATCCGGTTGATCATCCCGGCAAGATTTTCGATCTCGCCGCGGAAACCGGAAACTTGGGCCAGGCCGGTTAGGCCAGGCCGAGCGCGAAAGCGCGCGTCGTAGCTGGGGATCAGGCGGCCGTAGTGTTCATCATGCGCCAAGGCATGGGGTCGGGGTCCGACAATGGACATGTCGCCACGCAGGATATTTAGCAGCTGCGGCAATTCATCCAAGCTGGTCTGGCGAAGGATCAGGCCAAACGGCGTGACCCTCGCATCATCTTTTGTGGCGTGCTTGATGTCGCCGTGGTCCTCGGTGACCGACATCGTCCTGAACTTGAAGATGGTGAAGACTTGGCCGCCAAGTCCCGTACGCCTCTGACGGAACAGAATCGGCCCCCGACTTCCCAGTCGAACACCTAGGGCGATCACCAACAAGAGCGGCACAAAGACCAGCAGGGCAAAGCTCGAGAGCACGATATCCACAAACCGCTTCAAGCGACTGCCGGCCACGGGGATGTGCGGCGGCAGGGCGGTGGGGCGGGCGAGGATTAGGGGCGTCAAATAATGCACGGTAGCCATACGTGCCGCAGCCGCCGGCGCGGCGGCATCTGCCGTAGCCTCCGGACGATCTTGCGATGACGCCGTCTCAAACATTCTGCAAACCCCATTGGCGAGCACTACGCCTTACTACACCGCATCTTTAGACGATCTGTGTGACGGTTCAATCCAACTCCCGCATCACACGAACTTTTAACTCCACCCATGCACATATGCCCAAAGGTCGAGCAGAAGCTTGACGCAAGAGGGCAGGGCCGATGTCTCTGGACGCTTCTGGTGCAATCACAGCACCCTATGTCCGCGCAAGGCCGTCCGGCGGGCGCCTGCCGGTGGCCTATGGCATGCTGATCGGGGCCGGAGTCTCGGGGCTGCTTTGGGTCGGTGTGGTGGCCGGACTAAGGGCGCTGTTGGGTTAGGCCTTCACCACCCGTTCATTGCTAAGACCCAATTTGGCGAAGACATTGCGCGTATCGATGATCAATCGGGCATGCTCAGCGATGAGGCCGTAGTCCACCTGATCGTGATCGGTTGAGACCAGAACGACATCATAGGAGCCCAACATCTTGGCATCCATCGCCACCGATGTGCGGCCGGCGAGCTCTGCGTGTTCGCGTGTTTCAGGGATGACCGGGATGTGCGGATCGTGGAAATCGCAAACCGCACCGCGCCCCTCGATCAATTCGATCAAGACCAGAGACGGACTTTCGCGCATGTCGTCGACGTTCTTCTTGTAAGCCACGCCCAGGACCAGAACCTTTGAACCTTTCAGTCCCTTGCCGGCCGCTTGATTGAGCGCCTCGGCCATCTGATCGACGACGACCTTTGGCATGCCGGTATTGATCTGACCGGCCAGTTCGATGAAGCGAGTCTCCATTCCAAATTCCCGCGCCTTCCATGTGAGATAGAAGGGGTCGATGGGGATGCAGTGACCCCCAAGGCCGGGACCCGGATAGAAGGGCATATAGCCGAAAGGTTTGGTGGCGGCTGCATTGATTACCTCCCAGACATCAACACCCATGGCCCCGTAGACAAGCTTCAGCTCGTTCACCAGGGCGATGTTGATCGAGCGGAAAATGTTCTCCGTCAGCTTGGTGGCTTCGGCGGCAGCGGCACTGGAGACCGGGACCACCTTGGAGATCATCTGCTCATAGAGTTTGACCGCCAGGTCGCGGGATTCCTGATCATCGGCTCCAACCACCTTGGGAATGGTCTTGGTGCCGAAATGGGCGTTGCCGGGGTCTTCGCGCTCCGGCGAGAAGGCCAGATAGACATCGCGGCCGACCTTCAGGCCTCCGGCTTCCATCAGCGGTTGGACAATTTCACGGGTTGTGCCGGGCCAGGTGGTGGACTCCAGAACGACCAACTGGCCAGACCGCAGATACTTGCTGATGGTTTCGGCCGTGTCGCGAACATAGGACAGATCCGGCTCACGATGCTTGGTCACCGGGGTCGGCACGCAGATTAGAATAGCGTCTGCCTCAGCCAGGCGCGTAAAGTCGCAGGTGGTCTCAAAGCGCCCGCTGTCCACAGCGCGCTGCATCACATCGACGCCGATATAGCTGATCACCTGTTCGGCGGCGGCGATGGCCGCGACGCGGCGTTGATTGACGTCAAATCCGATGACGCGAAAGCCGGCATCCAGGCCCGCAAGGGCCAAGGGCAACCCAACATACCCCAGTCCGACGATGCCCAGGGTGGCGTCGCGAGCAGCCAGACGGGTCAACAGATCCTCGAATTGGGATGCAGATTGGGTCAATGTGTTTCCTTTCGAGATTCCACCCCCGTCCCGACTATGATGAGACAAAGGTATTGGCGGGTTCTGCCGTGCTTGAGACCGGGAGTGCAACCCCTGTGCCGAACTGAGACCCAGACACCAGCTCGTCTCGCAACAGATGCAGAGGCGAGCTATGAAGGCCCTCGCCTGAGTTGGCCAAACAATTGGTAAACTTGGTCGGTCTAGAAATGAGACGACTTCACCTATCAATCGCTGTCGCTGCGATGCGGCTGCCCCAATCGGACCGGCCCTGCCAATGCCGCTTAAACCTTCTCAACCCGTGCGGTATTTTTTGCGCGATGATGACGTTGGTCCTCTGACCGACACACTGAAGGCGTTTGTCGAGACGTTCCTCGCCCGCAAATTACCCGTCAGCTACCAGATAATTCCAGAGCGGTTGACGCAGGAATGCGCTGATTATTTGTTGGCAATGAAGCGCGCTCACCCAGACCTCATAGAGTTTGGACAGCATGGCTTGCGTCACGAAATGACCTTGAACGGCAAGCGACTGAAGCGCGAGTTTGGGCCCGAACGCACCCTATCGCAGCAGAGCGATGACATTGCGCAGGGCCTGGACATCCTGCACCAGCGGCTGGGCTCGGATGCCAAGATCATTCTCTTCACCCCGCCGCAGCA
>JANLPK010000157.1:0-22986 GCA_031367205.1 Alphaproteobacteria bacterium
GGCACCAATCTGCTCGACCTGATGAAGCTGGAGATCGAGGCACCCGCCCATCTGGTCGATATCCATCGCCTAGGTCTGTCGGAGATCACGTCCAGCGCCGACGGCGGTCTGCGCATCGGCGGCACGGCCACCAACAGCCACATCGCTGCCGACGCCAAGGTGCGTAGCGCCTATCCGGTGCTGGTCCAGGCGATCCTGTCGGGCGGCTCGGGCCAGCTGCGCAATAAGGCCACGGCGGGCGGTAACCTGATGCAGCGGACCCGCTGCGCCTATTTCTACGACACGGCAAAGCCCTGCAATAAGCGTGTGCTCGGCTCGGGCTGCGCGGCCATGGAGGGGCTCAACCGCAACAGCGCCATCTTCGGGGCCAGCGATCAGTGCATCGCCACCCATCCCTCCGACATGGCCGTGGCGCTCACGGCGCTGGATGCCGAGGTCGAGATGATGAGCGCGGCGGGCATTACCCGCACCCTGGCGGTGGCCGACCTGCACCGTCTGCCCGGCGACACGCCGCAGATTGAGACTGACTTGGGCGTGGGCGAAATGATCACCGCCGTCCTCCTGCCGCCGCCGCCAGCCGGGCACCAAGTCTATCGCAAGGCCCGCGACCGCGCCTCCTATGCCGGCGGCTTGGCCAGTGTGGCCGTGGCGGGCGGGCAGGTGGCGCTGGGTGCTGTGGCCCACAAGCCTTGGCGGGCCGACAAGCTGGAGGCGGCGCTCAAGAGCGGAGCCTCTGCCGCAGAGGCCGCCGCCGCCGAACTCGCCCAGGCCAATGCCCACGGCAAGAACGCCTTCAAAATCGCCCTGGTAAGCCGCCTGATCGGCGCGGCCCTCGCAGACGCCAACACCCGGAGTGCCTCATGAGCTCGGTCAAGGATTGGGCTGCGCCCAACCCCATTACGGAAAACCGCTCGGGCCTGATCGGCAAGGGCGTGGAGCGCTATGAGGGCAAGCTGAAGGTTACAGGCACAGCGGCATATGCTTATGAGGTCGAACCCCCGTCGCCGGCGGCCTACGGTTATATGGTGGGTGCCACCATCGCCAAGGGCAAGATCATCGCCATCGAGACTGCGGCCGCTGAAGCTGCGCAGGGCGTGCATCTGGTCTGGACCTACAAGAATGTCCCGGCCCAGGCGCAACGCGGCGAGCGGATTAATCCGCGCAGTCAGCGCGCGTCTAACCCTACATTGGCGTCCGATCAGGTGGAGTTCTACGGCCAGCACGTGGCCTTCGTCTTGGCCGACACCCAGGAGAACGCGCGCGGTGCCGCTGGGTTGATCGAGATCGAGTACGCCGTGGAACCTGCCGTGGTCGATTTCCTGGCTAGCTTGGGTCAAGGGGAACAGCCTCCCGGCGAGGAAGACTTGCACATCGGCGATTTCCCTGGTGCCTTTGCCAAGGCCCCCGTCACCGTCGACGAGACCTATTTCAGCCCGATCCAGAACCACGTCCAGATGGAACCCTGCGCCACCACCGCTTGGTGGGAGGGTGACAAGGTCACGGTCCACACCTCGATCCAGATGGTCAAGGGCGGACAGCACGCCCTGGCCGAGACGTTGGCGATCCCGTCTGACCGGGTGCATCTGTTCACCCGCTATGTCGGCGGCGGTTTCGGCGGCAAGGGCCAGTCCTATGACGATCTGACCCTGGCGGCGCTCGCGGCCAAGGCTATCGGACGTCCGGTAAAGGTCGCCTATAGCCGCCATCAGATGTTCCACGGCACAATTCACCGGCCCGCCGTGCAGATGCGCGTGCGCTTAGCCAGTGAGAGCAGTGGTAAACTTTCGGGCTTCGCGGTGGAGGCCATTACCCACTGCGCACGCAACGCGATCTTCACCGAACACGCCGCCAATTTCGCCCGAAACCTCTATGCCGCACCCAACCGTTTGACCGGGCACCGGCTGGTGAAAATGGACCTTCCAGGTGCCGGACCCATGCGTGCACCGGGCGAAGCCCCGGGCATGCTGGCCCTCGAAGTCGCCATGGATGAGCTGGCTGAAAAGCTCAAGATCGACCCCGTCGACCTGCGGAAAATCAATGAACCTGAACGTGATCCAGAGGATGGAAAACCTTTCTCAATCCGTCAGTTGGTGCAATGTCTTGATGTCGGCGCGCAGCGCTTCGGCTGGTCCCGTCGCAACCCAAAGCCGGGCCAGGTCCGCGACGGCCAATGGCTGGTCGGCATGGGCATGGCCTGCGCGATCCGGGGCAACTTCCTGCTGCCGGCCAAGGCCGGAATCCGGGTCGGACCAGACGGCCGAGTGATCCTCAAACAAGGCATGACCGATATTGGCACAGGCACCTATACGATCCTGGCTCAGATCACGGCCGAGACCCTCGGCGTGCCGCTAGGCCATGTTGACGTTGAGCTGGGCGACAGCGACCTGCCGCCGGCCCCTGGCTCAGGGGGACAGTTTGGCGCAGCGACCGCAGGCTCTGCAGCTTACGAGACCGGCATGGTCATGCGCAGGACCCTAGCCGAGCTCGCGACAAGCGACCCGAACTCGCCGATCTACGGGGCCGACCCGACCCTGGCTCAGTTCGGCGACGGCAACATCTCGATCGGCAATCAGGGCGAGAGCCTGGCGGCCCTGGTCGCTCGGGCCCAGCCCTCAGGCGTCTATGTCGAAGGCTCGATATCACCTGCGGCCGATGCCAGAGACTATTCGGCCCATACCTACGGCGCTCACTTCGCAGAGGTCGGGGTCGATGTCGCGACCGGCGAGGTGCGGATGCGCAGGATGTTCGGGGTCTTCGCAGCGGGTCGGATCCTCAATGCCAAGATGGCGCGCAGCCAAATGACCGGCGGCATGATCTGGGGAATCGGCGCGGCCCTGACCGAGGTCAACGCGGTCGACCCGCGCTATGGCTCGTTCATCAATCAGGACATGGCCAGCTACCTCGTCCCGACCCATGCCGACATTGTCGATGTTGACGCGATGTTCCTGGATGAAGCCGACGACAAGGCCAATCCCTTGGGCATCAAGGGCGTGGGGGAGTTGGGCATCTGCGGCGTCGGCGCAGCGGTGGCCAACGCGATCTACAATGCGACCGGGGTGCGCCTGCGCGATTATCCGATGACGCCCGACAAGGTGCTGACCGGGATGATTGCTAACGGGCTCTAAGCGCGTCTGCTGTTGGATAACGTGGTCAATATCCGCGCGAGGTCGGCCTCGGCGAAGGGCTTCTGCAGCAGTGGGGCGGCGCTATCCGAAGGTCGCAAACCCACCTCGGCATATCCGGACGCGAAGGCGTAGGGCAAGCCGCGATCCCGCAAGAGATCAGCTACGGGGAAGACTGAAACGCCGCCCAGATTGACGTCCAGGATGGCGCAGTCCGGGTCGCTCCTGCTCAGTAGAGCCACGGCCTCGTCGAGCCGAGCGGCGGGCCCGATCAGCACGCAGCCAAGGTCGGCCAACATGTCTTCCATCAGCATGGAGACCATCATATCGTCTTCCACCACGAGCACGCGGAGCCCGACCAAGCCGATTGTCATGGGTCTACTCGCTGATCTCGGTGGTTTCCAAGGGGAGCGAGATGCGCAGTGTAGCGATCTGGTTTCGCACCCGCTTGACCACCTCAAACCGGTGACGATGAAAGATGAATGTCTGGCCGATCTTCGGAATGGTCTGAGATTCATGAATGACCAAACCGGCAACCGTCACGGCTTGGTCGTCGGGCAGGTCCCAGTCCAGCGCACGGTTGAGGTCGCGGATCGGCACGGAGCCATCCACGACGATCGAGCCGTCGGCCTGCTTCCGCACGCCTTGTATGGCGCTATCGTGCTCGTCCTCGATTTCGCCGACAATCTCCTCGAGGATGTCTTCCAGGGTCACCAGACCTTGCAGCGCGCCATATTCATCAACGACCAACGCGAAATGGTTCTGGCGCTTGAGGAAGGAATTGAGCTGATCCTTGAGATTTGTCGTCTCAGGTATAAACCAGGGCTCACGGCGAATCTTGGCGATATCCAGGGCTCCGAAGTCGCCATTTGCGTCGGCAATTGCATGCAACAGGTCCTTGGCGTGCAGCACGCCGACGATGTTCTCAGGATCATCCCGATAGAGCGGCACTCGCGTGTGGTCGCTGGCCAAGACCTGGGCCACCAGTTCGCGAGGCGACAGGTCGGCATCAACCATGGAGATCGACATACGGTGCACCATCACTTGGCTGACATCCATGTCCGACAGGTCAAGCACCCCGCCCAGCATGCGTCGGTCCCGCTCTTCCACCAAACCCTCGGAGTGGTGATACTCCACGGCACCGCGGATTTCCTCATGGGCGGCCAAGACATCGACCCCCATATCGAGTTTGACGCCAAAGACTCTGAGCGTGCGACGCACGACGAACTGAATTGCGAAGATTATCGGGCCGAAGAGTCGCACGACCAGCAAGGTTGGGCCGGAGAGGAAACGGGCCACATCATCGGACCTCAGGATTGCCAAGGTCTTGGGCAACACCTCTGCGAACACGAGGATCAGTACGGTCATAATGGCCGTTGCCGCAGCAACGCCCCAGGCTCCGGGGACCGCCGTGGTGAGAACCGTCGTGGTGAGGGCAGAGGCTAAGATGTTGATCAGGTTGTTGCCCAGCAACACCGCCCCGATCATTGTCTCCTGATCGGAGAGCAAACGATTGACCCGCCGTGCCGCGCGATCCCCATCACGCTCCATCTGGTGCATCCGCGCGCGGCTGGCTCCGGTCAGCGCGGTCTCTGCGGCAGAGAAAAGGGCTGAGACGGCCAACAGACCAAAGATGATCGGTGCCAAGGCCAGGAGTGCGCCCATCAGTGGGCTCCTTCGCTTTTCAGGAATGCGGTGACGGTGGCCACGTCGATGGTCTTGTCAACAAAAGCATCGCCCAAAGCGCGGGCAAGGATGAAGATCAGTCGCCCGCCTTCAGCCTTCTTGTCTTGCGCCATGTGCCGGACGAGAATTTCGGCATCGAATGGTGCTGATGTGATGTCGCTGAGCAGGGTGGGCAACCCCGCCGCTGCGATGGAAGCAACTGCACGGGTGGCGTCTTGAGTGGAGCAAAGCCCTTGTGCTGCAGAAAATCGGAAGGCGATGGCTGAGCCTGCGGCGACC
This sequence comes from Alphaproteobacteria bacterium, assembly GCA_031367205.1. Classification (GTDB taxonomy): domain Bacteria; phylum Pseudomonadota; class Alphaproteobacteria; order Caulobacterales; family Caulobacteraceae; genus Phenylobacterium. The sequence continues at coordinate 5,088 of JANLPK010000157.1, forward strand.
GCCTCGCCGTGCAGCAGGTCATCCCCGAACCCCATCTCGGCTTCCAGGGCATGGCCGAAGGTATGGCCGAGGTTGAGTAGAGCGCGGCGCCCGGCCTCTTTCTCATCCTCCGCGACGATGTCGGCCTTCATTTGGATCGATCGCGTGACAGCCTGCGCCAAGGCCGAGGGATCGCGCGCTAAGACCTCGGTGACGCTATGCTCCAACCACTCGAAGAACGCGAAATCGCCCAACAAACCATACTTTATCACCTCGGCGTAGCCCGCCCGCATCTGGCGTTGGGGCAGAGTGGCGAGAACATCGAGGTCGGCCAATACCAACAGGGGTTGGTGAAAGGCACCAATCAGGTTCTTGCCGCGAGGCGTATCGATGGCGGTCTTGCCTCCCACCGACGAGTCGACCTGAGCCAATAGGGTGGTGGGTATCTGCACAAAATCGATGCCGCGCTTGTAGATTGACGCCGCAAAGCCCGCGAGGTCGCCGACCACCCCACCGCCGAAGGCGACGATCAGATCTCCCCGGTCGAGTTCGAGCGCCAGCAGCTGATCGGAGAGATCAGCCAATCCTCCGAAGCTCTTTGTATGTTCGCCGGGTGGCAAAACGATAGGCGAGACGTCGATGCCATGGATTAGAAGCGCGGCGGTCAGCCTGTCGCCGTGCAGATGCCAAACCGTCTGATCAGAAACCACGGCCACGCGAGATCGCCTCAGAAAGGGCTTAAGATATGCCCCGGCCTCAGAGATTAAGCCGCCGCCGATCTTCACGTCGTAGGCGCGGTCGCCCAAACCCACAGCAACAGTCTGGATCACGGTTCCGGTTTCTCCAGATAAGATGAAATCGCCTGCATCACTTGGTCCACAGCGACGTGATGCGCAGCGTCACCGGTCTCCACCGCAATGGCAGCTTCTTCATAGGCGGGATAACGTGCGGCAGCTTGATCGCGCAGCACCTCGATAGGGTCTCGACCGGCAAGCAAAGGTCTGCTGTCCTTGCGCGATACCCGCCTGGCCAGGATTTCCAAGTCAGCTTTGAGCCAGACCGAGATCGATCGCGCCTTGATCAAGGCCCGGGTATCGGGGTTCATGAAGGCACCGCCGCCAGTTGCCAATACGTGGGGCGGTTCGTCCAGCAGCCGCGCAATCACTCGGCGTTCGCCCTCGCGGAAGGCGGATTCTCCCAGGTCTGTGAAGATGTCTGCGATGGAGCGGCCGGCGGCAGACTCAACCTCTTGATCGGCATCGCGGAACGGCAGGTCCAGCGCGGTGGCCAAACGGCGACCGACGCTCGATTTGCCGACTCCCATCAGACCTACCAAGGTGATGGTTCGCGCACGTAGGGGGTTGAAACGGTCCATGAACCCAGAAGACTTACACGAGCAGACGGTCTAGCGCCAAGTTCATGCTTAAATGGGTCGGCGTAGCGAGGGAGATTATTGCCTCTATGAGCTCAGGGTCGGGATGGGTCGAAGCCTTTCTGGAGATGATGTCGGTCGAGCGCGCGGCGGCTAAGAATACTCTGACGGCGTATGCTCGGGACCTGGCCGACACACAGGGATTTCTGAGCGGCCGTTATCGAGATTTCGCAGGTGCGACGGCCGAGGACATCGAAGCCTATTTCGCAGCCCTAGCGGATCGAGGCTTGTCACCCGCCACTGCAGCTAGGCGTCGGGCGGCGGTTCGCCAATTTTACCGGTTTGTTCTGGGGGAGGGGTGGCGCGTGGACGATCCGTCGCGGCGAGTGGACGCGCCGAAGCAGGGCCGACCATTGCCCAAGGTGCTTTCACGGGACGAGGTCGATCGCATCATCGCCGCTGCGACGGCCCGCGACGGCGCCGAGGGTCTACGCCTGGGGTGCATGGTTGAGCTGATCTATGCATCAGGTCTGCGAGTCTCTGAATTGACCAGCCTGACCCTGGCTGCCTTGGCCCAGGACCCGGCCTTTCTGATGGTGCGAGGGAAGGGGGGCAAGGATCGGCTGGCACCGCTCAACGGCGCTGCGCGGTCGGCGGTGAAAGCCTATCTGGGTGTGCGGAAAACGTTCCTGCCCAAAGGTGACGCCGCCAATCCGTGGCTGTTTCCATCCCGGGGCAAGGCCGGTCGCCTCACGCCTCGACGCTTTGGGCAATTATTGGACGGGGCGGCGATCACTGCGAGCATTGATCCGTCTCGGGTCAGCCCGCACGTCCTTCGTCATGCCTTCGCCACGCATCTCTTGGAGGGGGGAGCGGACTTGCGGGTTGTGCAGAAGCTGTTGGGTCACGTCGATATTGCCACAACACAGATCTACACCCACGTTGCCCAGGATCGGTTGGTCGAGGTGATGAAGACGAAACACCCATTGGGCCGCAAACCCTAGGTGCCGGCCAAACCGGCTTCCCCTTTTGCACTCATCGCTCTAGGTTCGGTTCTTTCGACCATGGGAAAGAGTCCGCCTCGAATGGCTGCACATTATCTCGAGTTTGAGCGCCCGATCGCTGAACTCGAAGCTAAGATCGAAGAGCTTTCCAAGCTGTCCGAAACCACCGGCGGCGGGGGGCTGGATTCCGAGATCGAGGCGCTGCGTGCCCGCGCGGGCGTGATGCGCAAGGACGCTTATTCTAGACTTGATGCTTGGCAGAAGACCCAAGTTTCGCGGCACCCAAACAGGCCGCATTTTGTTGACTATGCAGCTGGATTAATTGAGGAGTTTGTCGAACTAAAAGGTGACCGGAAATACGCCGATGATCAGGCCATTATGGGCGGATTAGGCCAGTTTCGGGGTCGTCCGGTCGTCGTCATCGGCAACGAGAAGGGCCACGACACAATAACGCGTGTGAAGCACAATTTCGGTTATGCGCGCCCTGAAGGCTACCGCAAGGCCCTGCGCCTGCTGGAGCTCGCCGAGCGGTTCAACCTGCCGGTCATCAGCTTTGTGGATACGACAGCGGCCTATCCGGGCATCGGCTCTGAGGAACGCGGAGTCGCTGAGGCCATCGCAAGATCGACAGAAAAATGCCTTATGCTGAGGGTCCCCATGGTGGCTGTCGTGACGGGCGAAGGAGGATCCGGCGGAGCCCTCGGCATCGCTTGCGGCAACCGCGTGCTGATCATGGAACATGCGGTCTATTCAGTGATACCGCCGGAGGGAGCCAACTCGATCCTCTGGCGCGGTTCTCGCACCCCTGAGGAAGCTGCCAAAGCGTTGAAGATTTCGGCGCAAGATTTGATTGGCATGAAGATTGTTGACCGCATCGTGCCCGAACCCCCAGGCGGTGCGCATTCTGACCCCGACGCGGCGATTATCGCAGTGGGCGATGCTGTGGAGCAGGAACTGGCGGGCTTGGAAGGCATGAGCGTTGACGCCTTGCTGAAACAGCGTTCCGACCGGTTCTACGCAATTGGGCGGAGCGGCTTGGCCTAGCCGTTACGACGAAGTAGGTGGCAGATTCCCGTGCTTTCCGCTGCGCGAACCGTTTCAGTGTCTCCCAAACAATCGTCCGGGACTTCATCACGGGCCTATGGCCCGGATGGTGGTCGGCAATAGGGCACTGGCTGGAGCCTAATCGGCTTAGGAAAGCTTGGCGAGAGCTTCGCCGAGTTCGTCCACGGCCTGCGCCGTGGTGGCCCACGAACACATGAACCGCACCGATCGATCCAGCATGCGATACACGTACCAGCCTGTTGCGCGGAGGCGCTCAAGGGTTGGCTCATCCATAGTGACAAACACGGCATTTGCCTCAACCGGATGGGCAGTCGGGAAAGGCATCAAGGCGGCCAATCGCGCGGCCATGGCGTTGGCGTGGGCGGCATGCCGCAGCCAAGCGCCGTCCTCCAGCATTCCGATGAACGGGGCTGAATAATATCTGCCCTTTGGCGGCAGTTGACCCGACTGTTTGAGCCGCGCGTCAAAGCGTCGGGCTAGCGATCTGTCCAACAACACAATGGCCTCGGTCGGTGTCATGCCAGACTTGGTGCCGCCGATCACCAGGATATCGACGCCCAGGGCGCGGATCGCCTTTAGCTCAAACCCCGCTGCTGCCGCATTGGCCAGTCGGGCTCCGTCCAGATGGACGCCGTAACCCATTGCCTTCACCGGTCCGGTCAAGGCAGCCAGCGCCTCGACGGAATAAAGGGTTCCGTACTCTGTCGCATTGGTCAGCGAGAGCGCCGCCACAGCCTGAGCATGGGGATTGTCGGCAGCGGCCAGGGGTATCGCAAGACCAGCCGGATCAATTCGCCCGGACGCGCCCGGCAATCCGATCAGTCCAAGACCGTGACCGAAGAAGCCCGGCGCTCCGGTTTCGTCGGTGACCACGTGGGCGTGCTCATGAGCCAGGACCGCTTCAAAGGGTCGGCACAGCGTCGCTAGAGATATGGCGTTGGCGGCAGTGCCGGAGGCCACAAACCGCACCTCTGCATCGGCATCCAGCACGGAGCGAACGAGGTCGGCGGCCCGACGGCTGACGGTGTCGGCACCGTAGCTGCCAGTGAAACCCTCACGATTGGCCGCCACAAGGGCCGCCATGGCTTCCGGGGTTGCAGGTGCCGCGTTATCTGAGGCGAAATCGTAGCGGGCCATCAGCCGTGCTGTCTCGCCCAGTCGCGCACGTCAGCGACATAGAGGTCTGGCTCCTCCATGGCGGCGAAGTGCCCACCGCGCGGCATCTCACTCCAGCGCACGATGTTGTAGGCCCGGTCAGCCCAGCTGCGCGGTGGTGCGGTATAGAGCGGCTCGCCTGGGAAGTTTGCAAATGCGGTGGGGGTTTCACAGCGCTCGCCCTCCTTGAAGTTGACCCCACCTTCCTCCAGCAGCCCGCGATAGTACCAGGCCCCGGTCGTGAAGCTGCCCGTCATCACATAGATCATGATGTTGGTCAGCATGGCGTCCTTTGGATGGGTCTGCTCGAGCGATTTCTTGCGAAGGTCTGACCAATCGTAAAACCGTTCCATGATCCAAGCGGCTTGACCCACCGGATTGCCTGCCGCCATCCAGGCGATGGATTGCGGTTTGGAGGCCTGCAGCCGGAAATAGGCTCCGAGTTGGTCCATCATCGCGCTTTGTCGCGCGAGCCAGGCGACCTCAGCTTCGTTCTTCGGACCGCCAAAGGGCCGGAAACCCATCATGTTCAGGTGGATGGCGCGAGCGTGAGTTCCGTGGTCGTGACCGAGCCATGAGGTCACTAAGCCGCCCCAGTCGCCGCCCTGGGCTAGGTAGCTGTCATAGCCCAGGACTTCAGTCATCAGGGTGTTGAAGAGGCGAGCCGTGGTGCGTTGGCCAATGGGTTTGGTGGGCTTCGAGGAGAAGCCGAAGCCGGGCAGGGAAGGGATCACCAGGTCAAAAGCATCTGCCGGATCGCCGCCGAACCGCGATGGGAAGGCCAGCTTCTCAATAGCACCCCAGAATTCGAAATGAGATCCCGGCCAGCCATGAGTGATGATCAGGGGGCGCTTGCCGCCAGCCTCACCGATCACGTGCAGAAAATGCAGATCGAAGTCTTCGACCCTGGCGGTGAATTGCGGGTAACGATTGAGGTTGGCCATGGCGGCCCGCCAATCAAACCCGGTCGTCCAGTGGCCGCAGAGGTCCTTCAGGTAACCGGCATCGCAACCGTAGACCCAACCGTTGTCGACTTGTGGTGCCTGGGGCCATGGGTAGGCGTCGACTTGGTCCAGCACAGCACCGACCTGGGCCTGCGTCCAATTGACTTGAAAGGGTTTGATCTCAGACACGCAGCGTCTCCTATTGGCTTAAGCCATTCCTTCTCCTCATTCGGACGGAGGATGACAATAGCGCTCTAGGGACGGAGTCCGCGGGCTAGTGCGTGGTTCAAGTGGCGATGCAGCTCGCGGGCTGCGCCATGCGGCAATTTCCCGGCTAGCTCTAGGCCCACAGCGCCGTGAGCTGCCGCCCAAAACATACGGCCGATCTCTGCGGGGTCACCCGCCAAAACGCCATCGGCCACCAGGGCTTTGACGTACTGTGTCTGGGTGTCGCTGGCCCGATGGGCAGCAGCTATGAGGTCGGGGTAATCCTTCTCGTGCGGTTGATCGAGATCGAACATCAGTTTGTAAGTCGCCGGGTGTTTGAAGGCGAAGATGATATAGGCTTCACCGACCGCCACACCCTTAGCGCGTGCGCCTTCGGCTGAGGCATAGGCACCCTCCAAGGCATCGGCGAACCGATTGAAACCATTGGTTCGCACCGCCGCAAGTATATCTTCCTTGTCTTGGAAATACCGATAGGGCGTCATGGGGCTGACACCTAGGTCAGCGGCCAGCTGACGCATGGTAACCGCGTCTGGCCCCTTCTCCGCAAACAGCCGTTCTGCGGCGTCGCATAGGCGCTCGCGGAAGTCGGTCACATCGGTTTGGGACAGAACGCGGGGCATTCCGGACTCAGCACAAAAATTTCACTTGCCACCGCTACCTCCTACGCGATAAATTTACAACGTAAAAAGATTTGGAGTCGAAACCGATGTCGGGCTGGGATGTGTTGATCAGGAAGGCTGACCTTCGAGTCGCTGAGGTGCGGCCCAGTGTAGAGGCGGCGCCCAGCGATGGCCAAGTGCGCGTGGCCATTGAGAGCTTCTCCATTACCGCAAACAACATTACCTATGGCGCGATCGGCGATCAGTTTGGTTATTGGAAGTTCTTCCCAGCACCGGAGGGGTTTGGCCGCATCCCGGTTTGGGGGTTTGCCACGGTGGTTGAGTCCCGGGTGGCTGACGCGCCGGTCGGCCTGCGCATCTTCGGCTATCTGCCGATGTCCACACATCTGGTGATGAACCTAGTCAAAACGCGCAATGGTTTTGTGGACACTGCGGCCCATCGCGCCGAACTGCCGCCAACCTATAACGCCTACAATGAGGCTCCGGTCGACAAGCTGGACAGTTATCGCGCTCTATTGCGACCGCTCTTGATGACCTCATTCCTGCTAGATGATTTCCTTTCAGAGGACGAGGCTTTGACCACCTTGGTGCTTTCCAGCGCATCAAGCAAAACGGCGATGGGTTTGGCTTGGTTCGCGAAGCGTCGGGGTCGCAACGTCATTGGCCTGAGCTCACCGGCCAATCTGGCTCGACTGGAAGGGTTTGGGCTCTATGACCAGATACTCACCTATGGTCAGGTCGGCGACCTAGCGGCCAATGGCCCGACGGCCTTCGTTGATTTCGCCGGTAACCGCGCCGTCGTGGCCGCCGCCCACGCGGCGTTGGGAGATCACCTGACCCGCAGCCTGATCGTCGGGGGAACGCACTGGGAAGCGCGTGGGCCAGGCGACAACCTGGTAGGTCCGACGCCGGTTCTATTTTTTGCGCCGGATCAAATCCGAAAACGTGCAGGGGAGTGGGGACCAGCAGAACTTGACCGCCGCTTCACTGCGGGACTGGTTGAGTTCGTGACCCAAAGCCCTTGGCTAAACATCGTCCATCATCACGGTTCGGACGGCTTGCTCACCGCCTATGCCGAGGTCGTAGAGGGTCGAACACTGCCCCAAGACGGCCACATCATTTCACCACTCTAGGATTGCACTAGGAGGCACACCATGGACGGCAATACTCGCGTTAATCCCTACCTCGCCGGAAATTTTGCGCCCGTGCGCACCGAAGATGACTTTGTCGCCAAGGTTACCGGCGAGATCCCTAAGGGGCTGAACGGCACACTTTATCGAACGGGTCCCAATCCGCAGTTCGAACCGCGGGACTCTAACTACCATTGGTTCTCCGGCGATGGGATGATCCATGCCTTCCGGGTCGAAGATGGCAAGGTCACCTATAAGAATCGCTATGTCCGGACACCGAAATGGGAACTTGAGCACGCGCATGGCCGTTCCTTGTTCGCCGGACTGAATCCGATGGGCGCAGACCCGTTGGCCGCCGGAAAGGATAGCGGTGTCGCCAACACCAACATCATGGCTCACGCCGGCAAGCTACTGGCCCTAGAGGAGGGCCACATGCCCTTCGAAATGGAACAGGGCAGCTTGAACTCGCTCGGCTACAGCCAACAGTATCAAGGCCGCGTGACGGCGCACCCGAAACTGGACCCGAAGACCGGCGAGATGACCTGGTTCGGCTATGGTGTCGGCGAGATGCCGTTGTCGGCGGGCATGAGCTATGGCGTCACAGACGCCTCGGGCAAGGTCACACGGCGTTCCGATTTCCAGGCTCCCTATTCGGCTATGGTCCATGATTTCATGGTCACCGAGAATTATGTGCTGTTCCCGATCATGCCTTTGACCGGCAGCCTAGAGCGCGCCATGAAGGGCTTGCCGGCCTATGCATGGGAGCCTGAGAAACCCGTCCAAGTCGGCGTGATGAGACGCGACGCGGACGTCTCAACCATCCGCTGGTTCAATGCCCCAGCCAGCTACGTGTTCCATCCGATGAATGCATATGAAGTGGACGGCAAGATCGTCGCCGAGGTTTGTCGCTATGACTCGGCACCTCTGTTCCCGTTGGCGGACGGATCGCCAGGGCAACGCACGGCCGCGCGCCTGACCCGTAGGACTTTCGACCTGTCGAGCAGAACCGACGCCGTCTTGGAAGAAGTCATAGATGATATGGACTCCGAGTTCCCCCGCTTCGACGAACGCCGTGCCGGCAGCGCCTATCGGCATGGTTTCTATGCCGCCGATCCGACCAACTCCAAGTCGGTGAAGCTCAACGCCATTGCGCACATGGACCTGAAGACCGGCAAGCGTCAGGTTCATGCTTTCCAGGGTGGGGACATGACCTCTGAGCCTGTCTTCACGCCACGCTCAGCCGAAGCTGCTGAGGGTGACGGTTGGTTGACTGCCGTGGTCTATCGCGCCGGCGAAGACCGGTCCGACTTTGTTGTGTTCGACGCCATGGATGTCGGCAAGGGACCAATTGGTGTGGCGGAACTCCCTCGGCGAGTTCCGTTTGGCTTCCACGGAAACTGGGTTTCGGCGTAGGCGACCCAAAGAATGTCTGACCAACAAGGGGCGCTGTCTCGGATGGTGCGGGTGGCGACGAGTCGCCCGACGCTGGTGTTTGCTGTTCTCGTCGGCGCAACCGTGTGGTTGGTGCTCCAGGGCCTTTCGGACCTCACGGTCGGCACGCGCTCGATCCTGTCCTGGGACGTGGCTTGCCTGAGCTTTATTCTGGGCATGTTCGTCCAAATGGCTGGGAAGGGTGCCGATCACATCCGGTTCGCCGCACAGCGGCAGGACGTTGGCCAAGGGCTAATACTAACCCTTGTGCTGATTGCTTGTGTTGCCAGCCTCGCTTCGGTTGGGGCGCAGATTGGGAATATGAAGGTCCTGGCGGGCTTGGGCCGACTGGCAGGAATTGGCCTCGTCGGAGTTACAGTCGCCGAGTCCTGGTTCATGGTTCAACTGATCTTTGCCCTGCACTATGCGCACGAGTACTACTCAGCACAGCGACCGGGCGGCTTGCTATTTCCAGGGGGCGAAGACCCGGACTATTGGGATTTCCTACACTTCTCGGTGGTTATCGGGGTAGCCGCGCAGACGGCTGACATTGCCTTTGTTTCCAAGCCCATGCGTAGGCTCGGTACGATTCACAGCGCGACGGCGTTCATCTTCAACACCGTGATTTTGGCCTTGAGCATCAACCTCTTGGCGTCGTTTCTATGACCGGCGATCAGGCCATCTTGGCCAGGCGGCGACTGACCAACAAGCTCATCGTCAACAAGGATGCTGCGCGGCTCAAGCCGTTTTTAGATCCTGGCTGCCAACTCATCACAGGTGATGGGTCTCTCCTATCGGGGCGCGAAGCGATCCTTTCGGCGTTTGCCGCGCAGTTCGCTGACCCGGCCTTTGTGAACTATGTGCGGACGAGCGGGGAGGTCACTCTGGACGGCCCTGGTAATCGTGCCGCAGAGACGGGCGCGTGGACGGCACTGTGGCGCAACTCGGGGAATGAGACCCGGATGTCCGGCACTTATCTAGCCTGTTGGCGCAAGACCCTTGGCCAGTGGGTGATCGAGTCGGAACTCTACATCACTCTCTAGATCAACGCCCCGTGGCAGTGCTTGAACTTCTTGCCCGAACCGCAGGGGCAGGCCTGGTTGCGGCCCGCGCTCTCCCAGCCGACTGGCATCGCCGAAGTGGGTAGGTTCTGGCGTTGCTCGGAGCTAAGCCAATCAGGTAACCCGCCTACTTCTGCCGTGTTCTCGCCGGTCAGGGGATCGACATGGATCTCTTGGTAGTTTCCGGATTGCTGGGGCTCCGGATCGGCGAATTGGAACTCAACGGTCATCAGCCAGCGGGTGACATTCTGGCGCAGATCGACCAACAACTTTTCGAACAGAGAGAAGGCCTCAGACTTAAACTCGTTGAGCGGGTCACGCTGGCCATAGCCGCGCAGACCGATCACGTTGCGCAGGTGGTCCAGGTGCATCAGGTGTTCGCGCCATTGCAAGTCAACCATCTGAAGCATGAAGCTTTTCTCGATGGTGCGCATTTGATCGGGACTTAGCTGAGCTTCGCGTTCGGCGGCGCGGGTGTCGGCGGCAGCTTGCAGTCTGGTCTGGATTTCTTCGTTAGCAATGCCCTCTTCGGCGGCCCATTCGGCGATGGGCATGTCCAGACCCAACAGAGAGCGCACATGCTCGTCAAGGCCGACCACATCCCATTGCTCGGCGTAGGCCTTGGGCGGCAAGTGGCGGGTCACTAAGTCTTCGATGGTATCCTGACGCATCTCGGTGACGATTTCGGAGAGGTCGGCGGCGGTCATGAACTCGGCGCGCTGTTCGAACACTGCCTTGCGCTGGTCATTCACAACGTCGTCGTATTTCAGCAAGTTCTTGCGGATTTCGTAGTTGCGCTGTTCGACACGTTTTTGCGCCGTTGCGATGGCTCCGTTCAGCCATTTGTGGGTGATCGCCTCACCTTCCTGAACGCCGAAGGTGCGCATGATGCCGTCCAGGCGCTCGCCGGCGAAGATACGCAGCAAGTCGTCTTCGCAGGAGAGGAAAAATTTTGAATGCCCTGGGTCGCCCTGACGACCGGTGCGGCCCCGCAGCTGATTGTCGATCCGGCGGCTCTCATGTCGCTCAGTGCCAAGAACGAACAACCCGCCCGCCGCGAGAGCCTGTTCCTTTAGATCTTTGACTTCGGCCTCTATCTCAGCCTTCTTGGCCTTGGCTTGGTCAGGCGTGACCTCAATGCCCAATCCGCGCTGTTCGTCCTGCCATTTCAGGACCCGCATATCGATGTTGCCGCCCAGCTGGATATCGGTGCCGCGTCCCGCCATGTTGGTGGCAATGGTCACTGCGCCAGGAATGCCGGCATCGGCGACGATCATCGCTTCCTGCTCGTGGTAGCGGGCGTTCAACACATTGTGGGGGATGCCCTTGATGGTCTTGCCGTCTTTTTCGAAGCTATGCGCGTTCAACAGGGTCGAGAGGCTCTCGGACTTCTCAATGGAGACGGTGCCCACCAGCACCGGCTGACCGCGGAGGTAGCAATCCTCGATCTGTTTCAAGATCGACTGGTTCTTTTCGGCCTCCGTCCGGTAGACCTCATCGTCGTCATCGACCCTGGCGACAGGACGATTGGTGGGAATTTCCATGACATCCATCTTGTAGATGTCGCCAAATTCCTGAGCCTCGGTCGCCGCCGTTCCGGTCATGCCTGAGAGCTTGTCGTAGAGGCGGAAGTAGTTCTGGATCGTCACCGAGGCCAGGGTCTGGTTCTCGGGTTGGATGTGCGCACCTTCCTTAGCCTCGATGGCTTGGTGCAGGCCCTCGGAGAGCCTGCGGCCCTGCATCATGCGGCCAGTGAACTCATCGATCAGGATCACCTCGCCTGCGCGGACGATGTAGTCCTTCTCGCGAGTGTAGATCACGTTGGCGCGTAGAGCTTGGTTCACGTGGTGGACCACCGAGACATTGGCGGCGTCATAGAGGCCGGTGGTTTCTTCTTCCAGATGCCCGCCAGCCATCAGGATCTCTTCTATCTTTTCGGCACCTTCTTCGGTCAATATGACCTGGCGCTGTTTCTCGTCGAAGTCGAAGGTGGTCTTGTCCTGGATCAGGTCTTTCACGAGGACATCGATGGTTTTGTAGAGTTCGGACTTGTCGTCGGTAGGCCCTGAAATGATCAACGGCGTGCGCGCCTCGTCGATCAGGATGGAGTCCACCTCATCGACGATCACGAAGTGATGGCCGCGTTGGACCATTTCCTCGACCTCATAGACCAGGTTGTCGCGCAGATAGTCGAAGCCGAACTCGTTGTTGGTGCCGTAGGTAATGTCGGATTCGTAGGCAGCCTTGCGTTGGCCTTGGCTCAGGCCGTGCACGATGGTGCCGACGCTCAGACCCAGGAACCGATAGACTTGACCCATCCAATCGCCGTGCAATTGAGCGAGATAGTCGTTGACGGTGATGACGTGAACACCTTTGCCGAGCAGGGCATTCAGATAGACAGGCGCCGTGGCGACAAGGGTCTTGCCTTCCCCGGTGCGCATTTCGGAAATGCCGCCTTGATGTAGGACCATGCCGCCGACCAGCTGAACATCGAAATGCCGTTGACCCAAGACGCGGCGCGCGGCCTCGCGCACTACAGCAAAGGCTTCCTCCAAAAGCTGATCTAGGGTCTCGCCCTTGTCCAAGCGATCCTTGAATTCGACCGTCTTGGCGCGCAGCTCGTCGTCGGACAGCGCCTCCATCTTGGGTTCGAGGGCGTTGATCTTGGTGACCCGGCCAGACATGGCCTTGACCTTGCGATCGTTGGAAGAACCGAAGAAGCGTTGGAAGAGGGTCAAGGTGTCGTCCGGATATTGCGCGGCGGAGGTGGCGGAAAAGGTTTTCTACCCTTCGCCTACCCGGAAATTCCGCTCTTTTCGGGGCGCGCGAGACTTAAGGAGCCACTAGGTCAGTGTCAATGAAACAGGGTTCTGACATGCTTAATGTGAGTCGGGATTTCCCAAAGAAAAAGCCCTTCCCGTGAAGGAAGGGCTCGATCTAGAAGCAGGTTGGAACGGGTCCTAGTAGACCTCGAAGAGGCCCGCAGCGCCTTGGCCGCCGCCGATGCACATGGAAACCACCACGTGTTTGGCACCGCGGCGCTTGCCCTCTTGCAGGATGTGGCCGGCCAAACGTGCGCCGGTCATGCCGAAGGGGTGGCCGATGGCGATGGAGCCGCCATTGACGTTGTACTTGGCTGGATCAATGCCCAGTTGGTCGCGGGAATAGAGGCACTGGCTTGCGAAGGCTTCGTTCAGTTCCCACAGGTCGATATCGCTGACCTTCAGGCCGTGACGCTCCAGCAGACGCGGAATGGCGAACACCGGGCCGATACCCATTTCGTCAGGCTCGCAACCGGCAACAGCCCAACCGCGGAAGGCACCCATGGGTGATAGACCCCGACGAGCAGCTTCTTTGGCTTCCATGATCACCACAGCCGCAGCGCCGTCAGACAGTTGGCTGGCATTGCCTGCGGTGATGAAGTTGCCTTCACCCTTCACCGGGGTCAGTTTGGCGAGGCCTTCCATGGTCGTGTCGACACGGTTGCATTCGTCACGGTCGACCACGTAGTCGACAATGGTTTCTTCCTTGGTGTCCTTATTGACGACCTTCATTTTGGTCTTCATCGGGACGATCTCGTCCTTGAACTTGCCGGCCTGCTGGGCAGCGGCCATGCGGCGCTGGGATTCCAGGGAATATTCGTCCTGATACTCCCGGCTGAGCTTGTAGCGCTTGGCAACGATGTCGGCGGTGTCGATCATCGGCATGAAGATGGCCGGATATTGCGCCGTGAGTTCAGGATCGAAACCGCCGTTGCCGGCTGCACCGCCGCCGGGCATGGAGATCGACTCGACCCCACCGGCCACAACAACGTCGGAGCCGTCATTGCGCACGAAATTCGCGGCCATGGCGATGGTCTGCAGTCCTGATGAGCAGAAGCGGTTGACGGTGACGCCGGCCGTGGTGATCGGCAGACCGGCCAGCAGTGCTGCGTTGCGACCGGGGTTGCTGCCGCCGTGGGCGACGCAGCCCATGACGACGTCTTCGACGGCGGCGGCCTCGATGCCGGACTTGGCGACAGCATGTTTCACCGCGTGGGCAGCGATGCTGACGGTTGGGGTCATGTTGAACCCGCCGCGTCCGGACTTGGCTAGACCCGTGCGAGCATAAGAAACGATGACGGCTTCACGCATGAAAATTCCTCCTAGGAAATGGTTCCTCGCGGTGACCCATCCGGTCCGCGTGGCGTTGATGGAAGACCTTCGCATCCCAAGTCGGAAATGGCTAGGGCCAGTTGGCGTGAACATCCCGCACAAAATGGATTTCCTCTTTCTAAGGGTCTGCTCTAGGGGACAGGTTCACGACTTGAACGGTCGCCCTATTGAGGTCAGGTCCCATGACGCAAACACGCCACGCCGGATTGACGCGATCCTTGGCGACACTGGGTTTGGTCTTCGCCGTTTGCAGTATGCTGGCTGCCTGCCAGGGGAGCAGCAAGGTCGAGCGGCCTCCCGTGCCGGGCGATCAGGCGGTTTCACGCGTCGATGGTCAGACTGTTTGGGTCTCTGACGTCAAGCGCGAGGCCGTCGCCCAGGGCTTGATCGGTGAGGGCGAGCCGCTTGATACATCCTCCGACCTGTTCCGGCGGGTGATGGATGAGGTCGTCGATCAGAAGCTGCTCGCCGCCGAGGCGCTGAAGCGCAAGCTCGACAAGGACCCTGCTGCCCAGCGGCGTCTGGCCGCTGCCCGCGAGCGGATACTCGGCGACCTGCTGGTCGAGACCTCCGTGACAGACGGGGTCAATGATGCATCGATCAAGGGCCTCTATCAGGAGCAACTCAAGCTGGCGAAACAGTCTGAGGAAATCCATGGCCGGCAGATCGTGGTGGCGACCCAGGCCGAGGCCGAGGCAATCCGGAAACTCTTGGCCTCCGGAGGATCGTTCGAGGCCCTGGCCATGGAGCGGTCTACGGACGCGGCAACAAGGTTCAACGGTGGGGACTTGGGGTATTTTACCACCGATGTGATGCCTCCGGCCTATGAGACCAATCTGAAGCTCGCCAAGACCGGCCAGGTCGTCGGCCCATTTCCCATCGACGGCGGCTTTGCCTTGGTCAAGATCGAGGATCGTCGCCTGGAACAGCCGATCACCCTGGACGCCGCGAAACCGCAAATCATCCGCTTCCTGACCTATGACCAGGTGCGCGACCTGTTGGAAAAGCTGCGCGGCCGCGCCAAGATTCAGACCTTGATCAAAGCTCCGCAAGATGTGCCCGGCCAACCCGAGGAGCCCGCCAATGCTCCGGCTGCGGCTCCGCCGGCCCCGGCTGCCGTGGTCGCTGCGCCGAAGCCTGCGGCGGTGAAGCCATGAGCCGCCCGCCTGCGAAAGCGGTCGAGGCGGTCGGACATTCGATCGAGCGGGCGCTGGACCCTCTGGCCTCGGTGATCAAGCGTG
Source organism: Alphaproteobacteria bacterium (assembly GCA_031367205.1). Taxonomy (GTDB): domain Bacteria; phylum Pseudomonadota; class Alphaproteobacteria; order Caulobacterales; family Caulobacteraceae; genus Phenylobacterium. The sequence continues at coordinate 20,472 of JANLPK010000157.1, forward strand.
CCGGCCTGAAGCGTGCCCTCGCCGCGCCGACCGCTAAAGGAGCCCTGCCGATTTCGCCCTTGGCTGTGCCGTTTCCCAATTTTCCACCGATTGCCGGTGTCGAAATGGCCAGTGGTCGCGCCGGCTTCTACAAGCACGAGCGCGATGACCTGCTGGTGATGAAGTTCGCGAAAGGCACCAATGCGGCCGGGGTTTTCACGCGACACGGGATCGGCTCGGCCCCCGTCGACTGGTGCCAAAAGCACTTGGAAGCCTCTAAGGGGGCCGATGTCCGCGCCTTGGTGGTCAATGCCGGCTGCGCCAACTCGTTCACCGGCAGGCCGGGAGCTGACGCGGTGCGTCGCTATGCCTCGGCTGTGGCTAAGCGGTTCGACTGTCGCCAGCGCGACGTGATGGTGGCGTCCACCGGGGTGATCGGGGTGTTGCTGGATGACAGTAAGATCATTCCGCGCTTGCCGGAGATCGAGGCGCGGCTGACGCAAAACGGTTGGCGCGATGCCGCCCAAGCCATCATGACCACCGACACCTTCCCGAAGGGTGCGTTTGCGCAGGCGGTGATCGACGGTCACACCGTCAAGATCGGCGGCATCTGCAAGGGCTCGGGCATGATTGCGCCGGACATGGCCACCATGCTGGCCTTCGTGGCCACCGATGCCGACATTGCGCCGGCGGCGCTGCAGACCCTGGTCAATCTCTATACCCGCACGACCTTCAACTGCGTGACGGTGGATGGAGATCGCTCGACCAATGACACCCTGTTGTTGTTTGCAACAGGTCAATCGGAGGCACCGAAGATCAGCAAGGCCGGAGATCGCCGCTTGGCAGATTTCCGCGGAAAGCTCGAGGCGGTGCTGCTCGATCTGGCGCAACAGTTGGTGCGCGACGGGGAGGGGGCGTCCAAGTTCGTCAAGATTACCATCACCGGCGCCGAGAGCCCGGCCAGTGCACGGAAAATCGCCCGCACCGTGGCCGAAAGCCCCCTGGTCAAGACCGCCTTTGCCGGGGAAGACGCCAATTGGGGCCGTATCGTCATGGCCGTGGGGCGCGCCGATGAACCGATTGATCGCGATCGGGTCAGGGTGCAGTTCGGTCTGCTGGTGGCCGCTCAGGACGGCTTGATCTCGCCCACCTATGACGAGGCCAAGATGAGTGCCTATATGAAGAATGCCGAGCTGGAGGTCAGCGTCGATGTGGGCGTCGGCAAGGGCTCGGCCACCGTCTGGACCTGCGATTTGACCAAGCAATATGTGGCAATCAACGGGGATTATCGCAGTTAGCCACGCGCCCATTCCTCCGCCAGCGCGCAGCGCGGTTTGGGGGAGGTGCCCCGAAGGGGCGGAGCGGGTTGAAGCCCAGAGGTCTACGCACGGCAACCCCCTCCACCACTTCGTGGTCCCCCGCCCCCAGAGGGGGCGGATTTAGAGGGATTAGTCCCAGACGGGTTCGGTATCTTGCGGGGCTTCCAGCGGTTCGCTGACGGGTTCGCGCTTGGGCTTGATGTCGTGGGTGAAGAGGTCTTGCGGCAGCGGCGGTGGGGGAACACCGTTGGCAAAGGGCGAACCGGGCGGTCTTTGCTCCAACTCCTCCCGGGCCCAAGACTTCCAGCGCCAAGAGGGCCAGTGGATATTGAGCCTTAGGTCTTTGCAGATCATGTCGATGAGTTCGCCCACAGGCTTGTCACCATAGGCGAGGTCTGAGAGGTCTTCGTGCTCAAGACGCTCACGCATGTCGTCGGCGTCGAGGCCGTTTCGGGTCTTGCCCGAGCGCATCTGATTGCTGATGAGCCAGCGCACGGCACTCTGGACAACCGCCTTATTGGCGAGCGCGCGCTTTTCACGTTCCAGACGCTTGGCCTCAGCCGCCGCCAGCTCAGCGACTGAGCGTTCCTGCAAGACCTGAGTTTCCAGGGCGATGGTCTGACGCACGGTGCGGGCCAGCTTGGCGAAACATGCACCCAGCGCCGCCGCCTCATCGCCGTCCTGCGCCTCTAGGGCACGCCTGCCCATGTCGCGGGCCAGGTCCATGGAGATGCCGCTAAGCTCGGCCAGCATAGCCTGATGCCGCGCGGCAGCATCGGCGGCGCGGGCATCAATGGCATCAGGATTTGTGATCAGGTCAGACACGAACGAAACAAGAACATACCAGGACCCCAGAGTCAAGCGGAGCGCTTCAGATTCCTGCCAAGCCCCAACGATCTATCCCAAAGTGTGACCACGAAAACACACGAAAACCAGGGGAATCGTTCTGTCCGGGATCACCCCAGTCCGATCGTCCCCGCGAAGGCGGGGATCCAGGCGTTTTCCGTTTTGCGGATTGTCGGCCTGGATCTGGGAGGTTGGACTTCGTAAACAACACAAAACCCCTGGGTCCCCTCCTTCGCGGGGATGAGCGGCGTTGGGGGGCGCGCAGCGATCCCAATCGGAATCCACTACGGGGGGTTGAGGTCTGGCGGGACTTGCGGAATAGTCACTCTAGGTGCCGCAGTGCATCGAGGCTTGGGGGGCGACTATGCGGG
>JANLPK010000164.1:0-2850 GCA_031367205.1 Alphaproteobacteria bacterium
ACCCTGGTGATCCTCTACATCTGCAAGTACACCACGGGCTTGCGGGTCTCTGAAGAGGGTGAAGTCGAAGGTCTGGACCTCTCCCTGCACGGCGAAGCCTTGCACGAGTAGTCTAGTCAAGGCTCTAGAAATGCTGCGGAACGGGGGTCCTTCGGGGCCCCCGCTTTTCGTTTGACGGTTTGTGTCAACTCCCCCCCATATTGCCACTTCGCGGGCTCTAACCCATTTGGGCACGCAACTGATCTGGGTAGGAGTCATCCTATGGTGCGGGCTCTCAAGTGCCTAGCGGCTGGCCTGCTCGCGGGCCTTCTCGGTTTCGCTTTGATCCTGGCAGCAGCCATAGAGGGTTGGGGGCGTCGCCCAGTGGCACCACAGAATGATCAGAAGGCTTTTGCAGCCGCCATGATCGGCGTGATGGATCGAGAGACCAAGGGCAACGCCGCCTTAGTCCTGATCGATGCCGGCAAGATCTACGGCGAGCATTTCGTCTCAAGAGGCGCGAAGGTTGACCGAGACACCCAGTTCCAGGTCGCCTCGCTGAGCAAGGCCGTGACCGCCTGGGGGGTCATGAGTCTTGTCGATCAGGGCAAGCTGGACCTCGACAAGCCTGTCTCGACCTATCTCAAACGCTGGAAGCTGCCCCCCAGCCAGTTCGACAACAACAAAGTTACGGTGCGGCGGTTGCTAAGTCACACCGCTGGACTGACCGACGGCCTCGGCTATGGCGGTTTCAAGCCGGGGGAGCCGGTGCAGAGTCTTGAGGCCTCTCTCACCAAAGCCTCTGATGCCTCGCCGGGCAGGAAGGGTGCCGTGCAGGTTGGTCAGGAGCCCGGTGAGTTCGCATATTCCGGTGGGGGTTACACCCTACTGCAACTCCTCATCGAGGAGGTGTCGGGCCAATCCTTCAACAGCTACATGACCGAAACGGTCTTCAAGCCGCTGGGTATGACTCGCTCGACCTATGTGTTGGGCAATGACACGACCAATGTGGCTGAGTCCTACAACACCGATGGATCAAAGGGCATCCTCTACAACTTCTCCGCCCTCGCCGCAGCGTCGCTCTATACCTCGGCCGCCGACATGACCCGGTTCATCGCCGCTCACACCGCCGGCCCCAACGGAGAAGCTGCCGGACGTGGCGTCCTGCGACCCCAGACCCTCGTCGCGATGCGCCAGCCCATCGCGAAACAATATGGCGCGGACATTTGGGGCATGGGTACCATCCTCTACGCGCCCAACAATCGCGGCGACAACATCATCGGCCATGACGGCGACAACGAGCCTGCCATCAACACGACGGTGCGCCTAGACCCCGCCTCAGGTGATGGCATCGTGGTTTTGGAGACCGGCAACAAACGCTTGGCGACCCAACTTGGCGGCGAATGGGTGTTCTGGTCCTCTGGGAACGTCGATTTCCTTACCGTCTTGATGCAGATAAAGCAGACTCTCCTACGCGCGAGCCTCCTCGCCGGGCTGGCATTTCTGGCGGCATTCGTATGGGTTTGGCGCGTAACTAGACCCAAGGTCGCGGCGGCCTGAAGCAGCTTACCGTGGCACTTCAGAGGCCTGCTGGAGCCGCCGCACCCAGGCCTGAAGTTCGTCGGGGTCCTCAAGGCATCCCTCAGGCGCAGTCTGGTATTTGGCCACGATCGTGGTTCGCCCGCCCTTGTCATAGGTGAAGGGTTCCGAACCTTGAGCGACCAGCTCCTCCCGCAAAGCGCCCTCCACAGAGAAATAGAGCTGATCGCCGATTACCATCGCGAACTGAACGCCACCATATCGCAAGCTCCAGCCACTGAAGAACCGGCGGCATTCGATGAAACCCATGTCACCAAGGCTGTCCATGATGTGGACCATGGTGCTGTCGCTTCGCCACTTAGCGCTCATGCCACAACCGCGCGCAGGATGGCATATTCCACTTCACCCTGCTCTGACCCAGGCAATGGATCGTCCCACTGGAGGTGGAAGGTCCGCACATAAGCCAGTCCAACCTTTTCCATCACGCGGCGGGAGGCCAGATTGATGGCCATGGTTTGGGCCCAGATGCGATGCAGACTTAACGCCTCGAAACCCCAAGCTGTCACGGCGCGCGCGGCCTCGGTGGCGTAACCCTGGTTCCAAGTTGAGCTATGGAACCGATAGCCAAGCTCTGCTTCCTCACCCTCTGGACGCAGGGACACCCAGCCCAGGAACTTGGCGGTCTGATCAAAGACGGCCCAGGTTCGGCGGTTTAGCAGTTCAGTTAGGCTTGTCGTCATCACCTCCTCGCGGGACTCGCCCCTCCTCGAAATGAAGCCCATCACCTGGGGGTCGGCATGCAGGGCGACGAGGTCCTCCAGGTCGTCACGGGTCAGTGGACAAAGTCGCAAACGCGGAGTCTCTAAGTTCAACCCTGCTCCCACGGCCCACCCAGTCGGCACCTGTGAACCCACCAGCCCGGTCGCATAGCCTCGATCCGTTCCGCCAAGCCCTCGGCCTCAACATCTCCGGAGCAGAGGGCGAAACAGGTGGCACCAGAGCCGGACATCCTGGCGATTAGGGTCTCGGGCTCGTCAGCCAGGGTGGCCAAAACGTCGCCGATTTCGGGTGCAAGTTCTATGGCTCTTGGCTGCATGTTGTTGGTCGTACCCCGTAACCAACCGGCAACTTCCTCGACGCTTTCGAAGGTGTCGGGCATCATCGGAGGCGCAATGTCGCCGAACCGGCCCGAATCGTCCAAGGCGCGATAGACATCGGCCGTTGAGATGCCAACCCGAGGATTGACCAACACCGCGTCCATCACAGGTAAGCCGGGCGGACTGCTCAGTCTTTCACCACGCCCCTGCGCCAGGACCGGTCGCCCCCAAAGGC
>JANLPK010000215.1:0-16295 GCA_031367205.1 Alphaproteobacteria bacterium
GGACAAGTAGGAGCTTCCGATGACCCTCACCGCACACTGCCACTGCGGGCGCACTGCTTTCGAGATCGACGGTGAACTGCCCGAACAACTGACCCGCTGTACCTGCTCGTTCTGCTCTAAGCGCGGCCATCTCTATGCCTATTATACGCCCGACCAATTGACCGTAACCCAGGCCGATAGCGACGCCGTCTATCACTGGAATTCCAAACAGGTCGCGAACCATTTCTGCAGTGCCTGCGGCTGCGACCTCTACGCCGACAGTCCCGACTTCAAAGCCGATGGATCCTGGGACGGCAAGACCCGCAAGATCGCCGTGAACGCGCGCCTGTTCGACGATTTCGAAGCCGCAGACTGGCCGGTGACCGTGATCGACGGGAAGAATCTGTGGTGACGATCAGTGTTTGTCCAGTGGCCACCCACCCGTACAGCCAGGTTAAGGTGACACTGTATGAAATAGATTCGCCTTTAATATGCATACCGTAACCGCAGTCTCTATTTCATACAGTGTCGCCTTAACTCGTAATCAAACACATTGAAGGGTCTCAAATGGACATTCCGCACAACGCGCATGTGCTCGTCATCGATGGCCGTAAGCTTCTACTCTTCAAGAACGTGGGTAGCGTCACCGCACCAACACTCAGCGTCGCCACGCATCAAGAACAGACCAGCGCTGCGACCCGGGATCAGGGCAGTGACATGCCGGGTACGATGCACCAGAGCGTCGGCAGCGCACGTTCGGGCTATGAGCAGACCGACTTCCACCAGCAGGACGAAGACCGGTTTGCCGCCGATGCCGCAGAGATGCTCAAGAGCGAAGTGCTCGGCGGCCGTATCGAAGCTTTGATCGTTGTGGCCGCCCCGCGCACGCTCGGGGAGTTGCGCAAGCACTACCACCGTGAGGTCGCAAAGCGGGTAGTCGGCGAGATGGCTAAAGATATTGCAGGTCGCCCGACGGACGAGATCGCGATGCTCATAACCAAAAGCTGAGCAGCCCCAGGCGACAAGCCCTGGGTCATCACGACGTCGGGGGAATGTCAGCGCGGGAGCGGGACGGGGGCACGATTATGAACGGTCTGTAGAACAGAGAGATCAATCTCATGCCCACAGTGTTTCATACCGCCTCACTACTCGGACCTGTAGGCGGGAGACTAAAGTCGGCCTCATCGAACACTTCCAGCCTGTTCGGCTTTGGCAGCGAGGCATCACCGCCAAGGCGGGCCAAAAGATAGGTTACGGCAAGCACCATGTCGGCGGCGCGATAAGGCTTGGGAAGCGATGCAATCGCGACGGTCTGTGCTGAACTCGCCCTGCTAACTTGTCCGCTGATCAGCAAGACTGGAATTCCCAACCCCTTCAACTTCTCGGCAAGTTCAATTCCGTCGGCACGCCCAGCAAGTTGGATATTAACCAGCGCCAGATCCGGCCTACAGCTCTTGGCCACTTCCATTGCCTCAACATGGCGGTCTGTGAGGTCAAGTACGTGGTATCCTGCGTCCGTAAGTTCGTCCCGCAGAGCCATAGCGACGAGCACTTCGTCCTCGACAATCATCAGGGTTTTCCTGTGACTTTTGACATGAGGTGCGGTCACGGGTGCTCCCAAGAAAAACCGGAGCCTCGCACATTACGAGCCAATCAACCGGTAAATTGCGAACGATCTCGGGCATGGACCACGCGTTCAAAACCCACCGCTCGTTTTCACAACGGGTTTCGAGCCGCACAGTTCCGTCCGCAATTTAGAACTACGTTGAAGCCTCCGACTGCGAACCATTCCGGCGCTAAAGAGCCGTGTGTAATTCGTTGGCTGACCTACCCATAACCGGAGGGTTCGCTACCTCAGTGTTTGGCTGATGTGGCGGGTGCGTGGATTTTTGATCCGGGGTCGCCCCGATCCAGCACGAGCATATCTCGACTATTGAAAGCCCACAGTCCGAGCAGAGCGATGATCGCAAGGGCGGTCGATATGACCAGAATCCAGATGGTTCCCGTCCCGGTTATGGCACCGCGCGCATCGGTCTCACTAATGGCCTGACCTTCCGCCGTAGCCCGGCGCGGCAATTTCCAGTTTTTCAGCATGATGAGTCCAACCTCCGCTGGTTTGTTATTCTGGAACGCCAGGGCGAGCCGTAGGGTTCCGTCACGGTGATGTGCGGCGTTTGGCGTGGCGTTGTTATTTTGGCTCAGCTTCCGATAACCTGCCGGTCGGTGATTTGATCGGGAGTCGGCGAACATGCTGAAGAACCTCATGCTCTGGTTGGCCATCGGCGGTGCTTTGGCCCTGACCTATGCGTCCAACCAGGTGCCGACGCCGTTGCCTGCGAACGCGCCGGGGGCGGTATTCTCCGCCGGGCGCGCGATGATCGACAACCGGATAATCGCCAGGGTGCCTCACCCGATAGGCTCTGCCGAGAACGCGGCGGTGCGCGACTATCTGGTTCGACGCATGACGGAGCTAGGACTCAACCCGCAAGTTCAGCGCCACGAGGTCGTCAGAGACGACAAATTCGGGGCTCAGACCTATGTCTCGGTGGGAACCGTGGAGAATGTGATCGGGGTTTTGCCCGGACGTGACCGGACGGCACCGGCCCTGGCCCTGATGGCGCACTATGACAGTGTGCCCGGCTCCCCGGGTGCGGCGGATGACGCGGCCGGGACCAGCGCGGCGCTGGAGATCATCCGCGCGCTGAAGACCCAAGGCACGCCGGCGCGCGACGTTATCGTGTTGATCACCGACGGCGAGGAGGTGGGGCTGTTCGGCGCGGAGGGGTTCTTTGCCAAGACCCCGATGGCTAAGCACGTGGGCATGGTCCTTAACATGGAGACGCGCGGCGGTGGCGGCCGGGTCCAGATGTTCCAAACCGGCGATCAGAACGGCGACTTGATCAAGCTGTTCGCTAAGACGGCCGTGCGACCGGTTTCGTCATCGCTGTCGGTCTTTCTCTATGAGTTATTGCCCAATGACACCGACTTTACCGTCTCCAAGCGGGCCGGGATCACCGGGCTGAACTATGCCTTTATCGGCAAGCAGTTTGACTATCACTCGCCCACCTCCACCAGCGACAATCTGGAGCAAGGCAGCCTGCAGGATATGGGTGATCAGGTGTTGTCGGTGGCCAAGCCCTTGGCCTTTGACGCCGCCCTGCCCGGCAGGGCCCCCAATGCCGTCTATTCGCAGACAGTGGGGTCGCATGTGATCGCCTATCGCAGCTTTGTGGGTTGGCTGGTCTTGGCCCTTGCGGCCGGATTGGCGGCGGTGGGGATTGTCCGGGCTCGCAAACGCAGTGCCTTAGCCTGGATCGACGTGGCCAAAGGCTTTGGTTTGGCCCTGCAACTGGCGCTGTTGGTGGCGGTGGTCCTGCGGTTGGCGCGCCGCGCGACGGGCGCGGGTATGGGCTTCATCGAACAACGCCAGTTGCTGGCCCAGGTGACGCGTTGGGAGATTGCGCTGTTGCTGCTTGGCGTGGGGGCCATGCTCTATTTGGCCGGTTCTGCGGGGCGAGGTCGAGGGCGTGGCCTGACTGTGGTGCTCAGCTTGGCGGCGGGGCTGCTCTGCTCGGCCTTTGGCTTGGACACTGTGGGTCTGGGACTTGGGTTGGGTGCCGCGGCGCTGGCTCTGGTGACCCTTGGCAAACCCGTCGAGGTGGCCGGGGCGATGGTGGGTTATTTGACGCTGGTCTTCCTATTGGCCTTGATCGCGCAGGCCATGGCACCGGCCACCGCGTTCCTGCTCGCCTGGCCCCTGCTGATCGCCGGACTGATCGGCGCCGTCACGGCCATGGGGGATCGCACGTCGAGCTGGCGGCTCTGGGTTGCTGCGGGCTTAGCGATCCTGGGCGTCAGTTGGGTGGCTGGCTATGCTGACGGCGTCTTCCTGGCCATGGATCAGGTCGAAGCCTTGGCAGCGTTTGCCCTATTGGCGATGGCCATGTTGTGGCCGCTGGCGCACGGCGCGACCCGGTGGGTCGCGGTGGGATTGATGGTCGCTGGATGCGCCGTGGTCGCACTGGTGCGGCTCGATCCGCCCTGGAGCGCGCGCCATCCGCAGACAACCTATGTCGCTTATCAGCGCAATGTGGATGCCAACAGCTATCAGCGGATTTCCCTAAGCTCGACCCTCGATCCGTGGACCGAGAGCGTGCTGAAGGCCGACGGCGGCACGATCGCGCCACAAACCCTCGACAGCAAGTTCGGCCCTGTGCCGGGCCAGGCCGCCTTAGCCAAGCCCGTGGAAATCGGCGCACCGACCCTGACCCTTGCCAAACTGGCCGACGGCAGGCTGCAATTGACGATGATCCCGCCCCGCGGATCGGATGAATTCCAAATGGATGTGCGATCAAAGTCACGGCTGACCGACGCAACCGTGAATGGGGAGCCGGTTGCCCTGACCGACACGCCCGACAAGTGGATCCAATTGAGGTTTGCGGCATCGCCCCAAGGTGGGGTCATCAACTTCCGCGCGGTGGGACCCGGTGAGCTGGATATCCGTTACAGCGCCACGATCAACGGCTGGCCTGAAGAGGCTGTTCCCCTGCCCTCGCGCGACCCCAAGCTGATGCCCTGGGATCGGTCGGACTCCGCTATGGCGGTGGGCACTCGCCGATTCAGCTGGTAGGGGCGGGCCATGAGCGACGTCATCATCTATCACAATCCCGCCTGCGGCACCTCGCGCAACACCCTGGCCCTGCTGCGCGAGCACGGGGTTGAGCCCAAGGTGGTGGAGTATCTGAAGGTCGGTTGGACTTCAGACCAACTGACGGACCTGTTCGCTAAGATGGGGGTCGGTCCGGGGGAAGCTTTGCGTGTCATGGGCACCCGGGCCCAAGCAGATGGGTTGACCGCCAAGTCAGCGGATCCCGCAACCATTATTGCCGCGATGGTGGCTGATCCAATTTTGGTGAATCGCCCTATTGTCGCCTCGGCCAAGGGTGCTGCCCTTTGTCGCCCAGCGGAGCGCGCGCTGGATCTGATCTAGAGACCAGGTATTTCGATGACGCGAACTACGGGGAGGCCGTTCGACCCGCGTCCCCTGCCCCATCGCCCTTGGCGGTGGGTCTGGGCACTGGCCGCTGTGGCGATCCTGATGATCGGCGGCTGGCAACTAACGGTCGCCCTGACGCCTCCCAAGCCCATCGACCCAAAGGCATTGGCCAAGTTGCAAGAAGCCGCCTTCGCCAATGCGGAGGTTCCGCTAGGCTATGCCCACGGGGTTTCCGTGCCGATCATCGTTGAGACCGGTGAAACCCTGGAGACCGCGATTGCCCGTTCTGGCGTCTCGCAGGATGAGGCGCGGCAGGTGGTGCGCGTGTTGGCCTCGACGATGGACACGGTGAATATCCGCGCCGGTCTGACCCTGGAGGCCGCCATCGCCCGACCCAAGGGCGAAGCGGGCCCTGCGCGCCTGATGGGTCTGTCTCTGAGGCGCAATCCCTTCACGGCGGTCAGCATATCGCGAACCTTTGACGGGGCGTTGAGGCTGCGAGAAATCGAGGAGCAGGTTAGGTCCGAGGAGGCCGTCGGGCGCGGCGAGATTCAAGGTTCCCTCTATGAGAGTGCTGCGAAGCTGGGGGCCAACGGCGAGATCACCGCCCAGATGGTGAAACTGTTTTCCCACAAGATCGACTTTGACCGCGACCTCAAAGCCGGCGACCCTTTTGAACTGGTCTTCGATCGCGACGTTACCGAGAACGGCCACACCGTGGAGACCGGCGAGCTGCAATATGCCGAGATCAAGGGCGTGAAGTTCTACCGGTTTCAGCGCCAAAGCGGGGTCGAGTACTTCGACGAGTTGGGGAAGAATATTCGCGGCTTCCTGCTGCGCACCCCAGTGGACGGGGCTCACATGACCTCGGGCTTCGGCATGCGGCGGCACCCAATCTTGGGCTTCAACCGCATGCACCAGGGTATCGATTTCGGGGCCGGGACCGGCACCCCGGTGTTGGCTGCCGGCGACGGGGTGGTGGTCGAGGCCAAGCGGTGGGGCGGCTATGGCAACTGGCTACGGATTTCCCACGGCAACGGCTGGGAGACAGGCTACGCCCACCTGTCGCGCTACGCCAAGGGGGTGAAGCCTGGGCAGAGGGTCCATCAGGGTCAGGTGGTCGCCTATGTGGGGACCACCGGCATGTCGACCGGGGCGCACCTGCACTATGAGATCTGGCGGGCGGGTCAGAGGGTCAATCCCTCCAGCACCAAGGTACCGCAGGGCACCGAGTTGGCGGGCGCGGAACTGGCGGCCTTCAAGGTGCAGCGCGCACGATTAGACCAGCTGGTGGCGGGCAAAATCCCAGGTCAAGACGGTGGTGGGGTCTTGGCTAGGCTTGGCCCAACTGGGCGCGTGCCGTCGCTCCGGCGATAGGGTCAAGCTTGCACGATCTGCATTGGGGGTGGAGACTTCCACTTGAGCGGCCCGCAGAGGTCTCAATTGGTGGAGGAACCGGCCATGGCCGACGATATCGCGATGCAACCCCTTGTCCGCAGCACCCCTGTGGCCACCTCTAACGGCCCGGTCTGCGGCTATGAGGAGGACAGGTTGAAAGTCTTCAAGGGCCTACGTTATGGGGCCTCACCCACCGGCGCGTTGAGGTTCAAGCCACCGCAAGCCCCTCAGGCCTGGACTGCGCCAGCTGACGCGGCGACCTACGGCGCTCCCGCGATCCAATCGGGCTTGGCCCCCGGCGAGCGTGGCTCCTCGGCGGGCGATCCACCGGCACCCGACGAACCGGCCTCGTCAGAGGATTGCCTGTTCCTCAACGTCTGGACCCCCGGCCTGGATAACGCCAAGCGCCCGGTGATGGTTTGGTTGCACGGCGGCGGCTTTGCCAACGGCTCAGGCGGGGCAGCGATGTATGACGGCGGCAACCTAGCCCGCAAAGGCGATGTGGTGACCGTGTCGATCAACCATCGGCTCAATGTCTTCGGCTATCTTCATCTGGAAGAGGCCTTTGGCCCGGACTATGCCCAGTCGGGGATTGCCGGGATGCTGGATATCGTGCTGGCGCTGGAATGGGTTGCCGATAACATCGCAGCCTTCGGCGGTGACCCCGGCAATGTGACCATCTATGGCGAGAGCGGCGGCGGCTGGAAAGTCAGCCTGCTGATGGCCATGCCGGGCGCGACAGGTCTGTTCCACAAGGCGATCATCCAGAGTGGTCCTGGCTTGAGTGGCGCGCGCAAAGCCGCCTCTGCCAAGACGGCGCAAAGCTTGCTCGACCTCTTGGGCGTCAAGGATGCCGCAGGTCTGAACGCGCTGTCCTCCGAAACCATTAGCCGAGCCAGCGTCAAGGTGCCCGGCGAGGTCATGCGGCTCTATACGCCGGTGGTGGACGGCACCGCCCTGCCGCGCGATCCCTTCGTCCCCGACGCACCGTCCATCAGCGCCAGCGTCCCAGTGATGATCGGCACCAATAAGGACGAGTCGACCCTGTTCATGATCGGCGACCCCAAGTTCGGCGACCTGACTGAACAGGACCTCGCCAAGCGAACAAAGGCTGCAGCGGGCGATAAAGCCGAAGCCCTGGTGGCGGAGCTACGCAATGCCTATCCGGACTATTCGCCGACCTATCTGACCAGCGCGGCGACGACGGCGACGGGCATGTGGCTGGGCTCGATCACCATTGCCGAACGCAAGGTCGAGCAGGCGGTGGCACCGGCCTATATGTACATGCTGACCTGGGAGACACCTGTCTCGCGCGGACGGCTAAAGTGCCCGCATGCTCTGGAAATCCCGCTGGTGTTCGACAATGTGGAGCGAGCCCGGAACTTCGTCGGCCGTGGCGACGAGCCGCAGCTGGTGGCAGACACCATGTCGAGCGCTTGGCTGGCCTTTGCCAAGACCGGCAACCCAGGTTGGGCCGCCTATGACAAGCAAACCCGGGCCACCATGATCTTCAATGTGGAGAGCAAGGTCGTCAACGACCCCAATCCTGGCGTGCGCGCGGTTTTGCAGGCCTGAGAATTCCCTGACCCGCCCCTGTTGTGGGGTGGGTCAGGGTTTCTGCGCAATTTCATCAATCGAAGATGATGACCGAGCGGGCCAGTTCGCCCTTTTTCATATCGGCAAAGCCTTCATTGACCTGTTCCAGCTTGATGCGTTGAGAGATCATCTGGTCGAGCTTGAGCTTGCCGGCCATGTACATATCGACCAGACGCGGCATGTCGACGGGGAAGCGGTTGGAGCCCATCAGCGAGCCTTGCAGCTTCTTTTCGCCGAGGAAGGCCGCGCCGGGTAGGGTGATGGTCTGACCCACCGGGATCATGCCGATGATGTTGGCGGTGCCGCCGCGCCGCAGCATGGCGAAGGCCTGCTCTGCGGTCTTGGAGAGGCCAATGGCCTCAAAGGCGTGGTGCACGCCGCCCTTGGTCATTTCCAGCACTTCTTTGACGGCGTCGGTCTGGGAGGCGTCGATGAAGTCGGTGGCCCCGAACTCGCTGGCCAGGTTGCCCTTGGACGACACCATATCGATGGCGATGATCCGACCGGCACCGGCAATGGCCGCGCCGTTGATCGCCGCTAGGCCCACGCCACCGCAGCCGATAACCGCCACAGTTTCGCCGGGCCGCACATTGGAGGTGTGGATCGCTGCGCCGACGCCGGTCATCACTGAGCAGCCGATCAGCGCAGCGCGGTCGAGCGGCATGTCCTTGCGGATCGAGACGCAGGCATGCTCGTGGATCAACATGAATTCGGCGAAGGATGACAGGTTCAGATACTGCATCATTGGGCCGGCTGTGGTGGTCAGACGCGGCTCATCGTCCGGCCCACGCTTGGTCTCAGGCGACACGCAAAGCGACAGGTGACCGGTCAGGCAGGATTCGCAATGCCCGCAGAAGGCAGACAGGCAGGTGATGACGTGATCGCCCACCTTCACCGTGCGCACCTCGACCCCGACCGCCTCAACGACGCCAGCGCTCTCGTGACCCAGCACGGCGGGCAACGGGTGAGGATAGGAGCCTTCCATGAAGTGCAGGTCGGAGTGGCACAGGCCCGCGGCCTTGGTGCGGATCAGCACCTCATGCGGGCCGGGCTTGTTGATCTGGACCTGTTCGATTTGAAGCGGTTTGCCCACTTCGCGCAGCACGGCAGCTTTCATTTCGGCGTTTTCCCGTCACTTGGCCCTGAAATTGGGCCGACATTTTGATGGCTCATCTTATCGCTGTTCAGGTGGCGCGCGCCAAGGGGTTTTCGGCTAGATATCCTTGGCGATTTGATCGCGCAGCTCGCGCTTCAGCACCTTGCCTGTCGGGCCGATAGGCAGGCTCTCGACAATCCGCACCTCATCAGGCGTCCACCACTTGGCGACACGCTCTGAGACGTGAGCCTTCAGCACTTGCGGGTCTGCCGTGTGATTGGGACGCAAGACCACCAGTAGCAATGGCCGTTCGTCCCATTTGGGGTGCGGCACGCCGATGGCGGCGGCCATGGCGACGGCGGGGTGGGAAGACACCGCGTCCTCCAAGTCCAGGGTCGAGATATATTCGCCGCCCGACTTGATGACATCCTTGGCGCGGTCGGTCAGGCGAAGGTAACCTTCGGGATCGATCGTCGCGATATCGCCGGTATCGAACCAGCCGTCCTCGCTAAAGGAGGAGGTGCCTTCACCCTTGAAATAGCCCGAGGTCACCCACGGACCGCGCACTTCCAACGCGCCCGAACTCGTGCCGTCGCGGGGGAGGATTGTTCCATCCTCGCCCTTGATCCGCAGGTCGACGCCCCAGAGCCCACGCCCCTGCTTCATCTTGCGCTGGGTTGCTTGTGCGGGATCTTCGCCGTCATGGGCTGGCAGCGGGGTGTTGATGACCCCCATGGGGCTGGTCTCGGTCATGCCCCAGATCTGGCGCACCGTGGCCCCCATCTGGCTTTCGATGCGGGTGATCAACGAGGCGGTCGGGGCCGAACCGCCAACGGCGACGGTGCGCACCGAAAGCTTACCGCCCGTGGCATCCAGATGATCCAAGACGCCGATCCAAATTGTCGGGACGCCCAACAGGAACGTCGCGCCTTCGTCCTGAGCCAGTTCGCAGATCGATGGTCCGTCCAAGAGCCGTCCGGGCAGAACGAGCTTGGCCCCAACCATCGGCGCGCCATAGGGCGTGCACCAGGCATTGGCATGATACATCTGGGCGCAGGGCAAGACGGCGTCCCGGGCACCTAGATCAAAGCAATCCGGCTGCACCATGGCCATAGCGTGCAGCACGGTCGCGCGGTGCGAATAGAGCACGCCCTTGGGATTGCCTGTGGTGCCCGAGGTATAGCAGAGGCCCGAGGCAGTGCGCTCATCTAGCTCCGGCCAAGTGAACTCCGGCGTCTGGCCCGCGATCAGCTCTTCATAGACCAGGGTGCCGGCCGGGGCTTGCGGCGGCAAATGCTCGCGGTCGGTCAGGGCCACCAGGGTTTTGATCGTCTCAAACTTCGGCGCGATCTCGGCGATCAGGTCGCCAAAGGTGATGTCGAACAGCAGCACTGAGTCTTCGGCATGGTTGGCCACCCAAGCCACCTGATCGGGGTGCAGACGTGGATTGATGGTGTGCAGCACCGCGCCAATGCCGCTGACCGCATAATAGAGTTCGAAATGCCGGTGGGTGGACCAAGCCAAGGTCGCCACTCGATCGCCAGGTTTGACGCCCAGGGCAAGCAAGGCCTTGGCCATCTGCTTGGCGCGAACCAGAGCCTGAGCATAGTTGTAACGAAAGATCGGCCCCTCAACCGAGCGCGACACCACTTCCCGGTCACCATGATATGCCGCCGCATATTCCAAGATCGAAGGCAGGCTTAGCGCCCGGTCCATCATCAAGGCTAGCATGTGTGGGGCTCCCCGGCTGTGGCGTCGGCAGAGGTTTAGGATGGGTGGGCGCGGAGGGCTAGGGGGGTCGATTTGCGCGCGCTCTCCATGATGAAGTTGGAAGTCGGCATCCTATTGATCGAACGCCGAGATCGGCCCCAAGGCGGGCTGCTCCGCACCTGGGTGAAGGACTTCATTCTCCCCGCCTTTGAAGATCGGATTCTGGTGATCGACACGAACGTGGCTTTACGCAGTGCGAACCTACATGTTCCCGACCCCAGGTCTGAACGTGATGCCTTCATCGCCGCTACGGCGCTGGTTCATGGCATAACCGTCGTGACCCGCAACGTTGCCGACTTCACACCGACAGGCGTGAAGTTGCTCAATCCGTGGGATACAACAAGCGGATGACTGGAGACTGACCATGCGGATTGTCGCTTGGAATTGTTGTGGTGGGTTTGCCCGAAAATTAGCAACCCTCGAAGCGCTGAGACCGGACATCGCGGTGATCTCGGAGATCCGGCAGACCGACCTCCATCTTGGCGGAGACTCTGTAACTACCGCATGGATTGGCAGTCCCGATGGTGGCAAGGGATTGGCGATCCTTGGCTTCAACGGCTGGAACATTGCCCCGGCCATGGTCTGCAGCGAGAATTGGTATCTTCCGACGCACGCTGTCCGAGGCGGACAACACCTGAAGATACTGGGGGTATGGACGTTACCCGCCCGCGATTA
Organism: Alphaproteobacteria bacterium; assembly: GCA_031367205.1. Classification (GTDB taxonomy): domain Bacteria; phylum Pseudomonadota; class Alphaproteobacteria; order Caulobacterales; family Caulobacteraceae; genus Phenylobacterium. Next base: position 11,511 of record JANLPK010000215.1, read on the forward strand.
TGTCACACCCACCCTCCGCGCCCTAGATGAGTTGTCCGAATTCCTGGCGGACGGTTCGGTAGTCTGCGGCGGCGACTTCAATCAAAATACTATTTGGGACAACGGAAAGTCGATTCCCCGTAGGTTCGCTGGCGCGCTCCAGCGCCTAGACTCACTTGGGCTCAAGAGCATCTGGCATGAGCAACACAACGAAGAGCACGGTCGGGAATCTGCAGCAACCCACTTCCACCGTTGGTCTCCGGAGAATCGCTACCACATCGATTACCTATTTGCGTCGGCAGACATGCGTAGACGCACGAAGTCGATGGACCTGGGGTCATATTCCGATTGGGTGGCAGCCAAGATCAGCGATCACGTTCCGATTATCGCGGAATTCTTCCCCGAGTGACGAGCGTTCGCATTCCATTGCGTAGCTACATGTATTCTTGACTATCCGATTTAATATAGCTACAAATATCTCCAATGATCATCGAGTTCGATCCGGCCAAGGACGTGATCAATATCGCCAAGCATCGGGTTTCCTTGGCTCGGGCGGCGGAATTAGATGTCTTGGCGTTTGTCCGGGATGATCGCTTCGCGGAGCCGAGATTTCGGCTCTATGGTTACATTGATGGTGAGGCCTTCTGTGATGCTGGGACAGACCGCAATCGGATTGTCCGGGTGATCAGCCTTAGGAGAGCCCGAGCCAAGGAGATGCGCCGCTATGTCCGCTAAATCCCCTACCGTGGTTATCGACGACAATCCCGAATGGACCAGCCAGGACTTCGCCCAGGCTCTGCGCGGCGATGATATTCCGGCGCACATTCTGGCGGCATTCCCCAAGACACGGGGTCGACCGGCGGGATCGAACAAACAGCTCGTTAGCCTGCGGATCGACCGCGATGTGATCGAGCGGTTCAGATCGGGCGGGCCAGGCTGGCAGTCCCGGATCAATGAAGCCCTGCGCAAGGCGGTCCGCGCTTAGATCTTGCCAGCGACGGTGAGCCCGGAAGCCCAATCAGAGTTGACTTGTCGCGGACCCAATCTCTTATCGTGAGACAACAGTCGCGAAGACCTGGGGGACAAACAACATGGGTAGACTATCCGGCAAAGTCGCCATCATCACCGGGGCCTCCAAAGGGCTCGGCGAGGCAGACGCGCGGCTGTTCGTGGCCGAGGGCGCTCGGGTGATCCTCACCGATGTGGACGTGGCCAATGGTGAGCGGGTGGCGCACGAGATCGGGCAGGGCGCGCGGTTTATCCGCCAGGACGTTCGCGAAGAGGCGGGTTGGGTAGCGCTGATCGCCACCGTTATGGCCGACTATGGTCGGCTGGACGTGTTGGTCAATAATGCCGGGGTGGTTGAGGCTGGCACCATCGAGTCCACCACTGAGGCGGATTACCGGTTCGTGATGGCCGTCAGCGCCGACGGCACCTTCTTTGGCTGCAAGCACGCGATCCCGGCGATGCGGGCGTCCGGCGGCGGCTCGATCATCAATATGGCCTCGATCGCCTCGATCCAGGGCGAGTCTCTGGTGGCGGCCTATTGTGCGGCCAAGGGTGCGGTGGAGGCCCTGAGCCGTTCGGTGGCCGTCCACTGTGCCCAGGGCGGCATGAATATCCGCTGCAATTCTGTGCATCCGTCCGGCATGGACACTCCGATGGTCCGGGAGTTCGGACCAAAGGTGGTGGCTGCCGCAATCATGCCCGCCACCAATCGCTCGGCCCACGGGGCAAGCCCGCTGGGCACCGCCCAAGACATTGCCGCAACCGTCTTGTTCCTGGCCAGCGATGAGTCTCGCTTCATCAGCGGCCAGAAGATCGTGGTCGACAACACCATGTCGGTCACTGTCGGCTATGTGCCCAGCGTCGAGGGCGGTCGATGACCACACGCTTTCATGTCAGCGGCATGGTGCATGTGAACATCAACGTCTCCGACTTTGATCGGTCACGGGTGTTCTATGAGACCCTAGGGTTTCGGGTTGTGTGGATGGTGCCGCCCACAAATACGCCTGATGTCGCCGCCGCCGTCGGTATGCCGCCCTATCTGGTCAAGGGTGGGCTGATGGCGCTCGAGGGGGCCGAGCATCCGTTGGTCATCGATCTGTTGGAATGGCAGACGCCCAACGACACCGCCCCGCCCTATCCCCATCTCTATCACTTGGGCCTGGCGCGGCTCGCCCTGGCGACCAGCAACATGGACGCCGATCTGGCGACGCTGGCGGGGATGGGCGTGGAACTGGTCGGCCCTCCTGCCCGCGTGGTGCTGGCAAATGGTCAATCCGGTGGACGCTTTGTCTGCTTCAAGGACCCTGACGGCACGGTGCTGGAACTGGTGGAGTCGCTAAGTCTTGACGACCTGGTGGCCCGGCGAGAACGGCAGGCAAAATGATCAAGATCAGCATCTTCTATCCGGCGGCACCGGAGACCAAGTTTGATCACGACTATTATGAGCGCGTCCACATTCCTATGGCCATTGAGCTATTGGGTGCGGCTGTGAAGTCCGTGAGCGTCGAGCGTGGCGTCTCGCCCGGCTCGCCCTGGCCGGATCCCACCTATGTCGCCACAGCACACTTCTTCGTTGAATCGAAGGCGGCCTATGAGGCGGCGCTGTTCCCGCACCTAGCCCAACTGCAAGGCGATCTGCTCAACTATTCGAACGTTGAGCCGATGTTTCAGTTCAGCGAGATCACGCTGGAACACACAAACCCAGCCTAGGCCGCCATCCGCGCCTTAAACACGCCATCCGGTAACTTCGGAGCCCGCGACGGGTGGACGAAGAAGTAGTCCTTCCAGTCAGCCCCCGGCAGCACCGTGGTGCGCTCCTCCAACCGGTCGCCGTTGAGCGCAAACATCCGGTATCCCCGCGAGCGGAAGATATCGACCACGGCGTCTGCTGAGCCGCCGAACCGCTCAGTCAGCATGGCGGGATGGATCTCGATCAACACATGAGGATGGTCGCGGTCGATGATGCCGATGGCGCCCATCAGCGCCTTTTGCTCGGCCCCCTCGATATCCATGCGGATGAAGTCGATGCGGGCGATATGGGCCTTTTGGCAATAGTCGTCCAGGGTCACCACCGGGGTGGGCTGGAGTTCAACGCCGGTATCCTCAAGATCAGGACGTACCTTGCCCTCCGGCGGGTGCTCGGCAACGAAGGCATAGGCCCGGCCCATGCGACCTGAGGTCTTCTTGGGCGTTACCAGCAATAACTCGCCCGGCTTGTCAGAGACCGCCGCGTGGTTAGCGGTGACCTGGCGGGCGATGCCGTGCCAGGCGAGGCAGAGTTTCAGCACCTCAAAGGTGAAGGCCGAGGGCTCGAAGGCATGAATGCGGGCCTCAGGTGCCACCTGGGTGATCACATAGGAATGGCGGCCATCGCTGGCCCCAATATGAAGACAGACCGGCGAACCGGACAACAGGTCAGCCAAGTAAGGCGTCTCCGGCTCGTGCTTGGCCCACTTGGTATTGCGCCGCCAAGCGCGGAAGGCGTGACTGAGCACGCGAAGGGAAGGCATGGATCGGTTCAATCTCTTGAATTTCAGCGCCTGCTTTACGCCGGGTCGCGGGTCACAGTCATCATGTAGTTGATGTCGCAGTCCGAAGAACGGGCCCAGCGGCCACCCAATGGGTCATAGCTGACCCCAAATGGCCCTTGCATGGCCAGGGTTTCACCCGCCAGGAAACCGCGCAGTTCGTCGGGCCGCAGGAACTTGGACCAATCGTGCGTGCCGGCCGGCACCCAGCGCAGCACATACTCGGCCCCGATCTTGGCCAGGGCAAAGGCCTTGAGCGTGCGATTGAGCGTCGCCACGATCATTAACCCGCCGGGGGCCAGCAACCGGCCACAGCTGCGCAGATATTCGCCAGGATCGGCGACATGCTCGATGACTTCCATATTGAGGATCACGTCGAAGGGGGCCGTGCCCTGGGCCAACAGGTCCTCAGCCGTAGAGGCGCGGTAGTCGATTTCGAGACCGTGTTCAGCGGCGTGCGTGCCGGCGGTGCCGATATTGCGCGCTGAGGCGTCCACGCCGGTGACCACGAAGCCCAATCGGGTCATCGGTTCACAAAGCAGCCCACCCCCGCAGCCGATATCCAACAACCGCAGGCCTTCGAAGGGTTTGCGCGCGCGGGCATCGCGGCCAAACCGCAGTAGGGCTTGCTCGCGGATGAAGGCCAACCGCACAGGGTTGAACTTATGCAGGGCCGCGAACTTGCCCTTGGGATCCCACCACTCGGCTGCAATGCGGGAAAAGCGCTCAACCTCGGCGGGGTCGATACTGGAGGTCACGGTCATGGATGTGACCTTCAGCGGATCAGCTCAATGGTCAAGCCCAGATCGATTTTTGCCCAGGCGCGGTCAGCGGTGAGGATGGGCAGTTTGAGGCGCTCTGCCAGCGCTAGGCAGGCCCGGTCGCCGAGGGAAATGTTCTTGCGTTGAGTGACTTCATGCAGTGTTCCCATGCGTGCCCCAAGTTCGGCGTCTACAGAGATGACCTCCAAGAGATAGTCGTCGACGGCTTCCCGGGCAGCTAATGCAGTGCTCCCGTACTCGATCAGTTTCGTGATGACCTCGGCATAGTTCACCGATGAGATACTGGAGCCGGGCATTCGGTCCCACACATAATCCGCGCCGGGTTCATTGTTGACCACCGCCAACACAGCCGAAGCGTCCATGATGAACTTGGTCATTTGCGCCTTTCGCGCTTGGCCTCGCGGCGGCGGTCGGCGATCAACTCCTCGGAAAGACTGATCCCTGCGGGTATAAACGTCCGCACCAATTCCTGAGCTCGCCTCATCGAA
>JANLPK010000268.1:0-3018 GCA_031367205.1 Alphaproteobacteria bacterium
AAGCCTCCTAAGGTCGCCATCGTCGCGGTCATGCGCAAGCTCATCGAGGCCGCAAACCTCGTCCTGCAAAGACAACAGCCTTGGGTCAAAACTCATGCCGCATGAACATGGTTGCTCAGGCGCTTCGCGCCAGCTCCCCCAGCGGGGGCGCAATTTCACGCCCTCTCTACTTCTCGGGATGTGTCAGTGCCTGATAGGTGAGCGTCCGCGCCTGGCTGCCCAGGTCATCCCCGCCCGTGCCGCCCAGCCGCTGGATCATGCCGACGAAATACATGTCGTTGGTGGGATCGACCCAGAACCAAGTCCCGGCCGCCCCGCCCCAGCTCATCTCGCCCTTGCCGGTCAAGCTGCCGGCCTTGCGCGGATCATTGACCACCATGAAGTCCAGGCCGAAGCCCACGGCGCTATTAAACCTCAGCCCGTTAGATCCGTTGGTGTTCACCAACACATTGTCGGGGATTACATTGGTGCCCATCAGCTCCACGGCGGCGGGAGACAAGAGACGCACCCCGTCAAGCTCACCCTTGTTCACCAGCATCTGGGCAAAGCGGCCGTAGTCTGCCGTTGTCGAGACCAGTCCACCGCCGCCGGATTCCAGCGCAGGGGGCTTGGTGTAGTCCGGAGGGTTGTTGCCGAACAGGTCATTGGCTGGGACCATCTTGTAGGTCTTGGGGTCGGTCATGTAGAGGGTCGCCAGACGGTCGGCCTTATCAGGACCGGTGTAGAAGCCTGTGTCGTCCATCTTCAGCGGCCCAAACACACGCGCCCGCAGGAAGTTGCCGAACTTCTGGCCCGAAATGCGCTCAATGATCAGGCCTTGCAGGTCCACCGCCACCGAATAGGACCAGTTGGTTCCGGGCTGGAACATCAACGGGATGTCAGCCACCTTGTCGACCATAGCCTTTAGACCCTCGGAGCCCAGCACGCGGCGCGCGCGGAACAGCTTGTCCACGGGATGCTTATCGCCCAAGCCGTAGCCGAAGCCCGCTGTGTGGCTCATGATCTCGCGCATGGTCGGCGCGCGGGTGACAGGCACGGTGATCAGCTCACCTTTTTCGTCCACGCCGGTCATGACCTTCATGTCCTTCAGTTCCGGCAGGAACTTGGTCACCGGGTCGTCCAGCCGCCACTTGCCCTCCTCGAACAGGATCATCATGGCGACGCCGGTGATCGGCTTAGACATCGAATAGATGCGCACGATCTGATCCTTGCTCATCGCGGCACCGGTGCTGAGATCAGATTTGCCGTATGTGTTGAACTCCACCACCTTGCCGTGGCGGACCAGCAAGGTGGTCATGCCGGCGACCCGACCGTCGGCGACAACCTTGGCCATGGCGGTGTCGAGCTTCTTCAAGCGTGCAGAATCAAACCCGACGCTTTCAGGCGAGACGGTCGCGGCAACAGGTGGTGTCTTGGCGTAAACGGTTGGCGCAAAGGCCAGAGCAGAAGCGACAAATGCGGTCGCGAGCAGACGAATTCGAAATGACATGATGATTCCCCGAAGTTTAATGCCCGATCATAACAAGTCGGAGGACTCAGGGAAGGGCATATGCGCCGGGGCTGGAATACGGACATCCCTATTGCCCAGATCAGATTTTCTCTCGCTGCGCCAACGGGCGGCGTTGGTAGACAGTCGTCTGTCCCATAAGGAGCTTGCTGGTGCCGATGTCGATTTCCGAAGCCGCGATCGTTCGAAAGCCGCGACTGTTTCCAGAAATCGATTCTCACGCTCGGGCCCTGGCAAAGGCGACCACCTGGCGGGTGTTGGCGACCATCGATACTTTCCTCTTGAGCTTCTTTGTCACTCGACATGTGGGCGCGGCCAGCGCCATCGCCGGGATGGAGATCTTCACCAAGATCGCGCTCTATTATTTCCACGAACGCGGCTGGAGACTTGTCGGTTGGGCACCCGACGCTCGACTCAGGTCGTTCGCAAAGGCTGTGTCGTGGCGCGTCATCGGCGGCTTGGACACCTTCATTCTTAGCATGATCGTGACGGGCAACGCCAAATACGCCATCTCAATCACCTCGCTCGAAGCGGTGACCAAGATCGTGCTCTATTATCTGCATGAGCGGGGCTGGCGGATGGTGCCTTGGGGCCGGTTTGAAGCGAAGCTGGATTAGAATGGCGGAGCCAAACCCTATCTCGGCTTAAACCTCTTACTCGCCGGGAACCCCTTGGGCGCAAGCTTGCCCGCCGCCGCCCGCTTGGCCACCCAGTCGCGCCATTCGGTCCAGACCCGGGTGCGCCCGGCAGTGTCGATCCAGGTGGCGCTGTCGTCGGCATTGAAGACCACCGCGTCGCGCAGACCGCCCTCGCGGTAGGCCTGGAGTTTGACGCCCTTTCCGCGCGGCATTTCGGGCAGTTCGGCCAGGGGAAAGATCAGGATCTTGCCGTTGTCGCCAATGACCGCAAGGTGGTCGCCCGTGGCGGGCATAGCGAAAGCCGCACCCTTGGCACCGACGTTGAGCACCTGCTTGCCCGCGCGACGGAAGCTGAGCGCCTCCTCCTCCGGCAGCACGAAGCCGTAGCCCTCCTTGGAGGCAATCACCCGCTTGCTACCCGGCTTGTGCGGGAAGATGTCGATGATATCGGTCTTGTCATCCAGATCGAGCATCAGGCGTAGCGGCTCACCGTGGCCGCGCGCCGAAGGCAGCTTGTCGCAGGGCAAGGCGAAGAACCGACCGTCCGAGGCGAAGATCAGCAGCTTGTCGGTAGTCTCAGCTGGGACCACGAAGCCGTGCTTGTCGCCCTCTTTGTATTTCAATTCCGAAGGATCCTCGACCCGGCCCTTGGCGGCGCGAATCCAGCCACGATCGCTGAGGATCACGGTGATCGGCTCGCGAACGATCATCGCCTCGATGGCCGCGTCGGCATCAACAGTGGGAGCCACCTCGAAGGTCGAGCGCCGCTTGCCGATCCGCGTGTCGGGACCCAGGATTGCGCGGACATCCTTGAGGCCCACGCCGACCAGCTTCCACTGTTGGCGCTCAGACGCCAGCATCGCCATCAGGCCG
>JANLPK010000338.1:0-1981 GCA_031367205.1 Alphaproteobacteria bacterium
CGTATTGATGTAGCCGTGGCTGATCAGGACGGCAGGTGCCGGATGGGCCGCATCCACACCGCGCGGCACATAGAGCAGACCCGAAAGGGTCACGCCCTTGGGGGCCGGGAATCTGACGTCCGTGACGGTGGTGCCGCCCGCTGTCTGAATGGCGTGGGCCAAGAGCGAACCTGCAAGGATCAGGGCCGCGCCGATGCCGGCCAGTGTCCAATTGCGTTGCATTGCCGCCTCCCCAGACGTTTGGTTGAGGATCAACTATGCGGCGAAGCTGCCAATGGGGCAATGCGTGCCGCGCTTGCCATCTCCAAGACTAAGGCGGGCCAGGTAAAGCCGCCCGTCTCTCCGGCCCCAAAACCCTGACCGGTTTGGGCGCTATAGTATTCGCGGAAGCCACTTTGGGTGATCAGGGCTTCTAGCTGCGTCCGCGCCTTAGCGGCTCGCTCGCCAAATCCGTTGCGGTTTAAGACCAGATAGGCCCAGTACTGGGTGGCTCCCCACACCACATCCCCGCGCCAGAGCAGAGCCTTGGAGTCGATCTCTAAGCCGTTCAACGGATTAAACGCTACGCCCGCAAGGCCCCAGAATTTCGATGTGTCAGGATGCAAATGCGCCGAGATGACCTTGGCGGAATGCCCGGTCTTGATGATGTTACGACTGCCCGCCAGGATGATGCCGCCCAGGGTGGAAACCTTAAGCTGTCGCTGACCCACATGGTCATAGCCAACGAACATCGCCAGATCTTCGCACCAGAGCTCAGCCACTAAGGCCTGCGCCAGCCTCGCGGCGCGGCGATCCAACCGATTGGCCGTCGCGAACTTGCCCGCGCGCCGCCAGGCATCGGCGAGTTCCTCCAAGGCCAAGAGGCACCAGCCGCAAAAGATAGGATCTGTCACGATGAAGCTATGGCCGCTGGCCCGGGCTTTGGCTGGATCATAGGCCACCGCCTCCAGATCGACGCTCAGCTTGTGGTGACTGGTCAACAAGGCACGGCGCGAGGAGGCATCAACAATCGGATCATAGAGCGGCGAAGCGTCGGCACCGGACTCCAGGGGATGCAAGATTACCGGGGCGACGCCCGGTACCAGCGTCCGTTCGCGCAAAGTGGTCAACAGTACGTCGGTTGCGGCGTCCAGTAGCCGGGTATCGTTGTCAAACTTCGGGTCATAAATCAGAGCTGTGGCAAACGCCCCGACCGGTGGATCGATCAACCAACTGCGGCCATCGGGGCGATAGATGGGCCCCAACCACTCCACCACAAGCTTGGTTCGCGCTTCGGCACCTGGCATCGGCCGCTCATGCGCCAACAGGCCCTCATCGGTGGTGTTCGACGCATAGAGCACTCGCAACTCTTCGACCGCTGCAGCTCGATCTAGGTGGCTCAGCGCCAGGGCGTGGTAACCGCTGTCCCAAGAGAACAGGCAGCTATATTCCCGGGCTGCGGGTACATGAAATGTGCCCCCGAAGGCCTCGACCCTATGGGCTGCAAACATCTCGCGACAGGCTTTGGTGAAGTCCATAGAATCAAGGAGGCCAAACTTCGGCATCGCGATCAAGGGCAATTGCGAGTTTCCAATCACCGCGCCGCGTACCAGCCTTTGTTTCGTAACGTTTCTGGTGGAGAATACCTCCATGTCTCTGACCACAGGCCATGAGGACGCAAAGCTGGGGGTTGGCACTGCCGACCCGCAAGACCTGCTGGCTGCGGTCTATCAAGACATGCGCCATGTGGCCCGCGCGATCCTGTCGCGCGATGATATGAAGGGCCGGATCCAACCCACCGATTTGGTCAATGAAGCCTCCCTAAGGCTGATCCAGTCCATGCCCAGCCACATTGCAGACCAGGGTCATATGTTGGCCGTGGCCGGCCGCACCATGCGCCGGGTGTTGATCGATGAGGCGCGGAAGTTTCACGCTGCAAAGCGCTCCGCGCCACCGCCGATGATGACCCAGTTTCCGGGTGCCCAGCGGGAAGACCTAGTGA
>JANLPK010000021.1:0-36255 GCA_031367205.1 Alphaproteobacteria bacterium
GCGCGGTTTGGGGGAGGTGGTGCGAAGCGCCGGAGGGGGTTCCAGTCGACAGGTCTACGCCCTTCGACCCCCTCAGTCAGCTTCGCTGACAGCTCCCCCCAAGGTGGAGCATTTGGTGCGCGCAAACCCCAGCGCCGCTACGCGGCAGGCTGAGGCTAGGGGGCGGTCAGCGCGGGATTGGTCTAGGCGTGCGATGAGGGCGGCTAGGCTTAGACCCTCGCCTGAGGCCATCTCGTCGAGCACGGTCCAGAATTCGGGTTCCAGGGCCATGGAGGTGGCGTGACCGGCCAATAGAATCGAGCGTTTGCGAAGTCTTGGCATTGTTGCGCTAGAGAGCTTGAAATCGGGCGAGGACGCCACCGAAAAACCACTTGCATAAAGATGACGCATGCGTCATCTTTATGCATCGAAGCTCACCAGAGTGTTCCCATGACTGCCGATGTTATCAGCCTGAAGCCCACCCAATCCGCCAACGTGAAGATCGCCAAACCTAAGAACGATTGGCGCGCCGCTTTCAAGGCGTTGCGGCGGTTGCTGAACGACAAGGAGGCCACCGATCAGGTCTTTGAGATCATGCGGGCCCTGAACGGCACGGCGACCAGCGAGGCCTATCACCGACTGTTGACCACCACCCAGGGCGGCCGGATCGCTTTTGAGGGTAAAGAGTTCGCCGAAAGGCTGATGGATGATGCTTGGCTCGATGGCTTTGCGCCGGGCACGGTGGGTGCGGCTTATCGGGAGTTCATACGCACGGAGCAACTGTCTGCCGAGGGCCTAGCTGAGATCAGCCGCCAATCGGGTGGGGAAATTGAGGTGCAGCATCCCTATGCTTGGATGGGCCGCCGGACCCGCGATGTGCATGATGTGTGGCATATCTTGAGTGGCTATCATCGCGACGGCTTAGGTGAGGCCTGTTTGGTCGCTTTCTCGTATGCCCAAACTAAGGGCCTGGGTTGGGCGTTGATCGGGGTCGGCGCGGCCCTGCGCGCGCGGGGCGGAGATTACCCCTATGTGCGGACGATTTGGCAGGGTTATCAGCGCGGCAAGGCTGCAGCTTGGTTGTTGGGCGAGGACTATGAGGCCCTGTTTGCCGAGCCGTTGGTCGCGGCGCGCCAACGCCTGAACCTCTCGCCCGCCACGCTCTATAACGCTATCCCGGCTGCATTTCGTGATAGCGCCGTGCCGGCCCAGATGGCGACTTAGTCAACCTCGATCGAGGTATCGCCGGACTTACGATCATAGCTGATATTGGCGACCGAGATATTGCAGAGATTGATGGCGTCCCACTCGGCGGTTTCGCCGTCGTCATAGACGACCTTGAGGTCCCAGAGGCAGGCGTCGGTATCGCGACTAAACGTGATGCTGGTGCGGTTGCCATCCTTGAGGATATCGACGCCAAGGACATCTTCCTCCCAGTCATTGATCTTCGACGGCGACACATAGACCTCATTGAGTGTGTAGCCGGTCGAATTGATCAGGGTGAAATCTTGCTGGCCAGCCGCAACTGAACTTGAAAACATCAGCGCCGTAGCGGCCACCGCGAATGACAATAGCTTCAATGACTCTCTCCGGTTTCGTCGCCAATATGATCCAAGCCAAATGCTAGTCCGAGAGTTTTGCCCCATCAAGGCCGCGCTTGATCTTGCTTGCTAATTGTTTCGCCTGCGATTTATCCGCCCCGGTGCGGCCATGCTTGACACGGTTTTCGACGGCCAAGGCCTTGTCCGCCGCCTTGTCCCGGGCTTTTCGCGCTTGGTTCAGATTAACGACGCTCACGGCTATTTCACCGAGGCGCAGAACCGCTGGATCCGACCACAGGCGTCTTCCAGGACGGCATGCGAGGTCGCGTAGCTGATCCGGAAGAACGGCGAGAGGCCGAAGGCCTCGCCGAACACCACCGCCACGCCTTCGGTTTCGAGCAACTCGTTGGCAAAGTCCTTGTCGCCGCCGATCACCCGGCCTGACGGCGCAGTCTTGCCGATCAGGGCCTCGCAGGAGGGATAGACATAGAAGGCCCCCTCCGGCGTTGGGCAGACCAGACCGCTGGCTTGGTTGAGCATGGAGACCACCAGATCGCGGCGATCCTGGAACAGGCGCGCATTGGGCTTGATGAAGTCTTGCGGGCCGTTCAGCGCCTCGACCGCCGCCCATTGGGAGATGGAGGAGGGGTTAGAGGTGGTCTGGCTCATCACCTTGCCCATCAGCTTGATCAGCGGCTCGGGGCCGGCGGCATAGCCGATCCGCCAACCGGTCATGGCGTAGGCCTTGGAGACCCCGTTCATGGTGAGCGTGCGGTCATAGAGGGCCGGCTCCACCTGGGCTATGGTCCAGAACGCCATATCGTCGAACAGCAGGTGTTCGTACATGTCGTCCGTCAGGATCCAGACCTGGGGATGGCGCAGCAGCACGTCGGCCAAGGCCCGCAGCTCAGCCTTGGTATAGGCCGCGCCTGAGGGGTTGGACGGGGAATTGAGGATCAGCCAGCGAGTCCTGGCCGTGATGGCCGCCTCAAGATCAGCCGGGCGCAGCTTGAATCCGGTGGCCGCCGTGGTCGGCGCGAAGACCGGCGTGCCACCAGCGAGGAGCACCATGTCGGGATAGCTGACCCAATAGGGGGTCGGCACCACGACTTCGTCGCCGGGGTTTAGGGTGGCCATCATGGCGTTGAAGATCACCGGCTTGCCACCGGGCGAGACGTTCACTTGGCCGGTTTTGTAGGTCAGGCCGTTTTCCCGGGCGAACTTGTCGACGATGGCCTGCTTCAGCTCCGGGATGCCATCGACGGTGGTGTACTTGGTCTTGCCGTCACGGATCGCCTTGATGGCAGCGTCCTTGATGTTGTCGGGCGTGTCGAAGTCGGGCTCGCCGGCACCCAAGCTAATGACGTCCTTGCCCTGAGCTTTCAATTCGCGGGCCTTCTGATCGGTGGCCATGGTGGCGGAGGGCTTCACACGGCTGAGCGTTGTGGACTCAAGGGACATGGCCGGAGACTCGTTAGCAGGGGTTGGAACAAACGGGGCGGGGTGTAGCCGATGCCGGGCCAAAGGCATAGGCGTTGCTTGACCTGAAGCGTCGAACAGGCGACCCAGCGCACATGCGTCGTCTGCTCGCCTTCGTCACCAATATGGATCGCCAGACTTGGCGGACGCTAGCGGTGTCGTTTGTGCTGTTTGGTGGGGTCGGGCTGGTGTTCCTGTTCGGAGCCCAGGTGTTGGGCTTCAACGGCGAGGCGACGGTGGAACACTGGCTGGGGGCCGCGCCTGGACCTTGGGCGCTGCCGGTGGCCGTGCTGGCCTTTGCTCTCTTGGCCTTTATCGGTGTGCCGCAGTTTGTGTTGATCGCTGCTGCGGTGGTGGCGTTTGGGCCGGGGCTGGGGCTGGCCTATAGCTGGGTCGGGACGATGGTCTCTTCGCTGGTCGGGTTCTATCTGGGTCGGTTCGCCGGGGCCAAGGCGCTGAAGACTCTTTCAGGCGATAGCATGCAACGGTTCATGGATTTGGTGGGAGCCAACGGCTTTCTGGCTAGTCTGATCGTGCGGTTGGTGCCCTCGGCGCCGTTTATCGTTGTGAACATGGCGGCGGGCGTGACGCCGATGCGGGTGGTGGATTTCGCCGGCGGGACGGCGTTGGGCATCATTCCGAAGATTGCGCTGACAGCCTTTGCGGGGAATTCCGTGGTCGCGGCGATGAGGGGCGGCGGGGCAGGGCAGTATGTTTGGCTGGCCGCAATTGCCGCAGTTTGGATCGGGATTGGTTGGTTGGCGCGCGGCTGGCTGCGGTCGCGTGAGGCTGACAAAGTCGGTGAATAGGGTTAGGCTTCGGCCAGGAGATCAGCATGACCAAACATGTGACGATTGAACTCACCGAAGACCTCAAAGTGCGCCTGGATACCCTTGCGCTACAAAAGGGCGCTACGGTGGAGTCTCTCATATTGGAAGCCGTGGACCGTGTGCTGGACTATGACACTTGGCACCGGGCCATGGTTCAGGAGGGCCTTGATGATATCAAGACAGGGCGGACCATGACCCACGATGAGGTCTTGGCCAAAGGCCGCCAGCGCCGTGACGTCCTCTTGGCCCGGAGAGCTGCCGGTTGAGAGTCGTTTGGGCGGAGTCTGCCGACCAAGACCTGGATGCCATCGTCTACTACATCGCCCGGGACAGTGTTCAATCGGCGCTTCGCATTCAGGATCGGATCGAAGGCGCGGTTGGACGTCTGGGATCGATGGCCGGGCGAACCCCTTTAGGCCGACTATCTAATACGCGAGAGCTCGTCGTGACGGGCACGCCCTATCTTGTTGTCATCGAGATTGACGTTGATGTTGTGAATGTCGTCCGCGTCCTCCATGGCGCGCAACAATGGCCACCGAGGGAGCCCTGATAATGCTGAAACTCTTCACCTTTCCAGGCACTATCGGCTTGGCGTGCCATATAGCCCTGGAGGAAGCCGGGGCTGATTATGAGATCGAGATTGTCGATTTCCGCGCTGACGCGCAGCGCCAGCCCGAATTCTTGGCGATCAATCCCAAGTCGCGGGTGCCGGCCCTGGCGACGGAGCGCGGGGTGATCACCGAGGCACCGGCGATCCTGAGCTACATTGCCGAGATCCACCCTGCGGCCAAGCTGGCACCGCTTGGTGATGCCTATGCCATGGCGCAGGTGCAGGCTTTCAACACCTATCTCTGCTCGTGGGTGCATCCGGCGGCTGCGCACAGGTTTCGGGGTTATCGTTGGGCCGACGATCCGGAGGCGATCAAAGAACTGGCACGTAAGGCGCCGGAAGTTTTCGCTGACGCGATGGCGCTCATTGAACGCGAGCTCTTCAAGGGGCCTTGGGTGATGGGTGAGGCCTATTCGACCTGCGATGCATACCTCTTCACCGTTGCAGGCTGGTTGCCGCGCGATGGGATCGACCCCGCGCTCTTCCCCAAGATCGCGGAACATACCGCGCGAATGACCGCACGCCCCGCCGTGAGGAAGGTTCTTGCCGTGGTTGCGAGTTAATCGACCCATTTGAGCAAGACTCTTGCGCAATCGGTCGGGTTTCGATAGGCAGACTGCCATGCGTATGTCGCCGCACAGCTTGCTTCTCCTTTCGCTGGGGCTTAGCCGCCCCTGGGCGCCCCTTTAGGCTGCGCGAATTCGCGGCCGGGCGTTTCAGGGGATGACCCCGAAGCCTGACCCTTCTAAAACACCCGCGAAACCAGAGCAGCACCATGACCCAATCGGCCCCTGAGCCCTCCAACGACACCACCGCACCCGTCGCGGTGGAAGCCCCCCGTGACCCCAAAGACCGGGTCATCGTCTTCGACACGACCATGCGCGACGGCGAGCAATCGCCGGGTGCCTCCATGTCGCTGGACGAGAAGCTGGAGCTGGCCAAGATCCTCGAAGAGATGAAGGTCGACGTGATTGAGGCGGGCTTCCCCATCGCCTCGAACGGCGATTTTGAGGCTGTGCTGCGCATTTCCGAAATTGTCACCGAGAGCACGATCTGCGGCCTGGCCCGGGCCGGTGTGGGCGATATCGAGCGGTGCGCGGAGGCGATCAAACCGGCCAAGCGCGGTCGCATCCACACCTTCCTGTCCACCAGCCCAAGCCATCGCGACCACATCCTGCGCGCCAGCCAGGAAGACATCTTGGAGATGATCACTGGCTCAGTCAGCCATGCGCGCAATCTGTGTGATGACGTGGAGTGGTCAGCCCAGGATGCGACCCGCACCGAGCAGGACTTCCTGCGGCGTTGTGTAGAGGCCGCGATCAAGGCCGGAGCGACGACGATCAATCTGCCCGACACAGTGGGCTACAGCTATCCCAGCGAATACGGCGACATTTTCCGCGACATTCTGGAACACGTGCCGGGGGCCGACCAAATCATCCTGTCGACCCACTGCCACAATGATTTAGGCCTAGCCGTCGCCAATAGCCTGGCCGGAATTCAAGGGGGCGCACGGCAGATCGAGGTCGCCATCAACGGCATCGGCGAGCGCGCCGGCAATGCGGCACTGGAAGAGGTCGTCATGGCGCTGAAAGTACGTGGCGATCGCTTGCCCTATTTCACCGATGTTGAGCCGCAGCACATCACCCGCGCCAGCCGCTACGTGTCAGCGATCACCGGTTTTCCGGTGCAGTTCAACAAGGCCATCGTCGGCAAGAATGCCTTTGCCCATGAGAGCGGTATCCATCAGGACGGGATGCTGAAGGACCGCGGAACTTATGAGATTATGAGCCCTGAGACGGTCGGGCAGGGCGGCTCCAATCTGGTCATGGGCAAACATGCAGGGCGCGCCGGCTTCCGGGAGAAGCTGAAATCCCTGGGCTATGAGCTGGGTCAGAATGCGCTGAACGAGGCGTTCCAACGGTTCAAAGACTTGGCCGATAAGAAGAAGCACGTGTTCGACGACGACATCGTGGCCTTGGTGGATGACGCCTTGGCGTCGGGGTCGGATCGCATCCAGGTCAAGTCCCTGCGGGTGATCGCCGGGACCGAGGGACCGCAGCAGGCCGAACTGACTGTCACGATCGACGGCGTGGAGCGCTCGGCTTCTGCGACCGGGGATGGACCGGTGGACGCTGTATTCAACGCCATCCATGAAGCGGTGGCGCATGGGGCAATCTTGAGGCTGTTCCAGGTGCATGCGGTGACCGAGGGCACCGACGCCCAGGCTCAGGTCTCGGTGCGGTTGGAAGAGGATGGTCGGATCGCCACCGGCCAGGCCGCGGACACCGACACCCTGACCGCCTCGGCCAAGGCCTATGTGAACGCGCTCAACAACCTCTTCGCGCGCAAGGAAAAGAGCGCACCGGACGCCATCGCCAGCGGGTTTTAGGCTCCTCCTCAGGAGTCACAGACATGCTCTGGATCATACTGACCGCGGCAGCGGCTCCGCTGCAGGTTGCGCGAAACGTTCTGCAGCGTGGGCTGATTGGGGATGCCGGACCCTGGGGCGCGACGCTCGTGCGTTTCCTGTTTGGTTTGCCGTTCTCAATTGCCCTGCTGACCGTCGCCCATGCCCTGACGCCAAATGCCCATCCTCACTGGGTGGCGCGATTTTGGCTGTTCATTTCGATCGGAGCGATGGCTCAAATCTGCGCGACGGCAGCCTTGTTGGTGGCGATGCACCGCTCGGGATTTGCAGTGGCGACCTTCATGCAACAAGCGTCATTGCCGCTTGGGGCCATATTGGGGTGGCTGGCTTTTGGCGATGATCTCAATAGCTGGAAATGGCTGGGGATCGGCATGACGAGCCTGGGCCTGACCATTTTGTCGTGGCCGAAGGTCGACGATGCCCGCAGCGCGGTTTTGGGATCGATGTTTGGCTTGGTGTCAGGCTTAGCGTTCGCTTTTGCCTTGAACGGCTATCGACAGGCGGGCCTAGCCTTGGAACCCCGGCATCCGATCTATGCGGGATTGGCTGGCGTGGTGGTGGCGCAGTCACTACAAACGCTGGTGCTTGGAGGAATGCTGGCGATTTGGAAACCCAGCGTCCTGCGGGCGGTGGCCAAGTCTTGGAGGGTTTCACTTGGAGCGGGCTTGTTTGGTGCGGCGGCCTCTGCCTGTTGGTTCGCGGCTTTGGCAATGGCTCCTGCTGGTCAAGTGCGAGCCGTCGGGGTGATCGAAGCTCCAATTGCGGCTGCGACCGGACGGCGGTTGTTCAATGAGCGCCTCACTGTGCGCCAAATGTTGGGCGGCGGGTTGACGGCGCTAGGTGTTGTGATGACAGCTTTGGGATAACTGCGGAGGTCGGAATGCAAAACACCGATTTCGATGTCGAGGCCCATAACCTCCGGATGATCCAGGACGGCTACACGGTTGTCGATGACTTCCTGGATCCTGCGACCCTGGCCCAGGTTCGGGAAGGGTTGACGCCTCATCTGGGCGCCTATCTGGGCCGCAACGACTTCGAAGGGTTTCTGACCGAGCGGGTCTATACGCTGGTGGCACGTGGCGAGGTGTTTGAAGACATTACCGAGGACCCTCGGATCCTGGCTTTGCTCGATAGGTTCCTGTTGCCGGGATATCTGCTGACCGCAAGCCAGGCGATCTGCATCCACCCGGGTGAGGACGCGCAAGGGGTGCATCTTGACGACAGTTTTTACCGCCTGCCTCGGCCGCGTCCGCCAGTGAGCATCAGCCTAATCGCGGCGATAGACGAATTCACTTTGGAGAACGGCGCGACAGAGATCATCCCAGGCAGTCACCGGTGGAGTGACGCTGAGGTCGCGGCTCTGACGCCGGAGCGTACCAAGAGCTTGCTTCAGCCCATGACGTTGAAGGCGGGGTCAGCCATCGTGTTTCAGGGCAACATGTTGCACCAGGGGGGAGCCAATCGGAGCCAAATGTCGCGTCTGGCCCTGACAAATCAGTATTGCCAGCCCTGGGGTCGGACCCAGGAAAACTACTTCCTTGGTGTGCCGCGTGAGGTCGCCCGAGCCATGTCGCCGCGTTTGCAGCGGCTGCTGGGCTATGACGTGTGGTCGAGCTTTATGGGACACGTTACAGCCTCGCATCCCCTCAAGGCCTTGGATGAAGGTTGGATCGCTCCGGTCTTGGAACAAGCGAAACCCTAACTACTGCGCCTCGAAGAAGGCGTCGGGATCGTCGACCTCCACCAGCTTGCCCCGCCGGATTTCGAGGAACCGGGTGGCGGCGGTTCGCGTGAAGTAGCGGTCGTGGCTGACGAACAGACAGGCGACGTCGGTGGCCTCCAACTGCGCCTCAAGCTCTTCCTGACCTTCGATGTCCAGGTGGTTGGTGGGTTCGTCCAGCAGATAGAAATTGGGCCTGGCCAGTCGCATTTTCAGGAAGGTCAGCCGCGCTCGCTCGCCATGGCTGAGATTGGCAATCGGCCCTGTGATGCGGTGATAGGGAAATCCGGCCTTGGCGAGCAGGGCATTGGCGTCCTTGGTGGTCGCACCGTCGGCCGCCACCAGATAGTCCAATAGGCTGGTCTTCAACGGAAGGGCGGCCATCTTCTGATCGAAATAGACGATTCGACATTGGGGATTAAAGCGAACGGTCGCCTGGCCGTCATAATGTTCCAGTGTCGGGTCAAAGGCGCGCGCGACGGCATTGAGTAACATGGACTTGCCGGCACCGTTTACCCCCAGGATGGCGATCCGGTCTCCGGCGGCGATGTTGAGCTTGTCGATGGTGAAGAGCTTGCGCGAGCCATCCGGAATGGTGACTTCATAGTTTTGGAGGCGGAGCGCGATCTTGGCGTCGATCTCCCCGTCGTGCAGTTCCAACCGACGCTCACGGGCGACGTAGCTGTCAGTGCGTTCGGTTTCGATCCGGTCAATGCGCTTCTCCGTGGCCTTGGCGCGTTTGTGGAACTTGTCGTTCTTGACGCCCCAGACGCGGTAGCGCGCGGCCATCTTTTCGAGACGCTCGATCTCCTTGCCTTCCAGCTGTCTGCGCTGAGCGTCGGCGGCGTCACGGTGCAGCAGTTGTTCACGGGCGGCGCTGAACGGCACAGAGAAGCTGTGAGCGCCGTCGGCGCGGAGAAATAGGGTGCGGGTCGTCACGCGTTCGAGGAACTCGCGGTCGTGGCTGACGATCAGCATCGGCAGTTTCGCCTCGTTCTCCAGCCAGCCTTCCAGGGTATTGATGTTCGACAAGTCCAGGTGATTGGTCGGCTCGTCGAGAATAAGCAAGTCGGGCTCGCCCAGCCGCGCAGCCGCAGCAATCAATATCAGCCGCTGCCAGCCGCCACTGAGGGATCCGAACGGCTGCTGGGCAGCGTCGTAGGTAATGCCGACCTCGTCGAGCAGGACATCGACCTTCCAGTCTTCCGATCCATCTCTGACGATCAAGGCGTCTTCGAGCACCCGGCGCAGACTGTGGGAAGCCAAACCGTCGGGAACATCCTGGGGCACGTAACCGATCTTAAGGCCTCGGGATTTGACGATCTGGCCGTCATCGAGCTCTAGCTCGCCCAGCAAGCATTTCAGCAAGGTGGACTTGCCCGCGCCATTCTCCCCGACCAAGGCGGTGCGCGCGTCGTCAAGCTGAAAGCTGATTCCTTGAAAGACGCTGCTCGCCCCGTAGAGGAAGCGGGCATTTTCAACTCCGAGCACAGCCTGACGAGACATTTCTTGACGTGATACCTGCCGGGGCGATCCGTCCCCCAAGTCCATAGATTTGTAGCGTGATCGCGCCTGGAATGCGACTGATCTCAGGCCGGGAAGACCTGACGACATCACACGTCGAAGTGGTGTCACTGGCGTGACAACCGATATAACTCGCCTTGAAAGGCTCACCCGGCGAATAGGCCTTGAAATCAACCCATTGGCAGGGCACAGGGTGCTGAATCGATGGCGCGTGGCGTTGTCGCACTTACCCCCCAAGGCCCTGCATGTTTTCGTCCTTTTTCGGCGCCATCTCGAACGATATCGCCATCGACCTCGGAACCGCCAACACCCTCATCTACATGAAGGGCAAAGGCATTGTTTTGAATGAACCTTCTGTCGTTGCTTTGCGGAATGTCGGGGGGCGGAAAATCGTCCATGCCGTGGGTGTAGATGCCAAGCAGATGCTGGGCCGAACTCCGGGGCACATGGAAGCGATTCGTCCCATGCGCGATGGCGTGATCGCCGACTTCGAAGTCGCCGAGGAGATGATCAAATATTTCATCCGAAAGGTTCACAACCGAAAGGGCTTCGTGAACCCCAAGGTGATCGTCTGTGTGCCGTCCGGCGCAACAGCCGTCGAGCGGCGGGCGATCAATGACAGCTGCCTAAATGCCGGCGGTCGCCGCGTGGGCCTGATCGACGAGCCTATGGCTGCCGCCATTGGAGCCGGCCTTCCCATCCACGAGCCGACAGGGTCTATGGTCGTCGACATCGGCGGGGGCACCACCGAGGTGGCCGTTTTGTCGCTCTCGGGTATCGTCTACTCTCGCTCGGTTCGGGTGGGCGGTGATAAGATGGATGAGGCGATCATCAGCTACATGCGCCGCAACCATAATCTACTGATTGGTGAGACCACCGCCGAGCGGATTAAGAAAGAAATCGGCACAGCCAGGGTGCCTTCCGACGGCGAGGGGTTGTCGATCGAAGTCAAGGGTCGCGACTTGATGCAGGGCGTGCCCAGGGAGGTTCGCATAAGTGAGAAGCAGGCCTCTGACGCCCTCGCCGAGCCGGTAAGCCAGATCGTAGAGGCCGTGAAGATGGCTCTCGAAGCCACGCCTCCGGAATTGGCGTCGGATATCGCCGACAAGGGCATCATGTTGACCGGCGGTGGGGCTCTCCTGCGAGGCCTCGACGCTGAAATTCGCGATCATACGGGATTGCCGGTCACCGTTGCTGACGACCCGTTGTCTTGTGTGGCCCTTGGCTGCGGCAAGGTGCTTGAACATCCGAAGTGGATGAAGGGCGTTATGGACTCGTCTATTTCGTAGCGGCGGATCGGACCGTCGTCTTGGAGCGCGTCGGCTAAGTGGCCCTAAGAGACAATCCGTTGGGTGAAGTTCGATTGCCGCTGATGATCAGCGCGGCAGCGGCTTTGCTCGTGGCGATTGTCGTGGCCGTGGCATTGATTGCCTCTGATCGTCGTGAGACATTTCAGACCGAGGCCTATGGCGTGACTCGGCGGATTGGCGATGCCGTCGCCGCTCCGGTTTCAGGCGCAATCGCAACCCCCGTTCGCTGGAGCGATGCGGCCTCTCAAGGGGTTGCCGGGTACTTTTTTGCAGTGTCGGAAAATCGGCGCTTAAAGGCTGAGCTTCAGGTCGCAAAGGCTTGGCGACAACGCGCGGTACAGCTGCAGGACACCAGTGATCGCTATCGGGCTATGTTGGGCCTGAAGACTGATCCGCCGATACCCATGGTGGCGGCCCGCACGGTGACCGAGTCCCATGGTCCTTTTGCAAATACGCGGCTCATCGATGCGGGCTCTGAACGCGGCATTGTGGTCGGAAATCCGGTGATGAGTGAGAACGGACTCATCGGGCGGATCGTTGGGGTAACAAAGGGGGTCAGCCGGGTTCTGATGATCACCGATGTGGCCTCGCGCACACCGATTTTGGTGGACCGGACGAACGCCAGGGCCATCTTGACTGGAGATGGGGGAGGTCGTCCTCGGCTTGACTATATGCGCGGCCGCGATCCCATCAGACTGAATGATCTGGTGCTGACTTCGGGGGACGGTGGTGTGCTTCCCCGTGGGTTGCCGGTAGGGCGGGCGGTAAAGGGATTGGACGGGAGCTGGCGCGTTGCATTGGCATCCGACACTGCGCCGATTGATTTTGTCCGGGTTCTGCTGTTTCAGGATTTTCGCCAGTTGGCGGACCTGAAGGCACTGGACCATAGCCAACCGCCCCCACCCTCCGAGCCTGTTAGCCCTGGTCCGGTTCTTCAGGCTCCTGATGCGACAGGGGCCCTTCTAAGGCTACAGCCGCCAAAGATATCGAACTTGGCACCTCGGGTACGGACGAACCCACGATCCCGAATTCAGACATCTGAACCCCCTGTCGCGCCCGCTGGTCTCGTGGCCGCCCGGCCCAATAGTGGACCCGCCCCGGTGTCCGATATCCAGGAGATACCGCATTGAGCGGCTCCACACGACCGCTAGACCCTCTCACTTGGATTGGGTTGCCGAGCCTCCTGGTGGTTCTGGTCACCCTGATTTTGCTCGTACCCGTTCGGGTCTTCGGATTTCAACTTCCTGAGCCGGTTTTCGCCCTGGTGCCGGCGTTTGCCTGGGCCGTGATCCGGCCTTCGATCCTGGCTCCGTTTGCCCTATTGGTCCTGGGTTTGATCATGGATGTCCTTTGGGGCACATCTCTGGGCCTGTGGCCGTTGGGCCTGTTGTTTGCTTATGGCGTGATCTTTGCGGTTCGCACGTTTTTGGCCGGCCGAGGTCACTGGTTCATGCTGGCTTGGTATGCCCTTGTGTGTGTTCTGGCCGAACTCATGGCATTTCTGATCACTCGAATTGCGGCGGGTGCGACGCCAAGCCTCGTAGCTATGGTTTGGCAATCCTTGGCCACAATATTGCTATTCCCATTCGCCTATTTCCTAGTGGATCGGTTTGAAGACGCCGACGTGCGGTTTCGATAAGGCTCATGAGCGAACCCTCCATCTTCTTCACTGACGTCAATGAGAGGCAGGCGGAGTTCCATCGCCGCGCCTTTCTGTTTGGGGGGTTGACGGGGACCGGTATGCTCGCGCTGGTCGGACGCCTAGCGTATCTCCAGTTGTTGGAAAACTCGCGTTACGAGAAACTATCGGCCTCAAACCAATTCAATTTCCGGCTGGTGCCGCCACCGCGTGGGGTGATTGTTGACCGCAACGGCGTGGTCATTGCCACCAACCGGCCAAACTTCCGTTTGATGGTGTCACGAGAAGAGGGAACCGATCCCACGGCGACCGTAAAGTCTCTGGCGCAGTTCGTGCCGCTGGACGGCTCGCGGCAAGCCAAGCTTATCCGCGACATTTCGGTCGCGCCAAGGCGCACGCCGATTTCGGTGATGGAGGATATGAGCTGGGAGCAGTTTTCGGCCATCAGCGTACGGGCACCGGAATTTCCGGGAGTCACGGCGGATATGGGGGAGGTTCGCGTCTATCCGCACGGCGGGGCATTTACCCATGTGATCGGCTACGTGGCCAAAGCCAATAAGGCCGACCTTACCCAAACCGGACCAAATTCCGAGTCGATCCTGCTGCATCCCGGTTTCCGCATTGGGCGGCAAGGGGTGGAAAAGGCTTTCGACATCGATCTTCGCGGTCGGCCCGGCGCACAAAAGATTGAGGTCGATGCCAAAGGACGGGAAGTTCGGCAGGCTTCGGGTGGTGATATCGCCCCCATCCCCGGCAAAGAAATCCAGCTGACCCTCGACTACGACATCCAAAATCGCGCCATGGAGGTATTTGGCGAGGAAAGTGGTGCGGCGGTGATGATGGATTGCCGCAGTGGCGACGTGCTTTGCCTATTCTCTGCGCCGAGTTTTGACGCCAATAGGTTCGTGCGCGGCCTAACGGGTTCAGAGTATCGCGCCCTATCGACTTACGAACGAAAACCGCTGTTTAACAAGGCACTCACCGCGACCTATCCTCCCGGATCGACGTTCAAGACCATGGTGGCCTTGGCCGCTCTGGATTCCGGAATTGATCCCAACCAGACACATGTCTGTAATGGAGCCTGGGCCTGGGGAGGCCGGATTTGGCACTGTGACCGACGCCATGGTGTGCAAAACATGCACAACGCTATCGCGTCATCCTGCGACATTTTTTTCTATCAGACAGCGTTAGCCGTCGGGCCAGACAAGATTGCTGAAGTCGCGAAAACTTTTGGCCTGGGCACAACGTTTGACATCGGCATTCCCGGACAAAAGCCCGGCTTGGTGCCGAACAAGGCCTACAAGCGGCGGACTTTCAAACGAGATCCCGTTTGGCATCCTGGCGAGACCCCATCCATGGGGATCGGGCAGGGCTACACCAATCTCAACCCTTTGCAGCTTTGCGTGATGGCCGCCCGTTTGGCCAATGGGTCTAAAGCCCTCCATCCTCGGCTCGTAAAGTCGATCGGTGGCGTGGACCTACCCTCCGGCGCGATGGCCGAGGATCTACCATTTCAAAAGGAACATATTGCCTTTGTGCGCAACGCTATGGCCGCGGTTACCGAGAGCGGAACAGCCGCGGCAACGGCACAGTTGGGCCTTGGGCCGATCAAGATGGCGGGGAAAACCGGCACTGCTCAGTCCCACACCTACCGTGACGGCGAACGCACATCGCGAAACCTAGCCTGGGCGCTCAAAGACCACGCTTGGTTTGTGGCCTTCGCCCCCTATGACGATCCGAGGTATGCGATCAGTGTCTTGGTCGAACACGGTGGGTTCGGCGCAGCGGCGGCGGCTCCAAAGGCACGCGAAATCATGCGCGTCGCCTTGCTAAAGGATCCCGAAGTCCGGGCAAGAATCGAGCAGCCAACCACAATCCCCGACATTCCCCTAGATGCAACGGCAGACGGTGCCGCCCCCGCTGGTCCCACAGATATTCCCGTCGCAGCGCCGGGAGGGCCAACATGACTGTGAGTGCCCTCACGCGGCCCGGCGAGCGCGACCGGTTGTCGGTGAAATTCGCTGAGGTCGATTGGCTATTTTGCTTGGCGCTTTGTTTGATTGCCGGCGCGGGCGCGCTGATGATGTTTTCCATTGCCGGGTCCAATTGGCAGCCCTGGGCAGCGTCTCATCTCATTAAATTTGCTTTGTTTTTCTTGATGATGGTGGTTCTGGCGATGTTCGACCTTCGGGTCTGGTTCGGGATTGCATACCCCGTCTACGGCCTCGGCCTGCTGTTGCTTGTAGCGGTGGCGCTATTTGGTGATGTGCGGCTGGGTGCCCGCCGTTGGTTGGATCTGGGACCGCTTGGGAGTTTCCAACCCTCGGAGGTGATGAAGATCGGCTTGGTCCTGGCTCTTGCGCGCTTCTACCACAGCATTTCAGCGGACCGCGCCAAACTATCCTGGTGGCTGTTGATCCCCGCAGCGATGATTGGGGCCCCCGTCCTACTGGTCGCTCGTCAACCTGACCTTGGGACAGCGATCTTACTGACCTTGACGGGCCTCTGCGTTGTGGTGCTGGGGGGGCTTTCGTGGCGGGTGATTGTTGCGGGCGTTGTCGCCGCCGCCGCCGCTATTCCGCCGGCTTTTATGTTCGTCCTGCACGACTATCAGCGTGACCGAATCCTGACCTTTCTCCACCCCGAGAAAGACCCCTCGGGGTCAGGTTATCATATTTTGCAGTCCAAGATCGCCCTAGGGTCCGGTGGCTTGTTGGGTAAGGGGTATGGCTTAGGTTCTCAAAGTCAGCTCAATTTCCTACCGGAGAAGCAGACCGACTTCATCTTCGCAACCTTGGCCGAGGAATTCGGATTTGCGGGCTGTTTTTCGGTGTTATTTCTCTATGCCGTGGTGATTTTCATGGCGCTGCGGATATCGTCGCTGGCGCACTCCCATTTTGGTCGATTGTCGGCAGCCGGTGTCACGGCAACCTTCGCCTTTTACGTGCTGATCAACGGGGCCATGGTTATGGGATTGGCGCCGGTGGTGGGGGTGCCGATGCCACTATTGTCCTATGGCGGGACTGTGATGTTGACGGTGATGATCGGATTTGGCCTCGTGCAGTCGGTGCGCGTACATCGCTACTCCGAGGTCACCAGCGGCAAGGGTGCCTTGCTCTAACTCTTTGAATTAGAGCCCAGTTTTTCCCTTTGGACGTGACCGTCTAATGGGAACGGGCTCTAGGGGAGGATACCAATGCCGGAATTCAGAACAATCGACACCGGGGCGGTCAAACTGCGCTGCGCCATCCAGGGCACTGGTCCGCTGGTCATCATGGTGCATGGTTTCCCGGAGTCTTGGTATTCTTGGCGCCATCAGATCGGACCGATTGCCGAGGCCGGTTTTACGGCCTGTGCCATAGATGTGCGGGGATATGGCGGTTCCGACAAGCCCCATCCGGTGGAGGCCTACGGCCTGGAGACCATCGTCGGAGACTTGGTGGGTCTTGTCGACGCCCTTCAACCGGGAAGGCCGGCCATCCTCTTGGGTCATGACTGGGGCGCGCCGATTGTTTGGAATGCGGCCCTAACCCGACCCGACAAGTTTAGGGCAGTCGGCGCGCTGTCAGTGGCCTATTTGGGGCTCGGGGAGCGGCCCTTCTCGGACTCCTTCCATGAGCTTTTCACGGCGAAGAACAGGTTCTTCTATCAGGCTTATTTTCAAGCCGAAGGTGTGGCTGAAGCGGAGGCAGAGGGCAATGTCCGCGCGTTCATTCGCAAATTTGTCTACGCGATTTCGGGCGACGCCAAGCCGGGAAGCTGGCCGATGAACAAGACAGCGTCGGATGATCTACTCACCGGGTTGCGAGACCCCAAACCCTTTCCCGCCTGGATGACGGACGCGGACCTCGACTACTATGTCGGCGAGTTCGAGGCGTCGGGTCTTCGCGGTCCCATCAACCGCTACCGCAATCATGAGCAAGACTTCGCGTGGCAGAGCCAGTTTCGAGGCCGTAAGATCGAGCAACCGGCGCTGTTCATCTCCGGCACGCGTGACATGGCCTACAATATGTTCGCCGGACCTGACCCGCTGCCGATCATGCGTCAACACGTGACCAATCTGCAGGTGGCTGAGATCCTGGAGGGGTGTGGGCACTGGACGCAGCAAGAGCGCCCGGCAGAAGTGAACACCTTGCTGATCCCCTGGTTGAAGGCGCTTTAGACGGCGAAGGCTTGGTCGGTTGCGCGGACTAAGCCGTCGATGATGCCGGGCTCGGTCGAGGCGTGACCGGCGTCCCAGACAATGTCGAACCGCGCTTCGGGCCAGGCCGTCTTGAGAGACCAGGCGGTTTCCATCGGCGTGACCACGTCAAAGCGGCCTTGCACGATCCAGCCAGGGATGTGGCGGATTTTGTCGACGTTGTTGAGCAACCAACCTTCTTCCGGGAAGAAGCCCTTATTGACGAAATAGTGACACTCAATACGGGCAAAGGCGATGGCGAAGTCGACTTCGTTAAATTTCGACGGGCGAGCTTCAGGACCGCGGATCGAGATTGTGTCACCCTCCCACTGGCTCCAGGCTGAGGCAACCGCAGCCTGAACAGCGCGGTCAGGATGGGTCAAACGACGATGGAAGGCTTCCATCAGGTTTCCGCGCTCTTCCACGGGTATGGGGGCAACGAACCGCTGCCACGCGTCTGGGAAAATCATCGACGCACCGTCTTGGTAGAACCAATTCACCTCGCGCTCGGTCAGCAGGAATATCCCCCGCAGAACCAGAGACTCGACACGATCAGGATGTTTGATCGCATAGGCCAGGGCCAGGGTCGAACCCCATGACCCGCCGAACACACACCATTTCTCGATGCCCAGATGGACACGTAAGCGCTCAATGTCCTCGATCAGGGTCCAGGTGGTGTTATCCTCTAGAGATGCGTTAGGCTGGGATTTGCCGCATCCGCGCTGGTCGAAGAGAACCATCTTCCATTTGTCGGGATCGAAGTAGCGCCGCATTGTCGGATTGACCGCCCCGCCGGGGCCGCCGTGCAGGACCACACAAGGCTTGCCGGTAGGATTTCCGCAAACCTCATAAAAGATCTCGTGCTGACCATCAGTGGGCATCAAGCCCTGATCGAAGGGTTCAACCTCGCGAAATAGGCCGCGCCGATAGGCCGTGGAGGAGAGTCCGGCGGAAGGGGAGGTGCGTTCCATCCCGCCTATTAGAGCTTAGAGGCCAAAACAGGAAAGGTTTTGCGCCTAGGTGGGGAACTTTCGGGTCATCCAGTCGATCACCAGTTCGTTGACCTCTTCCGGCTTCTCCTGCTGTGTCCAGTGGCCGCTTCCGAGAACCAGGGCCTTTTCTAAATCTCCGACCCGATCTTCCATGCCGTCGGCCATGGCAGGCGACAGCACCACGTCCTTCTCGGCCATGATCATCAGACAGGGCAAGCCATCGACGCGGGTTGGGAAATTTGCTGAGCGCTCCCAGTTGCGGGTGAAATTCCGGTACCAATTTATGCCACCGGTAAATCCTGTGGCTTCGAAGCTTTCGACAAAGGCCGTCAGTTCGTCGGTGGTGAGCAGTTGGTTGGCGGTGTCGGATTTGTCCCAGGCCGCGAGAGCATCACCGAATGCGAAATTGTTCTGAGTTGAGGTCGGCGCGCTAGCGTCAGCAGCTGTGGCTTCCAACGCCGCAGGTTTGCGCATGAAGAAGCGCATGGTCTTGTCGGTGTCGGCAGCGAGCACAGGGTCAGCCACGCCGGGCTTCTGAAACCAGACGATGTACATGTCTTCGCCGAAAGCCATACGCATGCCCTCGATCGGGTCGAATTGGCTTCTAACCATAAAGGGCGTGTTGACGCCGATGATGCCTGCGCAACGCGTTGGGTGAATGAGTGGCATTTGCCACACGACGATGCCGCCCCAATCATGGCCGCAGAACACGGCCTTCTCCACCCCCAGGTGATCAAGTAGGCCAACCATGTCGCCGGTCAGGTGGTCAATGTCGTAGTCGGTGATGGCCTCGGGGCAAGAGGTTAGGCCGTAGCCGCGCTGGTCTGGCGCGATAGCCCAGATACCGGCGGCTTCGCAGGCTTTGAGTTGATGGCGCCATGAGAAGGCGAGCTCAGGAAAGCCATGGCAGAATATCAAGGGAACGCCCTTGCGTGGCCCGACCTCATAGTAGGCCATGTCGATGCCATTGACCTTGGCGTGCTTTACAGCGGGCATTTGGCGAGCGAGGGCGGACATGGCTGGAGCTCCTGGAGGTTTGAGGCATCTTGATTGGGTTCCGTCTGGGGAAGGCAAGACCACAAAAGCTATCGCACCTGGGAAATCCGACTAGAAGGAACCGATGAACCCGTCCATGCGCCCTGCTGAAGCCCCGACACCTTGGGGGCTAGTCATTCTGTTGGGTGCCCTGACCGGTTTCGCGCCCATGTCGATTGACATGTATCTGTCCAGCTTTCCAGCGATTGGCGCGGACCTTGGTGCCACCCCGGCGCAGGTGCAGGGCACGCTGGCGACGTTTTTCGCCGGCATGGCGATTGGGCAGTTTATCTATGGGCCGGCCTCGGATCGTTGGGGGCGGCGGCTGCCGATCATGGTGGGCGTCGCGATCTTCCTCTTGGCCTCGGTGCTCTGCGCCATCGCGACCTCCCCCGAAATGCTGCTGAGTGCGCGGTTTGTTCAGGCGCTTGGGGGATGCGCGGGGGGTGTGGTCTCCCGGGCCATCGTGCGCGACAAGTTTGATCACACAGACACGGCGCGGATGTTGTCGCTGATGACGTTGATCATGGGCATGGCCCCGATCTTGGCCCCGATGTTGGGCGCGGCGTTGCTGGTTTGGGGCGGTTGGCGCTTGAACTTTTGGGTGCTGACCGGGTTCGGTGCCGTGGTCGGTAGCCTCGCGATCTGGAAACTGGAGGAGTCGCGTTCGGCGGAGACCGAGGCGCAAGCGCGGTCGGAGAATCCGTTTGCGGCCTATCTGGCGCTGCTGTTCCAACCGAGGCTCGTCGGTTATGCCCTAGCCGGGGCGCTGAACGGGGCGGTGTTGTTCACTTATGTTTCCGGGTCGCCTGATCTGTTGATGGGAACCTATGGCGTTTCACCGACCCAGTTTCCTTGGCTGTTTGGTCTGAACGCGGTGGCGATCATCGGATCGAACCAGCTCAATCGCTATGCGCTGCGGTACTGGACGCCGGACCGGGTGCTCCGTCGGGCAAGTTTGATTGCCGTGGTGATGGCGTCGCTGTTGGCCCTGGCGGCGTTTAGCGGGATTGGCGGCGGCTGGACGGTATTGCCGCTGCTGTTTCTCTTGCTGAGCAGCATGGGGTTTATGCAGGGCAACACGATGGCCGGGGCGCTAAGTGTCGATACCTTGCGGGTGGGTTCCGCATCGGCCCTGATGGGCGGGGCGTCGTTTGGTGTCGGGGCTATGGCGTCAAGTTTGGTTGGCCTGCTGCATGACGGCACCGCAAAGCCGATGGCCATGACGATGGTGCTGGCCTTGGTGAGTTCGGCGCTGGTGTTGCGGTGGTTGGCCTTGCCCAAGACCGTTCAAGTCTGAGGCTGATCCACATCGAGTGCGGCCCAGGCGAGGGTTGCCCAACCGGCGAGAAACAGTAGGCCACCTAGCGGGGTAATTGCGCCCATCCATCGCGGCGCACCGAGCGCAAGGGCGTAGAGCGAGCCGGAAAACAGAAGGACTCCCGGCAGGAACATCGCCGGGGCGAACCGAGCGCGCTTAGCTCCGATCTGCATAAAGATGGCGCAGGCGAAGGTGGCCATTGAGTGCATGAAGCCATATTGCGCGCCGGTCTTCAGCAGTTCCTTGGTGCCGGGATCATGCGCGCCGTGAGCGGCGAAGGCTCCCACGGCGATGGCAACGAAGCCACTGAGCGCGGCTATCCCCATCCAGTACCGACGCGGCACTGGTTAGCCCCAGACCTGCGGCCTGCGACTTGCCCAGGGGGCTTCTTTTTCGAGTTGGGCGGCCAACCGAAAGAGGGTGGCCTCGTCGGCAAAGCGCCCCGTGAACATCATGCCGACCGGCAGACCGTTAGCAGAGACCTCAAGCGGCAAGGACAGCGAGGGTTGGCCGGAGAAATTGAAGGGCGGGGTATAGGGGAACACCTCGCCCTGACGGCGATTGACCTCACGCGGGGGCAGGGTGACCGGATCGATATAGCCGATTTCCGGAACCGGCGTTCCGAGCACTGGGGAGAGATAGACGTCCCAGTTTTCGAAGAAAGCCAGGGTATGGCGGTTCAAGACGCGAAGATCTTGCCAGCCTTTGAAGGCCATCTCGCCGGTGACCTTGCGGCCGCCTTTCATCGAGGCCCAGGTGAGGGGTTCCAGTTCATCAGGTTCCGGTTCGCGCCCGACCTGCTCAATCAGGCGGGCCATGTCGGCGGCGAAATTGGCCCCGGAAACAGGGCCGCGGGCGGCGTAGAGGGCGCGGTAATCGATGCCAAGGCCTTGTTCGACGACGTCATGGCCTAGGCGCTTCAGAAGGTCGGCGGTGCGTTCGAGGGCGGCCTGGATTTCCGGATCAATGGGGCGGCCCGAAGGGGTCTCGGAGGACCATGCGATGCGCAGTTTGCCGGGGCTGGCGAGGATTTCCTCCATATAGGGCCGCACTTTGGTGGGGGGAGTGAAGGGGGAGTCCAGGCGCGGAACGCCGGTGGCGTCGAGCATGGCGGCGCTATCACGCACCGTGCGCGTCACGACGTGATCGACCGTGAAGCCCATGGCATAGCCGGTGTCATCGCCGCCATTGGGATTGCGGTCGCGGGTGACCTTCATGCCCACTAGGCCGCAGCATGCGGCGGGGATGCGTATCGAGCCTAGACCATCGGACGCATGGGCCATGGGCACGATGCCGGCAGCCACCGAGGAGGCCGCGCCGCCGGATGATCCGCCGGAGATGTGGTTTGGGTTCCAGGGGTTACGGCAGGCGCCGAGGTGCGCGCCCTCTGTGGTTCCGGTAATGCCGTATTCCGGTGTGTTGGTCTTGCCGAGCGCGATCACGCCGGAGCGGCGATAGGCAGCGGTTAGGCCGCCGTCTTGGGTGTCGACGATATTGCGGGCGAACTTGCTGCCGTAGCTGCGCGGCCAGCCGGCGACCGGCATGCCCAGATCTTTGATCAGGAAGGGAACACCTTTGAAGGGGCCATCCGGAAGAGGCCCCTTAGCTTCCTTGCGGGCGTCGTCGTAGCCTTTGTAGACCACTGCATTCAGGGTTGGATTGTGCCGTTCGATCCGTTCGATGGCGGCTTCTACCAGTTCAGACGGCGTCACATCGCCCTTGGCCACCAGCGCTGCGAGGCCCAGGCCGTCATAGTCGGAGTAGTCGGAGATGCTCATCAAGTTAGGTCCCGTTTGGAAGCGTGATTGAGTCTGAGCTTACGCCATCGGACGGCGGCGGCAACCGTGACGTGGGGGCGACTCAGGATAGGGGCGATGAGATCATGTCTGGTCCCATTCCTCTTGGCCTGTTCTATGGGGCGATCTACCTCTGGGGTGGGGCGGCGTCGCCCTACATACCGGTCTGGTTCCACCATCGCGGCATGAGCGGGGCAGAAATCGGGTTGATCCTTTCGGCCCCGATGTTGGCCAGGCTGATCACGGCTCCGGCCGTGGCCATGTGGGCTGACGGATTTGGCCTGCGGCGCACCTCTCTGATCCTGTCTGGCCTGATCATGGCAGCGGCATCTGCCTTGCTTAGTCCGCAGTTCGGCGCGGTCTGGTGGTTTGCTGTCTGGTTTGTCGCCAGCACGGCCTATTCATCGATAGCGCCGCTGACCGACGTCCTGGTCTTGGCGCGCTCGCGGAGCGACGGATTCAACTATGGCTGGCCCAGGGGGATAGGATCGGCTGCCTTCATCGTCGGCAATCTGGCCATGGGCGCACTGGTGGTCTGGCGCTCGCCTGAGCTGTTGTTGGTCTGGCTGACGGTAACGGGGATTCTGGTGGTTCTCGGCGCGAGGTTTCTGGTACCGCCGGATTCGGTTCGTGCGAGCGGCGATATCACCCCGCTGAAGCAGCGGCTGGCCGGGTTGCGAGGCCTGTTCCGGGATCGTGACTTCATGTTGATGGCGGTTTCGGCCGGGCTGATCCAATCGGCTCACGCATTTTACTATGCGTTTTCGACATTGGTTTGGAAGCAACAGGGAATCGCAGAGAATCTAACCGGCTTGCTTTGGG
Source organism: Alphaproteobacteria bacterium (assembly GCA_031367205.1). Lineage (GTDB taxonomy): Bacteria > Pseudomonadota > Alphaproteobacteria > Caulobacterales > Caulobacteraceae > Phenylobacterium. The sequence goes on from JANLPK010000021.1 coordinate 23,207, forward strand.
GCACGGGCGTGGCTGCAGAGATCGGGTTTCTCTGGTTTTTGGAACCTTGGCGCAAGCGGGTCGGTGCCCGCAATCTGTTGGTGATGGGCGGCGTCGCGGCGGTTGTGCGCTGGACTATGTTGGCATTCTCTCCGCCGCTATGGGCTCTGTTCCCGATCCAAGCGCTGCACACGTTCAGCTATGCGGCGACCTTCATCGGTGCCCTAGAGATGACGGATCAACTCAGCGATCGTGAGACGGCATCGGGCGCGCAGTTGATCAATTCAGCATTATCTGGAGGGGTCTTGAGTGGACTGGCGACCTTGGTGTCAGGGCCGCTATTCGACCGTTGGGGCGCGGCGGGGTATCTGGCGATGACTGCGATGTCGGCGTTGGGTCTGGTTGGAGCCCTGCGGCTCTACGGTGTGCGGCGATTGGATAGCTAGCGCCTGTTCCGATAAGTGGGAACCGGTTATCGGAGACGAACAGGCTCTAACCTTTTGAATTGGAGCTCAGTTTTTCCCTTTAGATGATTCCGTCCAAAGGGAACGAACTCTAGGCGATTTCGTCTTGCGGCAACCGTTATCCGGGTGCCTTGATCCTAAAGTTCTGGAGGAACAATTATGAATACGCTGGTTGCGGTCGCCTTGAGCGCCGCCTTAGGTCTGGGAACGACTGCAGCATTGGCCCAAGCTCTCCCAGCCGAACTTCTGCCACAGCGGATTGCCGGCTCAGGGATCACCGTCGCAGACTTGGAGAAGCAGAAGGCCTTCTACACCGGGGTGTTGGGCATGAAGTTGGTCAGAACCTACGAGCGGGATGGCGCACCGTTTGAGTATGTTTTGGCCATCCCTTCGACCACCGGCGAGGGTGCGGTGCTGGCGCTGCTGAAAGGGACGCGTGAACCCGGCGCGACCACCTATGGCCGACTGATTCTGATTGTACCCAACGCCGAGAAGTTGGCTGCCAGCCTGACCGCCCAGGGAATCGAGGCCCGTAAGGTGGCCGAAGGGGCATATTTCTTCAGAGACCCCGAGGGCAATGCGGTGGAGGCCTATCAGCCGCCGCAAATCGTCAAGCCCTGACGCCAGGACAGTCTTGCTCCCGCCGCGCTGAGAGGGACAATGGCGTAAATCCTATTCGTGGAGACGAGTGATGCGCCGACTAGATGTTCAAGAACCCTGGGGTCTGGATGAGATCAAGGTCATCGAATGCCCCGACCCGACACCCGGGCCAGGCCAAGTCTTGGTGCGAATGAAGGCCGTTTCGCTGAACTATCGCGATCTGCTGATGGTTGGTGGCGTCTACGGTCGCGGGCCATCGCAGGGCGGCGGTGTTACGCCATTCTCCGACGGATGTGGCGTTGTCGAGGCGGTGGGGCCTGGCGTGACCCGGGTGGCCGTGGGAGATCGGGTCTCGACGCTGTTCTTCCAGAACTGGGTGTCAGGTCGACCGGATATGGCCAAGCTCTCCAGTGCACTAGGTTTCCCCATTCCCGGTGCCGGAGCGGAATTGCAGGTGTTCAGCCAGGAGGGTGTGTCCAAGGTCCCTGAGTTCCTGACGGACCAGGAAGTCTCGACGCTGGCCTGCGCCGCCTTGACCGCTTGGCGCGGACTATTTGAAGACGCGCGCCTGGAGCCGGGTGACACTGTGGTGTTGCAAGGCACCGGCGGTGTGTCGATTTTCGGCTTGCAGTTTGCTCATGCGGCCGGATTGCGGACGATCATTACCTCATCATCTGATGAGAAGCTGGCCAGGGCTAAGGCCTTGGGTGCCGATCACCTCGTCAACTACAAGACGACCCCGGATTGGTCTGGGCCGGTGCGAGATGCGACGGGCGGCAACGGCGCGGACTTCATCATGGAGGTCGGCGGAGCCGGGACGATTCAGCAGAGCCTGCGGTCCGTTCGGATCGGCGGCCATATTGCGATCATCGGAGTGGTTGCCGGAGCGGCGGACGGCCTGAATCCAGCGGTGCTGATCGGCAATAGCGCCAAGCTGCAAGGCTTGTCGGTTGGATCGCGCGACATGTTTGAGGCCATGTGTCGGGCGATCGATCTGCACAAGATCCGACCGATTGTGGACAAGGTATTCCCATGGACAGAGGCGAAAGCGGCCTTTGAGTCGATGCGCGGCGGCGAGCACTTTGGGAAGATTGTTCTGCAGTTCTAGAATTTCTGCAGAGTCCGAAAACCGCGAGACATGTGACTGGGAAACGCCGATCATGTCGGCATGGATCTAGATGATGACGCCTGTTACCGCGCATTTCTGATGCGGGACTCCCGGTTGGACGGCCGCATATTTGCCGGCGTCCGGACGACTGGGATCTATTGCCGTCCGGTCTGCCCCGCACGGACTCCCAAACGGGAGAACATGACCTTTCATCCCTCAGCTGCGGCAGCGCAGGAGGCTGGGTTTCGACCCTGTCTGAGGTGTCGCCCGGAGACATCTCCGGACCTCGGGTCGTGGAACGGCACATCCAATACAGTTTCGCGGGCCATGTCGCTGATCGAGCAAGGCGCAATGGATTCTGGAGATGTTGAGGCGCTGGCTGACCGACTAGGCGTCGGAGAACGCCAGCTGCGGCGATTGTTTCGGCAACATCTAGGCGCCTCTCCGGTGGCGGTGGCGCAGACCCGACGGGTCTTGCTGGCCAAGCAATTGATTCACGAAACACGGTTGCCCATGGCCGAGGTGGCGCTCGCGTCGGGCTTTGGTAGCGTCCGGCGGTTTAACGAGACTTTCCTGCAGCTGTTCAATCGGCCACCCAGCACCCTACGACGCACGGGTGGGGCGGATGTTTCAGCGAGTGAGGGTGGTGCAATCCTGCGTCTGCCCTACCGCGCGCCCTACGACTGGGAAGCGATGCTCGCCTTCCTGACGATGCGGGCCATTCCCGGTGTCGAGGTCATTTCGGGTCATCGCTATGCACGAACCCTGGCTGTGGGTGATGCGCGCGGTTTGGTGATGGTGGAGCCCGGCGCGGGGGATTGGCTGAAGGTCACTCTGCGATTTCCCAAGGTGCAGGCTTGGCCTGCGGTGATTGCCAAGGTGCGGCGGGTGTTTGATTTGGCGGCCGATCCGGCCTTGATCGGGGCGCATTTGTCGCTCGACCCGGAGCTGGCACCGCTGGTCGCGCGGCGTCCGGGGCTGCGCGCGGCGGGGGCTTGGGACGGGTTTGAGTTGTCGGTCCGAGCCGTGCTCGGTCAACAGATTACCGTCACCGCCGCGAGAAACCTGGCCGGTCGGTTAGCCTTGGAGCACGGGGAACGGCTGAACGACGAGGCCGCCGCTGCGATGGGCTTGACACACTTGTTCCCAACACCTCAAGCCTTGGCCGCGCTGGATGTGGAGTCCTTACCCATGCCGCGCGCTCGGGGTCGAGCGTTGACCGGGATCGCGGCGACGGCAGTGGCTGATCCGGATCTGTTTGGCATGCGGCGCAGTCTTGAAGAGGCGGTGGCCAAGCTTGTTGCTCTGCCGGGGATAGGCGAGTGGACCGCGCAATATATCGCCATGCGGGCCCTTCGGGAGCCCGATGCCTTTCCACATGCTGACATTGGGCTGATGCGGGCATTGGAAGATGCTGAGGGCAAACGCCCGACACCCTTGGAGTTGTTGGCGCGGGCCGAACGGTGGCGACCCTGGCGTGCCTATGCCGCCTCACATCTCTGGGCCCACGACGCCGAAAGCGATCCGAAGATTTCCAAGGAGACACGACATGCAGATGCCGCATGAGGCTTCAAAGCCCCAGACCCTGATCCTCGACCGCATCGACACGCCGGTCGGCGAGACCCTGTTGTTGACCGATGAGACCGGCGCATTGCGGGCTCTGGATTTCAGCGATTATGAGGACCGCATGCGCACACTGATGCGTCGGCACTATGGGACGATAGCGGCGCGGACGGGCCGAGCTCCGGACAAGATGCGCAACGCGGTGGAGCGGTACTTCTGCGGTGAGATGGACGCCTTTAAGGGTCTGATTTGGAAGACCAACGGCACACTGTTTCAGCGCCGGGTTTGGACCGCCCTTTGCGCGATCAAGCCGGGTCAGACTGAGAGCTACAAGGATTTGGCGGCTCGGGTGGGATCCCCGAAAGGCATGCGGGCTGTGGGTTTGGCCAATGGTGCCAACCCTGTGGCAATTGTGGTGCCGTGCCACCGCGTCATCGGCGCAAACGGGGGTTTAACGGGGTACGGCGGAGGCCTGCCGCGCAAGGCCTGGTTGTTGGCTCATGAGGGCGTTGTGATACCGTTTCCGGTCCCAGACCGCGTGAGAGTTTAGGCCGGAGCGTGTGTCCCCGTCTGCGCGAGCCGTCGAACACATCTTGAGTATCGAAAGGTCTTTGCGGTTGACCAATTCGTAGGTAAGCGTTTCCCCTGACACGCGAATATTTCGAGTCCCAGGGACGGGTTTTGGATTCGCTGAAGAGGGCACACGCTAGACTGCGTATGAAGATTACGAAGCGGCACTCGTCCGCACGATCACAACCTGATGCCGAACAGGACGTCGCGCCAATGGTTGTGGCGTTTCGGCGCGATGCAACGACGGATGTAGAGCTTTATTCGACCGAGGCGATGTTGGCGGAATTCGAACAGGAGGGGGCCATGGACGATGCACCATTCACCGCTCCGGCAGACGCGCCAGATGAAGCTCCCGGCGCATTTCCGCGGCTCGCGCTGACGCGGCCTGTACCCCATGAAACACTCACGAGAGGCAAGGTGGCTTGGAAGGCCCCTTCGGGTTGGCCGGTCTATCTGGCGGCGCTGTTTGTCTCCGTTTTGTGGGCGGGCGCGCCGATTGCCTTTGCCTACGGTTACCGGGTTGCCAAGTCGCCCTTCGATTTTGATCCCTTCGTCATGCTGGTGCTCGGGGCTATGGCTGTCGGTCCGGCGGCGTTGGTCTGGGTTGCGGCCTATATGATCCAACAGGGACGTCGCCTTGGGGCCGAAGCTCGGCGTGCCAAACTTGTGACGGACGAGATGCTTGCGCCGGCTCTCGCAGCGGGCTTGCAAGCCCATGAGATCGCGCAATCTATGCGCCACGAGATTGCCAGCGCCGGGGCTGCGGTGCTTGAAGCGAGGACCGCACTTCAAGGGTTGAGGGAAGCGTTGTCCGGCGAAAGTGATCGACTGATCGCCGTCACATCGCACTCGGCTGAGGCGGTGGGCAACCTGACGCTAGCGCTGTCCTCTGAACGCACCGAGATGGCAATGTTAGCCGCGACTTTGGAAGCCCGTTCCGGGGTCATCGCCAGTGCGATCACGGAGCAAACGAGACGAGTTACCGACGCTTCCGATCTGGCCGAAGCCCAGATGCGCGAGGCCGAGGCGCTGTTGACCGCACGCACAGCAGACCTAACCACGGCCGCCGGCGCAGCCGGTGACGCAGCGCGCGTAGCGGGCGAGGATTTGACCCGTCATATCGCTCGGCTGGAGATGGCCGGGCTTGGGGTGGCAGAGCAGATTTTATCCGTGGACAAGGGATTGGCCGAACAGCGTGCCGGGTTGGTGAGCATCACCCATGCGCTGCGCGCGGACCAAGACATGTTTGCCGCCCAAGCGGAGAGCCATTCGGCGCAATTGACCGATTTCATCAGTCAGGCGCGAGGCTCCACAGCGGATATGGGCGATCGGGCCCTTGAGGGCGGTGAAGCTCTGCGCGAGATGATTGCTGCGGCGGCCATCCAATTTCGGGACCTCGCTGATGCGGCCAAGGCAGAGCGGGACGCATTTGGGGCCTCTACGCTCGAAGCCATGGGGGCTGTTGCTACGGCGGCGGCCACTGAGCGTGCGCAGTTGGAAGCCCAGACACGCGAGGCGATTGAAGCACTGTCCGCAGCAGCTGAGAAGACCCGCGAAGCTGCTGATCGTCACTCGACCTCGGCGCGGCAGCAGGTGGAGCAATTGTCGGAGGCGGCCTTCTCCGCTGGGCAGAAGGCCAACAAGGTCTTTGAGACCCGCTTGGCTGAGGCAAGGGAACTGATCGAGCGATCTGCCGAGATGGTGGATCAAGCTGGAGCTGCGACGGCGCGAAAATTGGAAGAAGGCGCGGTGTCGGCCCGTGAAGCCTTCGACGACCTGGGACAGATGTTCTCGGCAATTGAGCAGCGAGCTGCGCGTTTACCGGCTGCGGCGCGCGGTCAGGCGGAGCAGGTTCGATTGGCCGTCACCGAGAGCATGGATGACCTGATGGAGCAGGCGCGCCGCACAGCGCAAGAGACCCAAGCCATCGATGCGGCGTTCCAAGATCGGGTGCGGCGAAACTACGAGATGCTGACGGACGCGGTGCGCTTGATGGGGTCGGTGGCCGGTGCCGCAGGGTCATTGGGAGCCGCCAGTCCGCCCGAGCCGGCTCCAGAACCCATGCCGTCGCTAAAGGTTCGCGCGGCGCGCACAGCCGTCCAGCCGGTGGTGGAGGAGGCCCCGAGGGCCCCTCGGTCGCCGCCCAAACGAACCCGACTGAAGCTGACGCCGACGGCCAGTGATGACGAGTTCAGTCAGGTCTTCGAAGAAGCCGGTGGGCGCAAACCAAGCAAGGCATCGTCGGATGCTGAGGGTTGGACTTGGAAGGACCTGCTGACATCCCTGGACTCCAAGGCACCGCCGAGCGACGCCAAACCGCTGGACACCTCGCTGTTGGATGATCTGGACGATCTGGGATTGGATCCCGCCGCCCTGTTGCCAGATCATCGGATTGAGCAGATCGCAGCGACAATTGAGGCCGACGACGCCGAAGGTGCCCGCGCCGTGGTTCGTAAGTTGGCACCGGCTGCGACCCGGCGACTGGCGCGGCAGATGTCGGAAGACAAGGTCTTTCGCCGTCGCGTTGTGAGCTTCGTCGGCAAGTATCAAGACCGATTGGCCGACACGCTAGAGACCAACCCCCGAGCGATCGATGCGATGCTCAGCTCGGATATCGGGCGGGCCTATTTGCTGTTGGAAACCGCGTCCGCCGATTTGGTCTAGGAGCGCCTTAGGCTTTGTTGTCCAACTGCGCGTAACCCAGTTGTTCGTTCAGCCGGTCCAAAACCTCTATTGCGGCCAGAGGCACCACTGTTCCGGGGGTGAAGATCGCAGCGACGCCTTCCTCGCGCAGGGTTGGGATATCCTCCGGCGGGATCACACCACCGACCACTATCAGGATGTCGGGACGCCCGAGCTGGGCCAGTTCTGCCTTGAGTTCCGGCACCAGGGTCAGGTGACCGGCGGCCAAGGAACTGGCGCCGACTACGTGGACGCGGTTCTCGACAGCCAGGGCCGCCGCTTCGGCGGGGGTCTGGAAGAGATTGCCGATGTCGACGTCGAAGCCTAGGTCCGTGAAGCCTGAGGCAATGACTTTCTGACCGCGATCGTGACCGTCCTGGCCCATCTTGGCGACCAGAATGCGCGGTTTGCGGCCATCGGCCTGGATAAAGGCCTTGGTCATGGCTTGGGCTTGGAGACTGGCTGCGGTGTCGCCGGCCTCACGCTGATAGACGCCGGTGACGGCGAAGGCTTTGGCGGCATGGCGACCGAAGGCGTGCTCGAGGGCCAGACTGATTTCGCCGACCGTGGCCTTGGCGCGCGCCGCGTCTACTGAGAGTTCCAAGAGATTGCCGTTCCCGCGCGCGCCATTGGTCAGGGCGGTGAGCGTGGTTTCGACAGCGACCGGATCGCGCTCAGCCCTCAGACGCGCGAGCTTCTCTAGCTGGCGCTCGCGCACCGCGCTGTTGTCGACTTTCAGGACGGGAATGACTTCAGCGGTGGTGGGTTTGTAGCGGTTGACGCCCACGACACTCTGGCGGCCGCTGTCGATGCGGGCTTGGGTGCGGGCAGAGGCTTCTTCGATGCGGCGCTTGGGTAGACCATCCTCAATGGCCTTAGCCATGCCGCCTAGGGCTTCAACCTCGGCGATGTGGGTCATGGCGCGGGCAGCGAGATCTTGGGTCAGGCGCTCGACATAGTAGGAGCCACCCCAGGGATCGACCACCCGGGTCTGACCGCTTTCCATTTGCAGGAAGAGCTGGGTGTTGCGGGCAATGCGGGCAGAGAAGTCGGTGGGCAGGGCTAGTGCTTCGTCCAGCGAATTGGTGTGCAGGCTCTGGGTCTGGCCACCCACAGCGGCCATGGCTTCGATCAAGGTGCGCGGCACGTTGTTGTAGACGTCGGCGGCGGCGAGGCTCCAACCACTGGTCTGGGTGTGAGCGCGCAGCGAGATGGAGCGGGCGTCCTTGGGTGCGAACTCTTCCGTCATCAGCTTGGCCCAAAGTAGGCGTCCGGCGCGCTGTTTGGCGATCTCCATGAAGGCATTCATGCCCGCGTTCCAGAAGAAGGAGAGACGCGGTGCGAACTGGTCGACCGTCATGCCAGCCGCCACACCGGCACGGACATATTCGATGCCGTCTGCGAGGGTATAGGCCAGTTCCAGGTCGAGCGTCGCGCCGGCTTCCTGGATGTGATAGCCGCTGATCGAGATGGAATTGAACTTCGGCATTTCGCGTGAAGTATATGAAAAGATGTCGGAAATGATCCGCATCGAAGGGTCGGGCGGATAGATATAGGTGTTGCGGACTAGGAACTCTTTGAGGATGTCGTTCTGGATTGTGCCCTGGAGTTGGGCTGGGCTAACGCCTTGCTCCTCTGCGGCGACGATATAGAGCGCCAAGATCGGCAGGACCGCGCCATTCATGGTCATTGAGACGCTCATCTTATCGAGCGGGATGCCGTCGAACAGGGTGCGCATATCCAGGATGCTATCGATGGCAACACCGGCCATGCCCACATCGCCGCGCACCCGTGGGTGATCGGAGTCGTAGCCCCGATGGGTCGCCAGGTCGAAGGCGATGGAGAGCCCCATCTGACCTGCGGCCAGGTTGCGGCGGTAGAAGGCGTTGGAGTCCTCCGCCGTGGAGAAACCCGCATACTGGCGGATGGTCCACGGGTTGGTGAGATACATGGTCGGGTAGGGACCACGCGTGAACGGCGCGAGACCGGGGAAGCCGGGGTCTTCAAGATCTGCCACGTCGGCGGTGGTGTAGGCCGTCTTTACATCAATGCCTTCGGGAGTTTCCCAGACTGATCCGGTGACTGATCCGGTGACGGGCCTAGGCGTGGCTGGAGAACCGTCGAGGGTCAGGGTCGCGAAATCGGGGAAGCTGGTCATTTCGCGGCCTCATAGGCTTGCGCCAAACGGATCGGGGTCAGCGCTGGGCAGTGGTCGTCGGGGCCGGGCAGTCGGGGCGAGGGTGCGTTGGCAGTCTTGGGTGCCGGGTGTTCGACGTCGACCGCTTCGGCCTTCAGGGGCGGGAAGGCGGTGACGCCGACGATCTTGGGTTGGCCGGCGGCGTCGCGGGCGGCGCAGACCTCGGCGACCTCGTCGGCGATGTGGTCGGACTTGAGCGCGGCAATGAGGCCGCCTTGGGCTTCGATGGACTGGAACTTGGTCCAGGCGGCACGGGCGAGTTCGTCGGTGAGGGCCTCGACATAGCCGGAACCGGCGGCGGGGTCGGCGACGCGGCCGAGGTGGGCTTCTTCCATCAGGACCAGTTGGGCATTGCGGCTCTGGCGGCGGGCAAAAGCGGTGGGAAGGCCTAGCGCGTCGGTGAACGTGCCTAGGACGACCGCGTCAGCCCCGCCGAGGGCTGCGCCCACACCGGCGGCACTCAGGCGCAGCATATTGGTCCAGGCATCCTCAGCGGTGAGCATGCGGGCAGACGAGCGCGCCTCGATCTTGGCCGGGGCTGAGATACCGCAAGCTCCTGTGATCGCCGCCCAGAGCACGCGGGCGGCGCGGAACTTGGCCAGGGTGAGGAAGTAGTCAGCGTCGGCGCTGAGGCTGAGCCCGATGCCCGCGAAGGCGCGGTCCATGGGCAGGCCAGCTTGGACCATAGCCTTGGCGTAACTCAGGGCAGCGGCCATGGCGAAGGCCAGTTCAGCGGCCTCTCCGCCGCCTGCCTCGTGGACGACGCGGCCTGAGGCCAGGAACAACCCGGCCTGCGGATGGATTTCGGCCAGGCGCGCGGCTGTCTCGGCAGCGGCCTTGATGTGATCAGCGATGGGGCCGGGGCTTTGGCCGGACTGCGCGAAAGCGCTCAACGGGTCGAGGTGGAAGGCGAGTTTGGCGGTGGGCGATCCCTTGGCGGCGGCGGCCAGCCACTCGGCGGCCTGGGGACCCAGGAACCCGGCGTCGATGGCGATAGGGGCGAGTTCCAGGACCACGCTGTTCAGGACAGTGGTGAGGTCAGCCGCAGCGCCGACGGCGACGCCGTGGGTGCCGGTGGGGTCGACGGCGATCAGGCCCGAGGCGGATCCACCTTCAAGCTCGGCCAGGAGGTCGGCATTGGCGCGCGCTGGGTCGGGATGGCTGACGCTGGCGCGGATGTCCCAAGGGCGGTCGGCATCGAAGGCACGCAGGGGGAAATTGGCCGCCGCAACTTCATCGCCCGTATAAAGCGGTGCGATGGGAAGGCCCTCGAAGGTGGTGCGATTCAGACTCTCAAGGGGCTGGCCCTTGAGAGTCTTTTCCACGAGGGCGCGCCAGTCAGCGGCGGTGGCTTGGGGGAAGGTGGCTGTGTCGTTCATTGCGCGCCCATTGGGCCGGGGGACGGGCGCGCGTCAAGGTTACGTTGGGGCAAGAAATCGCAGTTTTCGCTTGCAAGTTCCTTGTTTGTTCTATATAGTCCGACACCTTGTCAAAATCCTGAGGAGAGAGACCGCGTGAGCACACAGACGGCGCAGAGACTGAACGACACGAGGGCCTGGATGGCCAATCGATATCGGGTGCTGGACGGGCGGGGGCGGGATGCCGAGGCGGCTGGACATGCGGCCTTTGGCAAGGCGGCGCGGACCGGGGCTCGGTTCTCGGCGCCGAGACCGAGTGATGTGGTCACAGTTGGGGCCCGGCGGTTGGCGGCTCCACGCCCGACACCGAGCGATGACTTCAATGAGTTTCGTCGCCAGCAGGCAGAATTCACCAAGCTGCAGCATGAGGAGCAGCGAAAGAACGCATGGTTGGCCATTCCGGCGTTAGCACCGGTCGTGGCCGTCGCGGGCGCGGAGGCTGCGGGTTGGCTCGGTGAGCAAGCAGTGGGTCGGGTAGTTACCTCGAGAATTGCCAACGTCCAACCTGAGCTGGCTCAGATTGCCAAGAACCGTCTCGCTGGCAACCAGCTTCGCGACGAGATTGCTGAGGCGCTCAGGGCTGCGGGACGAGAAGTAAGGCCGGAGGCATTCAAGCGCACCCCGTTCGGCGGGCGCTTCATTGATCTGGACGTATGGCTTGAGGGTGAAAATCTTGGCGGGCTCGAAGTAAAACGCGGCCTGTCGCGATATGGCGTCGATCAACGGCTGAAAGACTGGTGGCTTAAGGAAGTAGAAAACTACCGTGTGAACCTGTCGAGGGACAAATGATGTCAATGCTGGATCTGAATTCAAAGTTTGACGTCGTTATCTCAACCACCGCCGCGCGTCTCAAGCCTTTGGGATACAAGCGCAAGCGCAACACATTTCGTAAGCTCCTCGATGGGAATTCGGGTGTCCTAGAATTCCAAAGAAGCATGGCGAATTCCGCAGAGAGTCTGTCTTTCACCGTAAACCTCGCTGTGGTTTGTGGGCGACTGTTGGAAGACTATTCTCCTCCACTTGAAAAGGCCGGGGCGGTCGATGGCCATATGAGGGCAAGGATCGGCGGTTTGATCGTGCCGCGACAAGACCCCTGGTGGGTTATCGAGCAGGGGACCGATGGAGAGGCATTGGCGCGGGAAGTGGCCGACACTGTGGAGCAGATGGGTGCACCCTATGTGGAGCGGTATCTTCGTAGTGAAGATCTTATTGCGGCTTGGAAGTCCGGGGACCCGCTGGGCAACAACGATTTCATGCGGCTTCAATACCTTGACCGATTGTTAGGCGACGGCTCGTGAGCTTGTCGGTCACCGAAGCCTGTCGCCAGATTGAATTGCGTGGCCTGCTCAAGCGGGAGCGAGTGAATCATGCGGATCGCATCATTGCCAAGGTAAGCGCGGTGCTGGGGTGTGAGCTTCCGATTGATCTGGCTGATTTCTATCGGGAACGGGTGGCCGCCATAGGTGAGTTTCCAGCGATTGCACCGGCGTGGAATGACAAGATAGGGTGGCGCACTGGCGACGCGCTGATCACGGAACTGGCTCATGTTCAGGCCGTGCCGATCTTCTCCGACAGGTGCGGCAATCTCATTGGGTTGGATTTGGCTGCGGGCGACGCGACACCTGCGGTCTATTTCTTCGACCATGAGCGGGGGTTCGAGAAACCGGAATATACGGCGGGGTCGTCGCTGGGCGCATTCCTGTTGCTATTGGCCGATCACGATCGCGCGCTCAACGAAGGCTGGTTCCCGAAGCGGGAGCTGGGGCTTGATCCCGGTCTGGAGAGCTATCCGCGCGCGCCTCCGATTTGGGGAGGGGGGTAGTGTCTAGGCCGATTGACTCTCTCAAAATGATAACTACAGTTATCACATGATCGAGGTTCGCCAGACCCTCGTGTTTCGTCGCTGGCTCGCTGAGCTGCGAGATAGCATCGCGGTCAAGGCGATCAAGCGGCGAATTGTTCGCGTGCAGGCGGGCCTCTTCGGCGACGCCAAGTCCGTCGGTGGCGGGGTATTTGAACTTCGGGTCAATCACGGGCCTGGATACAGGGTCTATTTTGCGCGCCGGGGTGACTTGGTTGTCTTGCTGCTTTGCGGTGGGGACAAGGACAGTCAGGTTCGCGATATCGGTCGGGCACGGGAACTAGTCGCTGAGTGGATGGAGGATTGAGCATGGTCTTGAAGACTCTGCCTTTTGACGGGGCCGATGCCCTGGATACGCCTGAGGAACAGGCGCTTCTCTTGGCTGAGGCGTTTGCTAGTGGGGACCCTGCGATCGTGACTGCGGCGTTGGGGATTATTGCGCGGGCTCGCGGCATTGCTCAGGTCGCGCGCGACACAGGCCTTAGTCGTGAGGCGCTCTATAAGGCGACGGGGCCAGACGGGAATCCCACGCTGGCGACCTTGCTGAGCATCTTGCGGGTTACGGGGTTGAAGTTGTCGGCGAGTGTGCGGTGAGGTGGAACTAGAG
>JANLPK010000023.1:0-2168 GCA_031367205.1 Alphaproteobacteria bacterium
TGATCGTTGGCGCGGAGAGCGAGCCCTTCGCGCGAAGTTGATCTTACTTCTTTTCTGGAGCCATCGCGGCGGCTTCAGCAGCGGCCGGAGCAGCAGCTTCAGCAGCGGCAGGCGCAGCGGCCATTGCAGCGTCGGCAGCAGCGGCAGGCGCGGCAGCTTCAGCAGCAGCAGGTGCAGCGGCTTCAGCAGCAGCAGCGGCTTCAGCAGGCGCAGGAGCTTCAGCAGGCTTGGCGCAAGCGGCGAGCGAGGCAACGGCGGCCATAGCGGCGATGGTCAGAGCAATCTTCTTCATGGTTTCTCTCCCGAGTTGTCCGCAAGGGGAGTTCCGACACCACCACGGAGCCGGAATCAGCCGAAGGACAGGACCCAACACATATTCGTCATAACGCTTTGGATCAAGCTTTCGTGAGCGAAGAAATCACCTCATTGTGGGGAGAGCTACAGGAGAGCGTTTTGCACCGCATTCGAACCCAAGCTCAGATTGGCGCTAAACCTGACGCTGTTTGGGCCGTACTTGCTGACTTTGACGGCTATGAACAGTGGAATCCTCTGAATATCAGGGCGCGCGGGCAGGCAAAGCTCGGCCTTAAGGTGCCGATGACATTCCTAAGGTTGCCGAGCCATACCAAGACGATTGATCAGACAGTGACGGTGACGACCTGTGAGCCAGGGCGGGCCTTGGCTTGGTCAGGGTCTGTGCCGTTGCTGTTCAAGGGTCGGCACCATTTTATCCTGACGGCCGCACACGGGGGAACCCTGTTGGAGCACGGCGAAGATCTCGGCGGATTGATCTCTGCAGGATTTTCCAAACGGACAATCGCTGAAGTCTTTGTTCCAGCCTATGCGGGGGTCAATGTGGCACTGGCAGCGCATATGGGTGTCGCCTGCACGTGATCAGCGATCCGTGGTTCTATCTGGTGGCCGTGCCCGCAGTTATCCTTTGCGGGCTGGCCAAGGGTGGGTTTTCGGGGCTGGGTGTCATGGCGGTACCGCTGATGGCTCTGGTGATCTCGCCGGTGCTGGCGGCTTCCATCCTGTTGCCGTTCTTGATTGTTCAGGACGTGGTCAGCGTTTGGACGTTTCGCAAAACCTGGAATGGTCGGATTTTGGCGATCATGCTGCCGGCGGCGGCGGTGGGCGTGTTTGCGGGCTATGGCTTGGTGGCGCTGGTCAAGCCTGCCGCAGTGGAACTCTGCGTCGGCTTGGTGGCGGTGGTGTTTGCGGTGCAACGGCTTTGGTTGGATCAGTTGGTGGGTGCCGAGGCCGCTCCTGCTGTTGAGGGCTTGCCGTGGCGCGGCGTTTTGGCGGGGATAGCCGCAGGGTTCACCAGCCAGATCAGCCATGCCGGCGGGCCACCATTCCAGATCTACGTCCTGCCCAAGCGACTGCCACGCGACGTGTTTGTCGGGACGAGCTCGATTTTCTTCGCAGTGGTGAACTGGATGAAGGTGCCGGCCTATCTGGCGCTGGGGCAGTTCACGCCGCAAAGCTTGGCGACCGGGCTGGCCCTGCTGCCGCTGGCGAATGCGGCGACCTTTGCGGGGGTGTGGGTGGTGCGCCGGGTGCCGGTCGAGCGGTTCTATCAGGTGATCTATGGCCTGCTGATCGCGGTCGGTGGAAAGTTGATTTGGGACGGGGTGGTGGGGTTGATTTAGCCAGCGCGGACAAGGCTTCACATACAATTACCTTGGGTATAAACTAGTCTGAAATTCTGGTTGAATTGGTGACGAAATGATCACGGTTGGAGCGTTTGAGGCCAAGACCCACCTGTCGGCTTTGTTGGACAAGGTGGCGGCGGGGGAGGATGTGTTGATCACCAAACACGGCAAGGCGGTCGCACGGTTGGTGAAGGCCGACACGGCGGTGCGGGACGGGGTGGATGCCACCATCGCCAAGCTCAAAGCGCTGCGGGTCGGGTCTAGCCTAGGCGGCGACTGGAAGGCGATGCGCGATGATGGTCGGCGGTGAGCGCCTTCGTTCTGGATTGCTCCGTCGCCATGGCCTGGTGCTTCGAGGATGAGGCACGACCTGAAACCGACGCCTTGCTGGATCGGGTCCGGGAGGATGGCGCTCTGGTTCCTGGCCTCTGGTACTGGGAGGTCGCCAATGTGCTGGGCGTCGCGGTGCGGCACAAGCGAATCACCGAAGGGGCCGCGACCGCGCGGCTA
>JANLPK010000064.1:0-9204 GCA_031367205.1 Alphaproteobacteria bacterium
AGGGACTTAGTATGCCGAATAGCATCAATACCAATTACGGGGCCATGATTGCCCTCCAGAACCTGAACAAGACCGTTGACGACCTGGGCATGACCCAGCAGCGGATCAGCACGGGTCGCAAAGTCAACAACGCAAAAGACAACGGCGGCATCTGGGCTATCGCACAAAATCAGCGTGCGACGTCTCAGTCCTTGAACGCAGTGAAGGAATCTCTTCAGCGCGGTCAATCCACCGTTGATGTGGCCATGGCGGCCGGTGAGTCGATCTCCGACATGCTCGTATCCATGAAGGAAAAGGCTCTGGCCTCGTCCGACACCAGCACCGACGCCACCTCGCGCGCGGCTCTGAACAACGACTATGTCTTCCTTCGGGATCAGATCACCAAGGTCATCGCCAACGCCTCGTTCAACGGCGTCAACATGATCCAGGCGGCAGGTACTTCGCTGTACTCGTTGGCTGACTCCACGGGCACCAACAAGATGACCGTGTTGACGCAAGACCTTTCGCTCACGGGCGTGGGTCTGACGGCAACCTCGTCCATCGGTACCCAGTCGCTAGGTGTCTCGCAGTTGGCCCTGGTCAATACAGCGATCACCGGTGTGTCCACCAAATTGGCGGCACTGGGTTCGGGCAGCAAGGCCTTGGCCAACCACTTGACCTTCATCGGCAAGCTGCAAGACGCCATCGACGGTGGTGTCGGCAACCTGGTTGACGCTGACCTGGCTCGGGAAAGTGCCAAGCTCACGGCGCTGCAGACCAAGCAGCAACTGGGCTTCCAGGCGCTGTCGATCGCCAACAGCTCTTCGCAGAGCTTCCTAAGCCTCTTCCGGTAAGGGGTTTGATCCCGCGTCGACGCAGGTCGCGCGGGGCTAGCCAAGGCCGGCGGGGAGTGAGACCTCCCCGCCAATCTCGGCCCAACAGGAGCGTCAACGGCGCAAGCCGCTCGGCGACGGAGAAATGGAAACAAAGATTGCAAGCCTAGCGACATCTCAAGATCTGGCGCAGAGCCGTCCGGAGCCGCAATTGGCGGCACCCATAGAGGGTAGTCTTCAGTCACAGATCGCTACGGGCGCTGTGGATGAGGCTGATCTGAGACTGGTGATCGAGGGTCACGGCAATTCGTACATTTACAAGACCGTGAACCGCCGCACTGGAGAAACCGTCACGCAATTCCCCCGCGACGAGGTTCTCAAGTTGCAGACCACCGAGGGATATGCCGCCGGGCAGGTCATTCGCGCCAAGGCTTAGCGCGATCCAGGGCTGAGATTTTCGGCCTCACTCGAACCGTCCCGGTGCGCTGCGGGCGGGCACAGCCATGCGTGCGTTAACCATCTAGACACCATGTCTGCCTAGCTTCTCTCCAGAACGGCAGCGGCAACGCGACTCGGTCACTCGGATCGACACGCAAGCGGGCCGCGCCATGGAGGCCGGGCATGACAATTAGCGTTCACACCAATCGCTCTGCGATGATGGCGCTGCAGAACCTGAACAAAACCAATGATGATTTGGGGATGGTCCAGAGCCGGATCAATACAGGACTAGCGATTGGAAACGCCAAGGATAATGCCTCGATCTGGGCCATAGCTCAGGGACAAAGGGCAGATATCGGCGCGCTTGCAGCGGTCAAGATGAGTTTGGATCGGGCAACATCGATATCTGAAGTCGCACTGACTGCCGGCGGCTCGGTCTCAGACCTGCTGGTCCAGATGAAAGAAAAGGTAATTGCAGCGCAGGACCCGTCCCTGGATGTGACATCGCGCAATGCCCTGAACGCTGACTATCGCTCGATCCTTCGCCAAATTACTCAAGTCATTCAGAACGCAAGCTTTGACGGCGCGGACATACTGGACGGCACGACAACGGGGATAAGGTTCCTCGCGAATGCGGATGCCAACGCCTATATCACCTTGTCGGGTCAGAATATGAGCCTGGGCGGAGCCATCATTACGATGGCGTCGACATCCTCGATCTCGACCGTGACGCTGGCCCAGGCCGTGTTGACGAACCTGTCGGCTTCAATCGCGAATGTGAACCAAGCACTGGGGAATTTGGGCGCGCAAGCCAAGCAGATTGAAGCCCACAATAAGTTCGTCTCCAAACTGACCGACGTTCTGACGGCCGGTGTCGGCAATTTGGTTGACGCGGATCTGGCCAAGGAGAGTGCCCACCTCCAAGCCCTGCAGGTGCAGCAACAGTTGGGGACGCAAGCGCTCTCCATCGCCAACCAAGCACCGCAGGTTATTCTGTCACTATTCAAATAGGCGTTCAGCTTTAAGTCGCTGATATTCCTGCGATAAATATTTCGCGAGGTTTCAACGCTTAACCGATTGTCAGCTCCGTTCTGTGCATAGTCGTGGTGGGTCCAGATGACCCGAAGCGATGAGTCATGACGATCAACTTTGATAGCTCAATTTTGTCGGACTACTACAGCTCGCGCGCCGGCGTTCGGACAGGGACGAATCTGACTCCGTCGCCTGCCAAATATGCGCCGACGGCACCATGGTCTGCCATCGCAAAACACACGGGGGCTAACACACCGGCGCTGCTGACCGAGGCCGTGAAGAGCGCCATGGCGGGGCACAAGCTCATCGATGAGAGCAGTGCCAAGCTTGATTTGGCCGGGGCGAGTTCCGACTACAAGAAACTATTCGCGCTATTTCAAGGGCTTAATACCCTGGCCGGTGTCGCCGATCAGATCAACGGAAAGGCGTTGACGACGGCTCAAAAGGACAAAATCAAAGCGGCTTTCAATAACGGACTGACCGAAATCAAGACCTATACCGAGAGCCTTTCGCTGGAGAAGATCCGTATTGCGCAGGGCGATGTGCAGGCTCTGGCCAAGTCCAGCACGGGTATCACCAAAACCTTGGCAAGCTATGTGACGCCCCCCTTGGTGAGCGGTGACATATCAGCTCCAGTGCCGTCGCTGGCGGGCGACGTGAAGTTTAATATCCATGTCAAACGGGCCGGTGTTGATCACGATATCGCCGTAGACCTTGCCGGTATGGGCGCGACCCCCCGTTCTCTGGGCAATGTGGTCAATTATATCAATGACATGTTGGCGACGGAGAACCTGCCGACGCGTTTTGCCACCTTAAGAATTCCGGGTGGTGATCGGACGATCCAAAACGGAAAGACCGTCATCAAGGTTGGCACGAACCCGGATTCCTGGGCGTTGAATGTCAAGGTCGACAGCGGTGACACTGTCACGTTCTCTGCCACCGATACGGCACCGTCGGTTTATGTGGCGCAGGGGGTAGGAAATCCCGATCCGGACAACAAGCCGTTGACCAAGGACGGGGTCACCAATCGTCAGATCCTAAAGTTTCAGACCGAGGCCGGGACCTTTGGGGCACCCCCACGGGTGGAGGGCGACACGC
The DNA here is from genome assembly GCA_031367205.1 of Alphaproteobacteria bacterium. Classification (GTDB taxonomy): domain Bacteria; phylum Pseudomonadota; class Alphaproteobacteria; order Caulobacterales; family Caulobacteraceae; genus Phenylobacterium. The sequence goes on from JANLPK010000064.1 coordinate 3,381, forward strand.
ATTGGGTCGACGGCGAAGTCTGGGCGCGGGATGTCGCCAAGGCCGCGAGCAGCGTCCGCGCAACTCAGGTCGGCCCCGATGGATCGGTCTATGTCTTGGCAGATGTCACTGGCAAGACCGGCGATCAGAGCATCAAAGGGACGCAAGACGTCGCTCTGCAGAAATACGATTCTGCCGGGAAGCTGGTGTACACGCGCACTCTGGGAGCTGCTGCCGACGCGTCCGGCCTGGCCCTGGCGGTGTCAGCAGACGGGAAAATCGCTGTTGCCGGGAAGGTGACCGGGCGACTTGGCGGCGCGACGGAGGGACCAACCAATTCTGGCGATGCCGGACAATATTCAACAAATTCAGATAGCTTTGTCACTGTCTTCAACGATGTCGGCGAGGAGGTATGGACCCAACGGCGCGGCGCTCGTCTTGAAGACGAGGCAACCAACCTCGCCTTTGGCGCGGACGGATCAGTCTATGTGGCTGGGCGCTCAAAGTCGGCCATGCCTGGGACCTCAGCTCTAGGGAACTGGGACTCCTACGTCGAAGGGTTCAAGCAAGACTTGGGCGGCGCAGTCCAGACACTGTTTACCCAGACGGTCGGCAGCGCGGGTGCGGATCATCCGGGCGGACTGGTGGTGGATGGGACGTCCATCGTCCTGGCAAATATTGAGAATGGCCACGGCATCGTCCATCGCTATGACGTTTCCGGAGCCACGCCGGTGGAGACTTCGACCCACGACCTGGGTGATCTGCAAGGCGGAGATATCGTCGGTGTGGCGATCAATGGCGGTAAGGTCGTTGTGGCAGGATCGACGCGGAACGGCGCCCTAGATTCAGGCCGAGTATCGAGTGCGGCCACGGCTGGACTTGACGGGTTTGTCGTTCAACTCGAAGCCGATCTCAGCTCGTCCCTTGGTAACAATGTCGCCTATTTCGGCGGTAGCGGTGACGACAGGATTACCGGCTTGGCGGTATCCGGCGGCAAGGTGTTCATCGGTGGACAGGCGGGCAGCGATCTGCCTGGTCTTCCGGCGGTTGGCACCAAGGACGGCTTTGTCGCGAGCCTGGATATCCCAACCGGGGTTGTCGACTGGTCCAGGCGCTTCTCCGGCAAGGACGGTTATGCGAGCCCGACCGCGATAGCGGTGGATGCCGAGGGGGCCAGTTCGTTAGATCGGCTAGGCCTGCCCAAAGGCGAACTCCATATGAAGAGCAGCCTGCAGATTACGGCCGTGACGTCTTTGCGTGCCGGCGATCAACTGGTGGTGCGTTCCGGGCTAAGCGCAACGAAGAATACGGTCACCATTGAGGCGGGTGATACCTTCGACACCTTGGCAGTCAAGCTCCGTAAGGCCATGAATTATCAGGCGGAAGTCAAGAGCGTGATCAAAGACGGCGTGACCTATCTCCAGATCAAGCCGGGCACCGCGCGCAATACGCTGGAGCTGTTTGCAGGACCTGCGGACAGGAACGCTTTGACGGGATTAGGTCTGCCGGAAGGGGTGGTTCGCAATACTGTGACATCCAGGGGCGGAAAAATAACGCCTACCGACGGCAAGGGCCAAATCTATGGCTTGAAGTTCGACGGCAAGATGACCTTGGATGATGCGGGTTCGATATCTCACGTGGTTGCCGAGCTGGCGACGGCGATGGGGGTTGTTCGAGCGGCCTATAAGGATCTGAAGGAGGCGGCGACGCCAGCCTCGGTTCTGGCGGCTCAAAAGGGTGGAGGGACACCGGTTCCAGCCTATCTCAAGGCTCAAATTGCCAACTATCAGGACGCGCTCAACCGTCTGGGGGGCTAACAGCTAAGCTTGAACCCAGGGCGATGCCGGGCTAGCCAGGGGTATGACCACTTCGCCAGAGGCACGGCAAGATCGACGCAGAATTTGGTTGGCTGCGGGCGCCGCATTGGCTCTGGGCGGCGGCGCGCTGGCTGCGCTAATTCTGCTAGGCGGGAAACCTGCAGCTCAAGCCCCGGCTCCGGCATCGCAAGCGGGTCTGGTCATCGAAGCTGACAATCTGGACCAAGCCCACCTCGACCCGAAATCTGAACTAAGATGCTTCGTTGCCGGGCGTTTCGTGGGGATGGCGACCCTGGCGGAGTGCGCCAAGCAGAACGGGGTGGCGACCGGTGCTCTTGACGTTGGCGTTGACCCAAGCGGAGCCCTGGCCGCAGCCGACAAGGCTGGGGCGAACCTCACGCCGCTTCCGCCGGTCAACAGCCAGGTGGTGGTCGCCGCGGCCCAGCCAACCGGTGCCTGTTGGCGATATGTGGGCAATGGTTGGTCGCGTTTGCCGGGAGAGGCGTCGCTCAGTGCCTGTGCCCAGACCCTGTTCTCAGGACAGTGTGAGCACCCAGGTGGGGCGACCTACGGCCGGTGGGGATCGCAAACCCTACGATTGGTGCCCGGACGCATCGAAATCTCCAGCGACGATCACACCTTCAAGACACTCAGTGACCAGTCACCGGGCTGTGGTGCGGAGTAGGGCTGCACCCTCGCGCCTAGCTCTAGAGTCGTGTAGCCTGCCGCCATGAGCCCAATCCGCCTGACCGTCATCCTGGCCGCCGTCCTGGCCCTTGCTGCCTGCGCACAACCCACGCGCCCCCCCGGCGATGTTGGGATCTGCTACTATGTCCAGCCGCTGAAGGGCGGTGCGCTGAAGTATAATCCCTTGTCGTCACCACAGCCGGACCTCGAGCATTGTGCGGCCGCTCTGGAAGCGATGCGGGTTAAGTTCATCCGGCTGGGGGGCGGGCATCAGGAGATCAACGGCGCCTACCAAGGCAACTTCATCTTCATTCAGCGTGAGGGGATATTCACCGCGCCATCGCTGGAGGCACACAGATATCTGGCCTTGGTAAGGACGGGTGATGGGCGTTTGGCCATACCCAGTGCAATGCCGCAATAGGCGCAAGCTTCTGTGGACGAACGTCGATCTGGGCTGCGCGAAGGGAACATAGTAGGAACTTTCCTATTGCATCCGAGATTTTGCTTCGCTAGCTTGGCATCAGGGCACAGGCCCGCATCTACGGAAACCACAGGAAAACGTCATGGCGGGCAGCGTCAATAAGGTCATTTTGGTCGGTAATCTGGGCGCCGAGCCGGAAATTCGCAGCTTGAATTCAGGGGATCGCGTGGCGAACCTGCGGATCGCGACATCGGAGACGTGGCGCGACAAGGCCAGCGGTGAGCGCAAGGAGAAGACCGAGTGGCACCGGGTGGTGATCTTCAACGACAATCTGGTGAAGGTGGCCGAGAACTATCTGCGAAAGGGCTCCAAGGTCTATATCGAAGGCTCCCTGCAAACGCGGAAATGGGCGGATCAATCGGGCCAGGAGAAATTCTCCACCGAGATCGTGCTGCAGAAGTTTCGCGGCGAACTGACCATGCTCGACGGCAAGGGTGACGATACCGGCGGTCGCGAGAGTGCTGACACCGGCGGTTATGCCAATAGCGGCTTTTCGGCCGGCCCACGCAGCCAGGGATCTGGGCCTCGGGAGGATTTCTCGGCGGATCTGGACGACGAGATTCCTTTCTAGGACTGTGAGGTTTCAGTGGCGTTTGCAGCGCGAACTTCTGCCCCGGCATTGTCATAGAAAAACGGCAGATAGGCGTAGCGTCGGCCCTTGGTGACGGGCATGGCCTCGTGCAACAGAGAGCATGAGAATACCACGGCCCCGCCCGTGGGCGGTCGATAGGCGCGTGCGCCGAATTCCGGGAACCGCAGATCGCCGCCCTCGAAATCCTCGGCGTTCAGGTTGATCGAGCAGGCGAATTTCCGGTGCGCGGTGCCGGCGGTTGTGTCGTCGCGGTGGGGCATGAAGTAGCCGCCTTCGGCAGCGTCGTAGCAGGCGACGATATCGCGTTCCTGGTGCGTGACCTGGAACTGAAAAGCCTTCACGATTTGCGGCTTCAGCCGCCGATGGATGGCGCGGCGGACCTCGCTGATCAGGGCGCTGTCGGTGATATCGGCGTCGCGCCGACGCTTGTAGTCGTCGAGCATGGGTATGGTCTTACCATCAACTTCGCGCATCACGCCTGAGGGTTGTCCGCCGTCTTGCTCATAATAGGCGATAAGGCGACGGCAAAGGTCAGGATCGAGAATGCGCGGTGCGACCAGGACAGGCGCAGTCAGCGGAACGCCGGCATGATCGGCTGGGGCCGGCAGGCCTCTGACCAGTTCAAAGAACCGCGCGCCGTTCTCAATCGGTGTCCAGGCTTGGACGCACTCGAAGGGGTCAATCAGCACCCAACGCGGCTGATCCACATCCGGCGCGACAACGGCCTCGAACAGCGTGGAGATGGCCGCGTCACGATCTAGGAACCATCTTAGCCCGCGTTGATCCCGCGCTTTGGCAATGGAGGCTTCGTCGCGCAGGACTCCGAAGGCCGAGACGGACTGATCGTCAAAGAGCGTGCGATGTGCGGCCATCTGACCGAGCGCTGCCTCGCGACGGACCGGGTCCATCGGCAGAAACGCCAGGATCACGTAACGCCCGCCAAACGCCGCCGACGTATAACGCGGGTTGCTGGTCGTCGCGCCGACGAACCGTGGAGCCAGGGCACCGGGATAGATTGTCATGGGCCAAATCTGACGTTTCGCGGGCTCGGAAGCAAGTTCGGCCCGTGGGGGACCTATTCGCCACAGAACCCGGTCAATTCGCCGCTGCGAGGTTGGACGCAGCTCTCCGGAGTGTTAAGAAGAGGCGGCAAATTCCTGTCCGATTCTAACGGCATAACCTCCCCTTGAACGACAAACCAAGCACCCCGTCGGAAGACGGAAGGCATGTGGGCATCGCCCCCATCGCAATCGAAGACGAGCTGCGAAAGTCATATCTCGACTACGCCATGAGCGTGATCGTCAGCCGGGCCCTGCCTGACGTGCGCGATGGCCTCAAGCCTGTGCATCGCCGCATACTGTATTCGATGAGCGAGTTGGGCATGACGCCTGACCGGCCCTATTCGAAATCGGCCCGGGTCGTCGGCGACGTTTTGGCGCGCCTGCACCCGCACGGGGACCAGTCGGTTTATGATGCCTTGGTGCGGATGGCCCAGCCGTTCTCCATGGGGCTGTTGCTGGTCGACGGGCAGGGCAATTTCGGTTCGGTGGACGGCGATCCGCCGGCCCAGATGCGCTATACCGAGTGCCGGATGACCAAGGCGGCGTCGGCGCTGCTGGCCGATATCGATCTGGAAACCGTTGATTTCAAGGATAATTACGACGGCAAAGAACAAGAACCTGTCGTCCTGCCGGCGCGGATTCCCAACCTGTTGGTCAACGGGGCCGGCGGCATTGCCGTGGGCATGGCGACCAATATCCCGCCGCACAATTTAGGTGAGATTGTTGATGCCTGCCTGGCTCTGATCGACCGTCCGGACATCGGATTGGATGAGCTGCTCGACATCGTTCCCGGCCCTGACTTCCCGACCGGCGGTGAGATCATTGGGCGGACCGGCGCGCGCAACGCGCTGATGACCGGGCGCGGCTCGGTGATCATGCGCGGCAAGGCGGCGGTGGAAGAGGTCCGCAAGGACCGTGAAGCCATCGTGATCACCGCCATTCCCTTCCAGGTGAACAAGGCCTCCCTGGTGGAACGCATCGCTGAACTGGTGCGTGAAAAGCGCATCGAAGGGGTCGGTGACCTGCGCGACGAGAGCGACCGGCAGGGTATGCGGGTGGTGGTGGAGCTCAAGCGTGACGCGTCGGCCGACGTGGTCCTGAACCAACTCTATCGTTACACACCGCTGCAAACCTCCTTTGGCGTCAACATGTTGGCGATCAATCGCGGACGCCCGATCCTGATGGGTCTGCGCGAGATGATCGGGGC
>JANLPK010000089.1:0-1995 GCA_031367205.1 Alphaproteobacteria bacterium
AGCATAGCGCCGCGCAACCTCGCGATCCTGGTGGCTGTAGGAGATAAAGATGTCGCTCAGCGTAGGTCCCCGGTCTTGCGTCGGGAAACGACTACAGGAGCCGGTGACGGAGGTCGACTCTGCGATTGAACGCGGGTGAGCCGTTAGGACCGCTTTCCCCCCTCTTCGGAACCTCGGAAGGTCGGCTTACGGGCAGGGATCGGACGCCGACCCCCGAACCTAGGTGACGCTCCGGGTTGGATATCAAAGGTTAGATTCTATCCACTAGAGCGGTGCTGGCCGCCAGAGTATGTTCTGCCAAGTGGCAACCTAGCGGACGCCGAGGTCACCCATGAAGAAAACGCCATACCCACAGCAGTTGGAAGCACCGGTGAGGATTGCACCGCGACCTAGTCCTACCGAGCCCGTTGATATTGAGGCTTTGCGGGCATTGACTGACAGCATGCCGCTACAGGAAGAATCCGGTGGAGCGTTCATTCGCCGCATGCGCGACGAAGATCGGTACTAAAACTCACTCTTGACTGACATGATGCTGACAGCATCTATGCTATCACCCCGCCCATGAGACGCGCCGACCGCCTGTTCCAGATCATCCAGATCCTGCGCCGCTCGCGCCGGCCGATCACCGCAGACGCCATGGCCCTGGAGCTCGAAACCTCCAAGCGAACCGTCTACCGCGACATCGCCGACCTGATGGCCCAGCGGGTGCCGATCCGGGGCGAGGCTGGCATCGGCTACATTCTCGACAATGGCTATGACCTGCCGCCCTTGATGCTCACCCCTGACGAGATCGAGGCGGCGGTGCTGGGTGCTCAGTGGGTCGCCGGGCGCGGTGACCCGGCACTGGCGCGAGCGGCCAAGGACCTGATCGCCAAGATCGGTGTGGCGGTGCCTGAGCGGTTGCGGCCCTATGTGCTGGAACCCGCTTCCGGCGTTCCGCCAGGCCGGAGCTCTGCCCCTGACGCGATCGACATGGCCCGGGTCCGCGCCCACATCCATGCCGGCCGCAAGATCAACCTGGCCTATCGCGATGAGGACGGTCTGGAGACCCAGCGGGTGATCTGGCCCATCACCATCGGCTACCGCGACACTACGCGCATGCTGGTGGCCTGGTGCGAACTGCGCGGCGATTTCCGCAGCTTCCGAACCGACCGCGTTGCCGGTGCGGAGTTCCTAGAGGATCGCTATCCCGAACGCCCCGCCGTCCTGCGCGCCAAGTGGCGGCGCACGCTCGAGGCCAATATGCGGCTCTGGAAGGAAAAGTCTCAGGCCTAGCCATGGCGCTCGCCGCCCAGCGCGCCTATGTGCAGCGCCTCGATTTCATTTGGAGCCTTGCCTTGTCCCTATCCCTCTATGACGCCTCGATCCCCAACTTCATCCGTGGCTTGAAGAACTTGGCCAGCTTCCTCGACAAAGCCCAAGCCCATGCCAAGACCACTGGCGAGGATGTCCAGACCTATCTCGACACCCGTCTGGCCGCCGACATGCATCCCTTGACCCGCCAGATTCAGATCGCCAGCGACGGCGCCAAGGGCGCAGCCGCACGCTTGGCCGGCGTCGAGGCACCAGCTATGCCCGACACAGAGACCACCTTCCCGGAACTCAAGGACCGCATCACCAAGACCATCGCGTTCTTGGAAACCATCACGCCGGACCAAGTCAATTCACGTGGCGATGAAACCATCGAACTGCCGCTGCCCGGCGGCAAGCTGACCTTCACCCCGCCGAACTTCCTGTTCCAGTTTGCCCAAGCCAACTTCATGTTCCACGTCACCACCGCCTACGCCCTCCTGCGCAGCAAAGGCGTGCCTCTGGGCAAGATGGACTTCCTGGCCGGGGGCGGCATGCCGACGACGGTTTCCTAGACCAAGCGGCGTTCTGGGCTCAGGCGGAACACCATGTCCGCCCGACCCGGCATCTCGGCCAAGATCCAGCGGGTGATCCGTTCATAGTGGGCGATGAAGCGGGCGACCGCTTCGTCGCTCATGGTGCGGC
>JANLPK010000011.1:0-3513 GCA_031367205.1 Alphaproteobacteria bacterium
CCCGCGAACACGCCCAGACGCTGACCACGACAGCAGGTGGTGAAGACGTTCATGGCGCGCACGCCCAGATCCAATCTCTCACCGACCCGGCCCCGTGCATGGGCCGCAGGTGGAGCAGCACGCAGCGGATAGCCGACCGGGCCCTGAGGCAGCGGCCCCAAGCCATCGATGGGTTCGCCAAAGGCATTGATGATCCGACCGAGCCAGGCCTTGGTGGGCCTCACGGCTGATCCTTGCGGATCGATCTGAAACTCGGCACCGGGGGCGACACCCTCAACCGGGCCGAACGGCATGAGCAGAGCCCGCGTTTCGCGAAAGCCCACCACCTCGGCCGCCAGCGGCGTATCGGCCCGCCTGGCAATCTCCACCCGCGCGCCCACCGACAGACGGGTCAGGCCACCCCGCGCCTCGATCAACAGGCCATTGACCGCCGCCACCCGCCCCGAGACGGTCAGAGCATCTATCCGTTCAACGGCGGCAACGAGGTTGCGCAAAGGGGAAAGCTCCAGGCCCGAGATTGGGGGACCAGAGTCGGACGCTCGCCGTTAACCCCGCGTGAAGATTAGGCGGTGAGCCGGTGGAGAATTTCAACACATCGGCGCGCCAGCCTTCGTTCGGCCAAACTGTCCAATCACAAAAGATTCAACAGCCAAGGAGTCGTCAACGCAAAGCGTCGCTTGCTCGCGAATCCCAAAGCGTCTTAACGATTCTCAATCGAGGGCGTTCAGCATTAACCGGTCTTAAATTAACTCGCCGCAAAGTTAACGGTGAGTTCGATGGGATTCCGGGGAACCCCTACGAAAAAACGACGCGGGCGGTCGAGGAGGATTTGATGCGCGTACTGTTGATCGAGGATGACAGCGCAACTGCGCAGAGCATTGAGTTGATGCTGAAATCCGAGGGTTTCAATGTCTACACCACCGACTTGGGTGAAGAAGGCGTCGATCTGGGGAAGATCTACGACTACGACCTGATCCTGCTGGACCTGAACCTGCCCGACATGAGCGGCATGGACGTGCTGCGCAATCTGCGGGTCGGCAAAATAAACACGCCGATCATGATCCTTTCCGGGTCAGCCGAAATCGACACCAAGGTGAAGACCTTCTCCGGCGGTGCCGACGATTACATGACCAAGCCGTTCCACAAGGATGAGCTGGTCGCTCGCATTCACGCCGTCGTGCGCCGCTCCAAGGGCCATGCCCAATCGGTGATCAAGACCGGCGACATCTTGGTCAATCTCGACGCCAAGACCGTTGAAGTGAACCAAAACCGCGTTCACCTGACCGGCAAAGAATATCAGATGCTGGAGCTGCTCTCGCTGCGCAAGGGCACCACGCTCACCAAGGAAATGTTCCTCAACCACCTTTATGGCGGCATGGACGAACCTGAGCTGAAGATCATCGACGTGTTCATCTGCAAGCTGCGCAAGAAATTGGCCGCGGCGGCTGAAGGCAAGCACCACATCGAAACCGTCTGGGGCCGCGGCTATGTGCTGCGCGACCCGATGGAAGGCCAAATCGCCGCCTAGGTTTTGTTGGTTCGAGAGCCACCCCAACGCCCGCCCTCACCGGCGGGCGTTGTTGTTTTTGGGGGTTCTTGGCCCGCGTCAACAAGGTTTTGTCCACGAACGATCTGCGCCAAGAACCTGACCGGCGAACCGCCTTGGCGATCCAGCGCCGTCCACACCATCGCCGTCACTCCCATTTTCGCGAAATCAGGTTCCACGACGTGCATCGCGGTGCACCAACCTGCACGCCGCTGCAACTGCGCGCACTCGCACACCGTGTTTAACTTGACGATGCCGCTGGATGTCGCGGTATCTCTTAACCGTCGTGGTTCAAGGGATTTGACGGTTTGGGGAAGTTTTCGATGAAAAACCAGTGGATTGCAGCGGCGTTTGGCGTCGCACTCTTGGGGCTAAGTGCCCCCGCACAGGCGACAATAATCAACCGCACCTTTGATGTCGTGGCGTCGCGTTTCACCCAGTATTTCGGTTCCGACCCAACCGCGCCTACAGATCCCGTCTTCCTCAATTTCACGCTGAGTTTCGACAATAGCGCTGACATCAGCACAACGACCAGTGGCTTGACGATCAATAGCTTCAACCTGCCATATGCCGCAGAGTTCCAATATTTCACAGGCTCCGACGGAATAGCCTTGGCTACCACCCTCGTTGGTCCTGGTGCCTGTAGTAGTGCGGCAGGCAAGTTCTGCGCCTTCATCCACGATGCGACCAGTGCGTCACCGACCCTGATATTCTTCCAGAACTCACTGCCGACGAACAATGTCTGGCGGGCCAACAGCTTCTTCCTCACCTACACCGACGCACCCGGGGGTCCCGGCGTTCCTGAGCCGAAAATATGGGCGTTGATGCTGATCGGCTTCGGCGGGCTCGGTGCGCGGCTGCGTTGGCTCCGAGCTAGATCGTTACTCGCGGCGTGACCTCGGGTTAGGAAGGGATGCGGCCCACCGACACGATACCGCTACCCAGCGCCCGCCCTCACCGGCGGGCGTTGTTGTTTTGGGTTCCTTTCCTCCAACAGCGCCGCAGGCGCGCCTCGGGTTAGGTGGATCAACTCGCAGCATCGAGACAGTGGGGAGCGATAACGCTCGCGCCGCTTGCCGAGGTCACCATTATGCCAATGGGAACCCTTACCCGCCGCGCCGGTTTGTAAAGCGAGCGATGTACTCGGTAACTCGTTTGTCTCTGTGTTGAGGTCCCAGCACGTGAGCTGATCGCGGGCCGTCTATCGTTCCCCTTCTGAGGAGCTGGCAGTGTCCAAGATTTCAACGACCGCAAACTTCAAAGACGAACGCCCTGGCGGAACGGGCTTCAAACCCGCAACTGAACTGGCTGAGAAATCGGCGAAGCCCTACCCAAATGACAGCCCAGAATACCGCAGAGCGCGAACCGCTTTGTTGGTTGAAGAGATCGCGCTGCGACGCCACATCGGACGCGTGGCGAAGCAGCGCAGAGCATTGCCGATGGGTGGCGCGGCACGCGCCTATCATTTCCTCGACGAGCAGGGCAAGACCGTCGGCCTCTCCGATATGTTCGGTCAGCACGATACGCTCGTCACCTATTTCTGGATGTATGGGCCGCAGCGCGAACGTCCTTGCCCGATGTGCACGTCGCTGCTCGGCTCATTAGATATTCCCGCCGTCGATCTCGAACAGCGTATCGCACTGGCGGTCATCGGTCGGTCGGCGGTCGCGCGTCAGCTCGCCTTTGCGCGCGAGCGGGGATGGCGGAACCTAAAATTCTACCAGTGTGTCGGCGACGACTTTCCGACCGACTATCGCGGCCTTGCCCCCGACGGCAGTGAATGGCCCGCACTCGATGTGTGGAAGAAGGCCGGCGGCAAAGTGCATCATTTCTGGGCAGGAGAGTCGGGCGAAACCGCTGACCCCGGCGAAGACGCGCATGGTGCGCCCGACCCGACACCGCTTTGGACAATTCTCGATCTAACCCCAGGCGGGCGCGGGACCGACTGGTATCCCAAGCTGGAATAC
>JANLPK010000093.1:0-2941 GCA_031367205.1 Alphaproteobacteria bacterium
CGCCATGTCCCCACTGGTCGCCCCTACCTATCCGACCCGCCTCCACCCGTCGATAGACCACCGCATGTGCGCCGTTTTGGTCGTCATATCTTTACCCAAATCCGGGATAGTGACTTGGACTTATCAACCACTGCGACGGGATTGGGCATGACGGGAAACTCGGCGGGATCTGATCCCCACCAGACTCTACGCCTCCTGGGCTTAGTCTTTGCCGGCGCCGACCTGGTGTTTGAGATCGACACTAAGGGTCAGATTGTCTTTGCGCTCGGGGCCGCCGAGCGCCTGACCGGGCACGCTGACGCCGCGCTCCTGAAACAAAATTGGGCCGATCTCGTCACGGCCGACGATGCCGATCTCCTGAATGTCTTGTTGGGCGGCCTCAAGCCTGGCGAACGCCAGGGGCCCCTTCGTGTCGCCCTCGCCAACTCCAAAGCCGGTGGTCTCACCCGCTTTGCTAGCCTCTCGATCTTCCGCCTACCCCAGCTGGACTCGCGAATATCATGTGCGCTCAGTCTTGGTGCGCCGGCTGGGATGGACACCTCCACGCCGAAATCCGGGGGCCTGATCGCTCGCGAGGACTTCACTTTGGCGGTCACACAGTTGCTGGCCGAAGCCGAGAGCGGCGGACTACCGCTTCGGATGGACCTTGTCGAAATGCCGGGCTTAGAAGCCGAGTTCGCGACCCTAGATCCAGCTCAGGCCTCTGTATCCCGCCGCCAATTCGCCGCCACCCTGCGTGCGGAATCCTATGCCGGCATAGGGGGCACGGAGATTGCGCAGGATCGCTATGCTGTTGTACGCGCTGCCAATGCTTCCTCCGAGCGGCTGACCGACAAACTTGCAGCCTTGCCCGGCATGACAGTAACCCCGGCCGTCGCGCAGCTTTCCTTCGCTTCCGGCACCCCCGATCAAAACATGCGTGCCATGCGCTACGCACTGGACCGCTTCATTGAAGAGGGTCCCACCGTCGCTGCCGACAGCTTCAAGGCTGCGGTAGAGCGCACACTGCGTGACACCACCCGGTTCAAAACAATCGTGCAAACCGGGCGCTTCAACCTGGCCTTCCAGCCGGTCGTCAACTTGGTGGCCGGCAGCCTCCATCACTTCGAGGCGCTCGCTCGCTTTGACGCAGAATCCAGTCCTGCCGACACTATCCGGCTTGCCGAAGAGCTGGAAATGATCGCCGAGTTCGACATCGCCGTCGTCACGGGGGTCGCCAAGGCCATTGGCAACGCGGCGGTCGGCACACGGATCGCGGCCAATGTCAGCGCCCATTCCCTTATGCGCGACCGCTTTGTCGACGATCTTGTGGCGTTGGTGCCCCAGCCGATCCGCCATCGCCTGTTGATCGAAATCACCGAGACCCGCCAGATTGACGATCTTGACCGCGCCAATGCAGTGATCGGCAAGCTCCGGCAACTGGGTCACATTGTTTGTCTCGATGACTTCGGTGCAGGCTTCGCCTCCCTGGATTACTTGCGAAAACTCGAGGTCGATATCGTCAAGATTGATGGCCGCTATATCCAACATCTGACTGCCGATTCTCGCGACGCCTTGTTGGTCAAACACGTGGTCAGCCTCTGTAGCGACCTAAAGATGACCACCATCGCCGAGATGATCGAAACGCAGGATTGCGCCAAGGTCTGTGAGGATCTGGGCGTTCGTTTCGGGCAAGGTTGGGTCTTCTCCAAGGCCCTGTCGGAACCCATTTGGACCCCGCCCCCCAAGCCCGCCGCCATCGTCTCGCGCCGTTCCGGGGCGCAGGAGTCCTGGGGCTAGAGCACGATCTGATGGAGTGGACACCGATTGGTCGGTGAAGCGCGCGACCAAACAAGAACCTTGAGCCCCGGCTCGGTTCCAACGAAACGGAGCAGACTAGAGGGCGTTGCAAATTCGGCCAATCCCGCGCAGGTGAGGGCCCATGGGTCCCACAATCGTCTGGTTTCGTCGTGACTTGCGACTGATAGACAATCCTGCGCTAGACGCCGCCGTCCGCGCGGGGACGCCGATCCTGCCGATCTATATTTTCGACGAAACACCGGCGTTGCGAGCCATGGGTGCCGCCTCACTCTGGTGGCTGGGTAAGTCGCTGGCGGAATTGGACAAAGGGTTGCGCGCATGCGGTTCGCGCCTGGTTCTGCGCCGCGGCCATGCGGCCGATATCATTCTCAACATCGCGAAATCTACAAACGCCTCAAACGTGGTGTTCAACGCGGTGTTTGATCCCGGTTATGAAGACCGTGATCGCGACCTCTCCGAGACGTTGAAGCTTGCGGGCGTCGCCACGCGACGGTTCAACGGGGCTCATCTCGTAAATCCCAGTGATGTGCGAACCAAGACCGGTGGCGCGTTCAGCGTGTTCACACCCTTCTGGCGCACCGCCCGACTGGGTGTGTCGATCGAGCCGTCGCGGCCAGTTCCTGACAAGCCAGATTCGCCGGAACGGTGGCCAAGTTCGGACAACCTCAAAGACTGGCAATTGCAGCCGTCTGATCCCGATTGGTCCCTGGGCTTCGCAAACTGGTCACCAGGCGAGGCGGGTGCGGCGGCGTCTCTAGACACCTTCCTCGACAATGCGATTGTGGCCTATTCGCATCACCGTGACCTGCCGGCGGTGGAGGGTACCTCCAGGCTGTCGCCCCACCTTCACTTTGGTGAGATAAGCCCTAAAGCCTGCTGGCGCGCCGCGCTCGCGGCCGCCGAACGCAACCAGGTCCCAGACTCGCAGGTTGACAAATTCCTCTCCGAGCTGGGTTGGCGGGAGTTCAGCACTGCCCTCGTCACCCGCCGCGGCGACATGGCCATGGACAATTTCGACAATCGTTTTGACGCCTTCCCGTGGCGTAATGACCCTGCAGGCCTCAAGGCGTGGCAGCGCGGCAATACCGGCTACCCTATTGTCGATGCGGGAATGCGTCAGCTCTGGACGACGGGTTGGATG
>JANLPK010000161.1:0-1609 GCA_031367205.1 Alphaproteobacteria bacterium
ACCTTGGACGATCCGCCCAGCCCTAAATCCCCATAGCCAGACCGCCATCCCGCGGTTCAGTTCAATCCGGCTTCAATGTGGTCGCGAACCGTGGCCGCCCGCCCAGTCGCGCCCGCGACCACACAGAACCCTCCAGATTCCCAAATCACCTGATCGCTGATTCAAGGCTGCTCTTTGGGCGGTGGTTTTGGTTCGTGGATTGATGTCGGATGAGGAGTGGGTGTTCTTCGCGCCGTTCGTGATCGAGGCGGGTCCGCGGCGCGGGCGGCGGCCCCGGGATCATCGCCTGGTGCTGGACGGGGTGTTCTGGATCGCGCGGACTGGCTCGCCTTGGCGAGATCTGCATGACCACTTCGGCAAGTGGAGCTCGGTCTACCGCCAGTTCCGGCGTTGGACGCTGTCGGGCGTGTGGGACGTGCTGTTGGCCGCCCTCAACGAGAGTGGTCAGGGCCAAGACAGCGTCCAGATGATCGACTCGACCATCGTGCGCGCCCATCAGCACGCTGCCGGCGCCCAAAAAAAGCGGCAGGCGCTCAGAACGAAGGTCTTGGCCGCTCGCGCGGTGGCTTCTCGACCAAGATCCATCTGAGGACCAACGGCCTGGGCCTGCCGGTCGCGGTGGTCCTCACCGGCGGCGAGGTCTCTGACGTCAAAGGCTATGCCCCGGTCATGGCCGAGCCCGGACCCCAGCCCAAGGTGCTCATGGGCGACAAGGGCTACGACGCCGACGCCATCCTCGCCGACCTGGAGCATCGCGGCATCGCCAGCGTCATCCCGCCCAAGCGCAACCGCAAGGTCCAGCCCATCATCGACGGCCACCTCTACGCCCTGCGAAATCTGGTCGAGCGGTGCTTCTCAAAGCTAAAGCATAGCCGCAGACTGGCCACCCGATACGACAAGACCGCAGACAGCTACATCGGCTTCATACTCATCGCCTCAACCCGTCTCTGGGTCAGGCACTTCGTCAACAGAACCTAGGCCTCGCTTAGACCTCAGACACTGAAAGGCCCCGCCGGAGCGATCCTGCGGGGCTTTTCTTCGTTTCATCCCGGCGAAAGCCGGGACCCCATTTTTTGGACTCCCAACGACCCAAAACCCCTTGTCGGCCCCGCAAGGAGACAAATGGGGTCCCGGCTTTCGCCGGGATGCTTTGGATAGCTACGGCATCACCAGCTTCGACACCCAGTACGTCCCCGCCGCGATCGCCGCCGCTGCCGGCATGGTGATCACCCAGGCCCAGACGATGTTGCGGGCGACGTTCCAGCGCACCGCTCCGGCCCGCCGGGCGGCCCCAACGCCGACGATGGCCCCGGTGACGGTGTGGGTGGTCGAGACCGGGATGCCCAGATAGGTGGCCGCAAACAGGGTGATCGCCCCGCCGGTTTCGGCGCAGAAGCCCTGCATCGGCGACAGCCGGGTGATCCTCGAGCCCATGGTGTGGACGATCCGCCAGCCGCCCAGCAACGTGCAAGAGCCATCGCCGCCTGGCAGGAGATCACCACCCAGAACGGCACGTGGAAATGCCCGCCCGACATGCCGTGCGAGAACAGCAGCACGGCGATGATGCCCATGGTCTTTTGCGCATCGTTGCCGCCGTGGGCCAGCGAGA
>JANLPK010000227.1:0-5019 GCA_031367205.1 Alphaproteobacteria bacterium
CACGACGTCATGATGACCCGTGAAGCCCCCAACTATACGAGCCCGGTGTGAGCCCGAAACCTGAACTTCTGCTGCTCGGCCTTGCTGTCATTGTGGGCTTGATCCAGCTGATCTGGGCGACGGCGGCGGCGCGGGGGCAGCAAGGCCTGGAATACGGGCGCGGGCCGCATGACGAGCCGCTTCCGTTGACCGGCGGCGCGGCGCGATTGCAGCGGGGCTATCGCAATTTCCTGGAGACCTTTCCGCTGCATGCGGCGGCGGTGATTGTCGCCTATCTGACAGCAAAGCTGGGCGACCTGACGCTGTGGGGTTCGGCGCTCTATGTGGTGGGGCGGGCGGTTTATCCGGCGGCTTATCTGTTCTCGATCCCCTGGACCCGGACGCTTGTCTGGTTTGTCGCCTTTGCGGGCACCGTGATGGTGGTTGCGGCCATCTTCCTATGAGGCGACATTTTGCGTGACGGCGGCAGGCTATCGGCGGCCATTGAGGTTCTGACCGACATTGAGACCCGCCACCGGCCGGTGAAGATGGCGCTCAAAGGTTGGGGCGAGAGCGCGCGTTATGCGGGTTCCAAAGACCGCGCCTGGATATCTGGGCTGGTGATGGACGTGCTGCGGCGCAGGCGCTCGCTGGCCTGGGGCATGGGTGACGATAGCCCGCGCGCTGGGTGTTTGGCGGCTCTGGTTCAGTTTTGGGACTGGTCCATTGAGCGGACAGGGGAAGCCGCTGGGGACGAGGTGCATGGAAACGGCGCTTTGACCGCGGTTGAGATTGGCGCGCTGGGTTCTCCGCGCAAACTGTCGGAGGCACCCTTGCCGGTTCAGGGGGACTACCCCGATTGGCTCGCAGGTTCCATGGATCGGGCTTTCGGCGAAAGTGTCGCGGTGGAGGGTGCGGCGCTGGCGGAGCGGGCACCGGTCGATCTGCGGGTCAATTTGATCAAGGCCAGTGTCGGCAAGGGCGAGAAGGCCTTGGCACCGCTGAATGTGGAACCCGCCGGGATCTTAGAGACCGCGTTCCGGATTGCCGCGCCGGCCGCCAGCGACCGGGCGGGTTCGGTGGAGACTATTCCGGCCTTCTCTAAGGGTTGGTTTGAGGTGCAGGACCTGGGCTCGCAGATTGCCGCCTCCTGCGCTGGCGAGATCAAGGGCCTTCAGGTGTTGGACTATTGCGCCGGCGGCGGGGGCAAGACCTTGGCTCTGGCGGCGGCCATGGGCAATTCGGGCCAGATCTATGCCTATGACAGCGAGGCGCGGCGGTTGGCCGACACGATCCGCAGGGCGGACCGGGCTGGCGTGCGCAATTTGCAGATCAGGTCGCCGGTGAATGCGGACCCGCTGAAAGGCCTGGAAGACCGGATGGACGTCGTGTTCATTGATGCGCCGTGTTCAGGCTCCGGGGCTTGGCGGCGGCATCCCGACACCAAGTGGCGGCTAACCCCGCAACTGCTGGCCCAGCGCATGGCCGATCAGGACAAGGTGCTGGATCAAGGCGCAGCCTTTGTGAAGGCCGGGGGGCGGATGATCTATGTGACCTGTTCGGTCTTGCCGGAGGAGGACGAGGATCGGGTCACGGCATTCTTGGCGCGGACGCCGGGTTTCACCGTCAAGCCAGCGACGGCGGAACCTGATCTGGCCAAGTACCTCACGCCGGAAGGCTATCTGCGACTTACCCCTGCTACCGCCGGGACGGACGGCTTCTTCGTTGCCGTTCTGGAGCGCGACCCTCGGACCTTGATATGACCCCTACCCACGAACGTGTTCTGATCGTCGATTTCGGCAGCCAGGTGACGCAACTGATCGCCCGACGCCTACGTGAGAGTGGGGTTTTTTGCGAGATCCATCCTTACGACAAGGTCGATGCCATGCTGGACGCCTTTGCGCCCAAGGCGGTGATCCTGTCGGGCGGACCGGCCAGCGTGCATGAGGCGGCCAGCCCCTCGGCACCGCAGCGGATTTTTGAGCTGGGCGTGCCTGTGCTGGGCATCTGTTACGGCGAAATGACCCTGTGCAACCAGTTGGGCGGCAAGGTTGAGAGCGGTCACTCCCGTGAGTTCGGGCGCGCGAAAATCCGCATCGAGCGCGGGAGCCCGTTGTTGGAGGGTTTAGGTGCAGTGGGAGATCTTGAGACCGTCTGGATGAGCCATGGCGACAAGATCACCGCCATTCCTGAGGGCTTTGAGGTCGTCGCCTCGTCGGAGGGCAGCCCCTATGCGGTGATAGCCGATGAGGCGCGGCGCTTCTTCGGTATCCAGTTCCACCCCGAGGTGGCCCACACCCCGCGCGGGGCGCAGATGCTACGCAACTTCACGCACGGCATTGCGGGCCTAAGTGGTGACTGGACCATGGCCTCGTTCCGCCGGGAGATGGTGGCCAAGATCAGGGCGCAGGTGGGGGACGGTAAGGTGATCTGCGGCCTGTCCGGCGGGGTGGATAGCTCCGTGGCTGCGGTGCTGATCCACGAGGCGATCGGCGATCAGCTGACCTGCGTGTTCGTGGATACTGGCCTGCTGCGGCACAATGAGGCCGAACAGGTGGTGACCATGTTCCGGGATCACTATAACATCCCGCTGGTGCATGTGGATGCCGGAGATTTGTTCCTCGGTGAGCTGGCCGGGGTCTCGGACCCGGAGACCAAGCGCAAGACCATCGGGCGGCTGTTCATCGAGGTGTTCGATAAGGAGTCGGCCAAGATCGAGGGCGCGGCGTTCCTGGCCCAGGGCACGCTCTACCCAGATGTGATCGAGAGTGTGTCGGCCAGCGGCGGACCCTCAGCGGTGATCAAAAGTCACCACAATGTCGGGGGGTTACCTGACTATATGAAGCTGAAACTGGTCGAGCCGCTGCGCGAACTGTTCAAGGATGAGGTGCGGTTGTTGGGGGTAGAGCTGGGCCTGCCGCCGGCCTTTGTGGGTCGCCACCCGTTTCCCGGGCCGGGTCTGGCCATCCGCATTCCTGGCGAGATCACCCGGGAGAAGGTCGCAGTGCTGCAGCAGGCCGATGCCATCTATCTCGATGAGATCCGCAAGGCTGGCCTCTATGACAAGATATGGCAGGCCTTTGCGGTGTTGTTACCAGTCAAGACCGTGGGCGTTATGGGCGACGCGCGGACTTATGAGGACGTGCTGGCTCTGCGGGCGGTAACCTCCACCGACGGCATGACCGCCGACTTCTTCGAGTTCCCGTGGGAGGTGCTAGGCCGCTGCGCCACCCGGATCATCAACGAGGTGAGGGGGGTCAACCGCGTGGTCTATGACGTGACGAGCAAGCCGCCCGGGACCATTGAGTGGGAGTGAGGGGGATCGCCTCCCGGCAACCAAACCCCTGACTTCAAATTGCGATCATCAGAGCCTATTCTTACTGTTGGCGGTAAGAATGGAGCTGTCCATGCGGATCACCACGAAGGGGTAGGTGACCATCCCAGGAGACGTGCGAGAACGCTCGGGCCTCATGCCGGGAACAGATGTTGAGGTCGAAATGGAGACAGGCGTTGCCCGATTGGTCAAAGTTACGCCCAAAAGCGGCGGCCGGAACTGAGGTCAGAAGCTAGTTGAAGACCTGCGCGGAGGCGGTGACTTCAAGATGACCACCGATGAGATTGTCGCGCTTATGCGCGGACCCTCCCCACACGAGGGTTGAGCTCCCAAACCATGATCCTGGTCGACTCCAACGTGATCATCGACGTCCTGACCCAGACCGGGCATGGCAGGGCTGGTCCGAGGCAGCGCTTCGCGACGCTTCGGACCGTGACCAGATCGCCATCAACCCCATCATCTATGCTGAGATCACTTCAGGTTTCGCTACGATTGGCGAGCTTGATCGCCACCTGGGTGCCGATGTGTTTCGCAGGCTTCCGCTGCCCTATGAGGCCGGTTTTGTCGCGGGAAGAGCCTTTGTCGAGTATCGCAGACGGGGTGGCACCCGGACCTCGCCCTTGCCAGACTTTTACATCGGCGCTCACGCAGCGGTTTCGGGCTTAGAGCTTCTGACGCGAGATGCGCGACGATTTGGGGGCTATTCTCCGAGGGTGCAGCTGATTTCACCAACGTGACGCCGTCGTCGACTGGCTAACGAATGGGTTGGCGTCACCGCAGCAGTTCTTAGGAAGTGCAGAGTCAATTTTGGAATTTGTATTTCTGGCGGCGTGGCTGACGAGAAATCTGCAGAGGGGGCCGGAATTATGTAAGCGTCAGCCCTGCACCATTTGGTCGATAGCCCGGCGTTCGGCTTCCGAATATTCGAACCGTTGGTGATTTGCGTACCTCGTGCCGCACCATGGAGCGACGCTTGGTTTTCGACACGCATCCAGATATTACCGCTTGGGTGATGCGAGCCGGGGGGGGTGATGATTTCACGCAGGAAACTGTTGGCAGTAGGATTGCTGGCATCCGCGACGCCAGTATGGGGAAAGACGCTCGGACGAGGGATACAGCCTCCCGCAACACGCGTGTCGCAGGTTACCGACACTTATTGGGGACAAAAGATCGTAGACCCCTATCGCTGGATGGAGGCGCGACCCGAAACCCCGGAATGGACCAACTGGTTGAAGGCGCAGGCCGACTTTGCCGCAGCGCAATTGGCTGAGCTGCCGCATCGTACATCGATCAGGACAGCAATCGAATCCTATGATGCCGATGTGGCCGTAACCTTTGTCAATCAGGTCACTGCTGATCACGTCTATTTCAGGAGCCGGGCACCCGACAAGCAAGGTTATAGCCTTTGGCGTCGGCCGATCGGCGGTGGAAAAGCCACCCTATTGATTGATCCCGATCCTTGGGGACAGGACGGCAAACCTGCCCGAATAACCTTTTCCGACGCGTCCCCCGACGGACGTTTCCTAGCTTACGGTCTTGACAGCGGTGCCAACGAAATTGAGGCACTTCACATTCTGACGATCGAGACGCGCGAAGACCGCGTGGTGACTACAATCAATTCGCGACAAAGCTCGTGGCTGCCCGATTCACGGGGCTATTTTTACTCCCGTCTTCGCGCAGATGCGGTGTTCGGCAGTGTTGATTAT
>JANLPK010000235.1:0-2479 GCA_031367205.1 Alphaproteobacteria bacterium
AGGACGCCCCCCATGCTCGATACCGCCAACCGCACGATCTATGACCAAGACCTGGAGATGTTCCGCGACCAGGTGCGCAAGTTCTACGCCGTCCATCTGGTCCCCAATCTGGATCGCTGGGAGGACGAGAAGATGGTGGACCGCGCCTTCTGGCTGGCGGCCGGCGAGGCAGGCCTGCTCTGCCCGCAGGTGCCGGAGGAATATGGCGGCTTGGGCCTCGACTATCGCTATAATGCCGTCATCGGCGAAGAGCTGACCTATGCCGGGTCAACCGCCGGCATCACGCTACAGTCCGATATCGTCGTCGATTACCTGATCAATTACGGCTCTGAGGAGCAGAAGCAAAAGTGGCTGCCGGGCATGGTGTCGGGCCAAGTGGTGGTGGCCATCGCCATGACGGAGCCGGGCGCAGGCTCAGACCTGCAAGGCGTGCTGACCACCGCCAAGCGGGACGGCAACCACTATGTGATCAACGGCTCCAAGACCTATATCACCAACGGCCAAAGCGCCGACCTGATCTTCGTGGTGGCCAAGACCGACCCGGAGGCCCGTGCGCGCGGCATGTCGCTGATCCTGGTAGAGGCCGACCGCGCCGGGTTCAAGCGAGGGCGCAAGCTCGACAAGATCGGCCAGAACTCCGCCGATACCTCAGAGCTGTTCTTCGAGGACGTCCGGGTGCCGATCACCAATTGCATCGGTGAGGAGAACAAGGGTTTCGTCTATCTGATGAGCCAGCTGCCGCAGGAGCGTCTGCAAATCGCCATCTCCGGCCAGGCGGGCGCGCAGCGGGCCTTCGACGAGGCGGTAAAGTTCACCAAGGAACGCAAGGCCTTCCGCCAGACGGTATTTGATTTCCAGAACACTCGCTTCACCCTGGGCAATCTGAAGGCCAAGCTGCAGGCCGGCTGGGCCCATATCGACTGGTGCATGGCGCGCCACCTGAAGGGCGAGCTCACCGCCGCCGAGGCCTCAGCGGCCAAGCTCTTCCACACCGAACTGCAATGGGAAGTCTGCGACGCAGCTCTGCAACTGCATGGCGGGGCGGGCTATATGAACGAATACCCCATCGCTCGGCTTTGGCGTGACGCTCGCGTCCAGCGGATCTATGGCGGCACGTCAGAGATCATGAAGGAAGTCGTGGCGCGCTCGATCTGACGCTGCCTTACTCACTCCGCCCAGGCATCGGGGCAGTGCTTGGGCCACTTGCCCGGGGCCATAGCGATCAGGTCTAGACGCACGGCCTTGTCCTGCAGCGATGGCCTTCGGGCAGCCAGGTTCCGACCGGCCCTCCGCAGCCGCTCGCGCTGATCGGAACTCACCGCCTCCAGGGCAGCGGTCAGAGAGGTGCGGCGCTTGACCTCCACCACCGCCAGCACCTGGCCCTTCACCGCCAGCAGATCGATCTCGGCTTGCGGGGTTTTCAAACGGAACCCCAGGATCCGGTAGCCGCGCAGCATCAGCCAGACTGCCGCCCAGACCTCAGCCCTTCGCCCTGACGTCCTGGCCGCTGCGCCGCGATCAGAGCGGACCTTACTCACCGCTCCGCATCTCCATCGCCCGCCGATAGAGATCGCGCCGGGGCAACCCCAACGCCTTGGCCACCTCCGACGCCGCCTCCGCCGGCCGCAACCGGGTGAGCGCATCGCGCAGGGCCGTGTCCGCATCGGCAGCGGTCGACGCGACCTCCCGCCCGGGCGCCACCAGGATCACGATCTCCCCCTTGGGCCGCGCCAGTCGCGGATCAGCCGCCAATTCGCCCAACGGCGCGCGGATTACCGTCTCATAGAGCTTGGTCAGTTCCCGCGCCACGGCCGCCTCGCGGGCCCCAAACACGACGGCCATGTCGGCCAGACTGGCCGCCACCCGGCTGGCCCCCTCAAAGAACACCAGGGTCGCGCGCACACCCGCCAACTCCTCGAGGAACGCCCGGCGCGCCACGCTCTTGGGCGGCGGAAAGCCTGCGAACAGGAACCGGTCGGTGGGCAAACCCGCCACCGCCAAACCCGCCAACAGCGCCGAGGCCCCCGGCACCGGATAGACCGCCGACCCCTGCGCAATCGCCTCACGCCCCAGCCTGTAGCCAGGATCAGAAATCAGCGGCGTCCCCGCGTCGCTCACCAGGGCCACCCGCCCGCCGTCCGCCAACAGCGCCAGCGCCTTGGGCCCCGAGCGCTCCGCCGAATGCTCGTCATAGCGCTCCAGCTTCTTCGACAGTCCAAAGGCATGCAGCAGCTTGGCCGCCACCCGCGTATCCTCAGCCAACACCATGTCGGCAGCGTTTAAGACGTCCAGCGCCCTCAAGGTGATGTCTCGCAGATTGCCGATCGGCGTCGCCACCAGATAGAGCCCCGGCGCAAGCGGGGCCTCAGACAAAGCCGGTGGCGGAGGATGGCGCGACATACCCCAACGCTTCGCCGGTTCAACGCGCGTTGGCAAGGCCGTGATCAATGCGCCCCCTCTGGGGGAGCTGTCAGCGAAG
>JANLPK010000253.1:0-4576 GCA_031367205.1 Alphaproteobacteria bacterium
CCATATAGAAGATACACCCAACATACATACCGATGACGACCTGCGAGAAGCCCCGGCCTAGCCATTCGCTGTTGCTCCCCATCGGGGGAGCTGTCAGCGCAGCTGACTGCGGGGGCCGACCGCGCAAGCTGTCGGACAACCACCTATCCAAAACACGTGTCCGGGCTGCCGCCCGGCCCCCTCCGTCTCGTCGCTTCGCGCCGAGCCACCTCCACCCTGCGGGGGAGGAACGGAACGCCTTGCCCCGGCCTACCGCGTCTTGTGACACTTCCCCACTGCGTGGCGGGAAGCTGAGGGCACCCTAAACCTTGGGCTTGGCATCCCCCATAGCGCGCAGCTTGGCCGCAGCGATGGACCGCGCCTGCTTCTCAAAGGCGACCATGCCCGGATGGGCTTTTTGCTCGAATTCCGGCGGCAGGTATTCCAGATCGTCAGCGTTTTGCTGGAGATCCATAGGCGGCAACTTCAGTTCCTCGCGCAGAGCCGCGATTTCCTCCAGGGCCAGGGTCGCCAGCAGACCGTTGGCGTGGGTAACCACGCTGGCCAGGTTGATGGCGTTCTGAACCTCAGGTGGCGGCATCTTAGGTTGCTGCGGTTGACCGCCCAGGCCCGGCATCATCGGCATCTTGGGTGGGGGCAGGTTGTTGGCCATCGGTAAAATCCTTGTCTCGACTTTGGTTGAGGATCGCACGTCCGGGCTAGCGCGTGAAGCATTGAACCGGACAGGGACTATCGGCTCGTGACGTTGCAAGACTGGGGCCGCGAACGGGAGAAATCTGCATAAGACGTCTGCGGTGCCATTGCCCCAGGTGCCGCAAAGGGGTTTGGTGCGCGCCGAACAGATCACTAGGAGAAATCACGTGACCACCACCGCTCTGCAACTCCGCTCCTTGATCAAGGCCAGTGGCGAACTTGAACTCTCCTTAGCATCTGTCCCGATTCCGGAACCGGGTGTCGACGAGGTCTTGGTCCGCATCGAGGCTGCCCCGATCAATCCCTCTGACCTCGGGCTGCTGGTCGGTGCCGCAGACATGAGCACGGCGCGCACCTCCGGCACGGGGAATGACACTGTGGTTACCGCCACAGTTCCGGCCCCCTTCATGCGGGCTATGGCCGGTCGGGTCGATGAGTCCATGCCGGTCGGTAATGAAGGAGCCGGCGTGGTGGTCAAGGCCGGCGCGTCGCCGGCGGCTCAGGCTTTGATGGGCAAGACTGTCGCCATTCTCGGGGGCGCCACCTATGCGCAATATCGCGCAATTCGGGCTGCCGATTGCCTGCTTCTACCGCCCGGTGCCACACCGGCCGACGGTGCCTCCTGCTTCGTCAATCCGCTGACGGCGCTGGGCATGGTCGAGACCATGCGACTGGAGGGCCACACAGCGCTGGTTCACACGGCGGCGGCCTCCAACCTCGGCCAGATGCTGAACAAGATCTGCATCAAAGACGGTGTGGGTTTGGTCAATATCGTCCGCAGTCCCGAGCAGGCCAAGATCCTGCACGATATCGGGGCGACTCATGTGGTGGATTCCAGCACGGCCAGTTTCATGGACGACTTGACCAAAGCCCTGGTGGCTACCGGTGCCACACTGGCCTTCGACGCTATCGGCGGCGGCAAGCTGGCCGGGCAAATCCTCACCGCGATGGAAGTTGCAGCCAATCTGACAGCCAAGACCTATAGCCGCTACGGCTCCACCACCCACAAACAGGTCTATATCTACGGCGGCTTGAATACCGCTGCGACGGAGCTCAATCGCGGCTTCGGCATGGCGTGGGGGCTGGGCGGCTGGTTGTTGACCC
Source organism: Alphaproteobacteria bacterium (assembly GCA_031367205.1). Taxonomy (GTDB): domain Bacteria; phylum Pseudomonadota; class Alphaproteobacteria; order Caulobacterales; family Caulobacteraceae; genus Phenylobacterium. The sequence goes on from JANLPK010000253.1 coordinate 1,798, forward strand.
CCTTCCTCATGAAGATCGGTCCGGCGGCCACCCAAGCTTTGAAGGACCGGGTCACCGCCGAACTCAAGACGACCTTCGCCAGTCACTACACCGCCGAGATTTCGCTAGCGCAGGCTCTGAGCCTGCAGGCCATCGCCGTCTACAACAAGCGCGCGACCGGCGAAAAATACCTGATCAATCCCAGCAAATCCTGATCTGAGGAAAGCCTAGTCTCATGAAACTGACCGATCGCATCATTGTGGTGACCGGGGCGGCCAGCGGCATCGGTGCTGCCCTTGCCCGCCGCTTTGTCGCCGAAGGGGCCAAGACCGTGGTCTGCGCCGACCGTAATCTTGAGGGGGCCACCGCTGTCGCCAAGGAGATTGGCGGCGTTGCCATCGCTGTGGACGTCTCTCGCGAGGAAGACATCCAAAATCTGATCGAGAAGGTCGAGGCCGATATCGGCCCCATCGACCTCTTCTGCTCCAACGCCGGCATCGGCATCGGTGGCGGGGCCGAGACACCCAATGACGGCTGGCAGCGGATCTGGGACATCAATGTCATGGCCCATGTCTGGGCCGCCCGACATCTGGTCCCGCGCATGGTGGCACGGGGCGGGGGCTATCTGTTCAGCACCGCTTCGGCGGCGGGCCTGCTCTCGCAGATCGGCTCGGCACCCTATGCGGTGACCAAGCATGCTGCCGTAGGCTTGGCGGAGTGGCTAGCCATCACGCACGGCGACGACGGCATCAAGGTTTCAGTGCTCTGCCCGCAAGCCGTGCGCACGGCCATGACGGCGGGCAATCCCGACGGTGTCGCTAGCATTGACGGTATGATGGAGCCCGAGGTGGTGGCCGAGGCCTGTGTGCGTGCCATCGAAGCCGAAGAGTTCCTGATACTGCCCCACCCTGAAGTGTTGGATTACATGCGCAACAAGACCGGCGACTATGGTCGCTGGATCGGCGGCATGCGGAAGCTCAATCGGCGGTTTGGAGGATAGTCGCCTCGATCTAACCCAGTCTGGGCACCGAAAACCGGCAATTTCCATCGTGGTTAACCGGCATTAAGAATTTGGTCACCCAAAGCCAACTCTAACCCAAGGCTCGTATTTACGCGCCGGGTGGGGTTTCTGGGTGATGGCTAAATTGGGTGTGACCAAGAAGATCCTCGGGGCAGTGATTGGCCTGTGTCTTGGTGCGCTTGGTGCCACATCGGCCGTCGCAGCACTCGATGTCTCGATGAGCATCGCGCCCACCTATATAAATCCGATCAATTCGGGCGACATCACGGCATTCCGGATCACCCTGGCCAACAGCAATCCGGCCTCGTCGGTCACCGGCATCGCGTTCACTGACACCCTGCCCATCGGTCTGAAGGTCGCCGGAACCGGCCTCGTCACCTATTCCTGCGTCGATGGTTTCGGAACACCCATTGGGCCGACGGGTTCGGTGACGGCCACCGTCGGCTCCGGCTCAATCTCGCTATCCGGGGGCACAGTGCCGGTGGCTGCCGGCGGCGGAGCCAGCGGTCGCTGTGACATCGATGTTGAGGTCACTTCTACCGCACGCGGTACCGTTCAAACCAACACCATTGCGGCAGGAGCTGTGACCGGCACAGACACCGGGCCGATCTCCAACGGAACCCAAGCGGTCCAGACCGTCACTATCAATAACCTCAATCGACCGGTCATCAGCAAATCCTTCTCCTCGGCGACGGTGGTCAAGGATGATCAGACGGTCACCCTGACCCTCACCATCAGCAACGCCAACAACCCCGGCGTCGATCTACCGCTCAATGGGGCCGCAGACACGCCGGCCTTTGGTCTGCGCGACATCCTCCCCGCCGGGCTAGAAGTCGCGGCCGCTCCGAACACCAGCGTCAGCTGCCCTGGCGGAATTGCTCCAAACTTTATTCCGTCGGCGGGAGACACGACCCTGCTTGCGGTCGGCGGCAAGGTCGCAGCCGGTGGATCCTGCACCTTTCGCGTCGACATCGTCGGCACCACAACTGCGGGCGCTTACAGCAACAGCCTGACCAACATCGTCAATGCATCGTCCGATTTTGCTACACCGCGCGGCATCAACCCTGCATCGAACGCCAGCGCGACCTTAGCGGTTCAATCGGCGCTGCAGGTCAGCAAATCGTTCAGCCCCGGCACGGCCGCCGCCGGCCAGTCAGCGGTCCTCACCATAGTCCTGAGGAACGTCAGCCCGAGCCGCGCCCTGACTTTTACCACCTTTACCGATGACCCGATCGACGGCATCGGCAATGCGGGCTACGGGCTCAAGGTCGGATCACCCTCCACAACCTGCGTCGGTGGTGTGGTCGCCGCGACGGCGGGAAATCTTGGTATCGCCCTGACCGGCGGCACCCTGGCCGCCAATTCCAGCTGCACGATCAGTGTGCCTTTTGTCGGGACCCTGCAGGCATCAGGCACGCCGCAGTCCTTTACCAATACAATCCCTGAAGGAGCCGTTCAGACCAGCGACCCCAGCATCATCAGCCAAACGGCGGTGGCCAGTGTCAATCTGGTTGATCAGTTGACGGTCTCCAAGACCGTGTCGCCGAACGGCAGTGTCGCGCCGGGCAATCCCGTTCAGTACACGATCACCATCAACAATTACGCGGCGGTGCCGCTGACCAGCGTAACCTTTACCGACACGCTTCCTGCTGGGATGACAGCCCTGGCTTCGGTTCCGGCCCCTCCCGCTCTGAGCGGCGCGGGCTGTATCGGCCTAACCGACACTGTTGCTAGCGCCCCGGCCGCGCCGACCTTCACGATAGGGAACATGCCCGCGGG
>JANLPK010000262.1:0-11102 GCA_031367205.1 Alphaproteobacteria bacterium
TCTGCGCAAAGGCCGCAGTGCAGGCAAACATCCTCATCCTTGACCATCACCCGTCCGGTTTTCAGCTTGTCAGAGACCATCAGGTCTTGATCGAGATTGAGCGCCGGGGCACTCAGCCGTGCCCGCAGGTCGGACTCTTCACCGTCTTCAGCGAAGGTGATGCAATCCACCGGGCAGATGTCGACGCAGGCATCGCACTCGATGCACAGCGGCTCGGCAAACACCGTCTGCACGTCGCAGTTCAGACAGCGTTGCGCCTCGGCAAAGCCCAGCGACTTGTCAAAGCCCAGCTCGACCTCGACCTTGATGTTGCGCAGGGCCTCGGCCTTTTCACGCAGCGGCACCTTGAACCGCAGATCATTCGAAATGTCGTTGTCGTAGCTCCACTCGTGGATGCCCATCTTCTGGCTGACCAGTGAGAAGCCAGGTGGCGGCCGATCATGCACATCTTCATTCTGGCAGAACCGGTGGATCGAGACCGCTGCGTCATGCCCCTGAGCCACGGCCCAGATGATATTCTTGGGTCCAAAGGCCGCGTCGCCGCCGAAGAATACATTGGGGCGGGTCGACTGGAAGGTAATCTCGTCGACCTTGGGCATGGCCCATTCGTCGAACTCCAGACCGACATCGCGCTCGATCCAGGGGAAGGCGTTCTCTTGACCCACAGCCACCAGCACGTCATCGCAAAGATGGTGCTCGTCCGGCTCGCCAGAAGCCACCAGCTTGCGCCGGCCCTTGTCGTCAAACGCCGCCTTGACCACCTCAAAGATCACCCCGGTCAGCTTGCCGTTCTCGTGGGTGAATTCCATGGGGACTCGGAAGTTGAGGATCGGAATATCCTCGTGGATGGCGTCTTCCTTCTCCCAGGGGCTGGCCTTCATTTCCTCAAAGCCCGAGCGGACAATCACCTTAACCTCTTCACCGCCCAGACGGCGCGAGGTGCGGCAGCAGTCCATGGCCGTATTGCCGCCGCCCAGCACGATGACCCGTCGGCCGATCTTGCTGACATGCTCAAACGACACCGACGACAGCCAGTCGATGCCGATGTGGATATTGGCCGCAGCCTCGGTCCTGCCCGGCAGGTCCAGGTCACGGCCCCGCGGTGCGCCGGTGCCGATGAAGATCGCGTCATAGCCTTCGCTGAGCAGCGACTTCAGACTGTCGATCCGCTGACCCAAACGCATGTCCAGGCCCTGACCTGTGATATAACCCACCTCTTCGTCGATCACCTCTTCCGGCAGACGGAAACGCGGGATCTGGCTGCGAATCATGCCGCCCGCTTTTGCGTCGGCGTCATAGACAATCAGGTCGTAGCCCAGGGGTGCCAAATCTCGCGCGACGGTGAGTGAGGCGGGTCCGGCCCCAATCAAGGCAACCCGCTTGCCGTTCTTGGTGGTCGCCAAAGGTGGCAGACGATCTGTGATGTCGTCCTTATTGTCCGCGGCCACCCGTTTCAGGCGGCAGATCGCCACCGGCTCATCCTCAACCCGGCCACGGCGGCAAGCCGGTTCACAGGGGCGGTCGCAGGTGCGTCCTAAAACGCCGGGAAACACATTGGATTTCCAATTGACCATATAGGCGTCGGAATAGCGCCCCTCGGCGATCATCCGAATATATTCCGGGACCGGCGTGTGGGCAGGGCAGGCATATTGGCAATCGACAACCTTATGGAAATAGTCCGGGCCGTCGGTACTGGTCTTTAACAAGACTCTCATCCTCCTCGGACGCTCTGGTTCCGAGGTGGCGACCCGGCATCCCAATTACAATGGAGCGCCCACACCCGCCCCGATGCGGCGTTCGGCCTTATCTAAAACCTGATCGGCCCTCGCGCAAACCGCAATCTGATCATTGATCACCCTGGCGAGCGGGTTTTCAGCCCTGGTCAAGTCTGCGTGAGCGCAACCGGGAGGCTCTTCCCACCAGAGGTTAACCGATCTTAAGATTTTCCATCGCGGGGGGCCGCGACATGAAAACCTTGGGAGACGGCACAATGCCCTCACTGTTTGAAGTTGTTGGCGACCAAATCTCCGAGAATCACGACGCGATCTCATCGCCCTTTGATGGTGACTCAGATGCCGACACCATCAACGATCGTCGTGCAGCCTCTGAGAACGCGGAAGCCCTGCGGCTGGCCCGCGCGCTCTAGAACCCATAGCTAGGGCCGGAACTTCCCGTTAGGTTGGCAGACATGAACCTGCCCCCACTCCCGCCCCAACCCCATGGCGTTCCCTGGCCGACCCAGGATTGGGCCTTGGGCGAACTCCCCAAAGGCTTAGATCGCGCCGCCTTTGACGTTGCCATGGATCACGGCTTCACGGCCTTCGATGAAACCCACGCCGTGGTCATCATCCAGGGCGGTCGGCTGATCTATGAGCGCTATGGCCCCGACCATGGTCCCGATGTCACCTGCATGTCCTGGTCCAAGGCCAAGAGCATCACCCATGCCCTGGCCGGTATTCTGGTCGGTGACGGTAAACTCAACATCCATGCGCCGGCCGATGTGCCGGAGTGGAAGACGCCCGGCGATCCGCGCGGCGCGATCACCACCGACCAGCTGCTGCGCATGTCCAGCGCGCTCGAATTCTCCGAAGTCTATGAAGTCGACAAACCCTCCGACACCATCGCCATGATGTGGGGCGAGGGCAAAGATGATGTGGCCCACTATGCGGCTGACAAGCCGCTTATCGGCGCGCCGGACGGGATCTGGTCCTACTCTTCGGGCACCACGAACATCGTCGCGCGCATCCTGGCCAAGACCGAGAACGCCTACGGTCCCGACTTCGAGGCCTTCATGCGACAACGCCTGTTCGAACCTCTCGGCATGAAGAGCCCGATCCCCAAGTTCGACACTGCCGGCACCTTCATCGGCTCATCCTTCTGTTTCGCCACCGCGCGGGACTTTGCTCGTTTTGGCCTGCTCTATCTGCGCGATGGTAGGTGGGAGGGTCGCCAACTCTTGCCGGAATATTGGGCGGACTACGGCAGGATCCCCACCTGGCAGCAGCCCGGCGTCACCGACGGGCGCTACGGGGCCCACTGGTGGTTAGACATCGCCGGACCCGGCACTTTCTCCGCCAACGGTCATGAGGGTCAGTTCACCGTTGTGGTACCCGAGCTCGACATGGTGATGGTCCGCCACGGCAAGACCAACACGATGATCTCGCCGCTGATCAAACCGTGGATCGCCCAGGTCGTGGATCTGTTCCGCGCCGCCGGCTAACTCTAGATCGGGGACTGGACAGCACGGGAAAAAAGAGCGCAGCTTGTCACCCTCGGCGTCAGGCTATTCGGGAGAATTTCGACCATGATCAGCTTCCAACTCAATGGTCGAAAGGTCAGTTCAAACGGACCGGATGATGCCCCCCTGCTCTGGGTCATTCGCGACGATCTGGGCCTCAAGGGCACCAAGTTCGGCTGCGGGATCGGCCAATGTGGTGCCTGCACTGTCCATGTGGACGGCAAGGCGATCCGATCTTGCCTGACCCCGGTCAACGCCGTGGCAGGATCTGCCGTCACCACCATTGAGGGTCTGGATCCAAAGGGGGCCCACCCTCTGCAATCGGCTTGGATCGAAGCCCAAGCCCCCCAGTGTGGCTACTGCCAGTCCGGCCAGATCATGCAGGCCGCTGCCCTGCTGAAAACCACCCCGCACCCCACAGACGCCGACATCGACGCGGCCATGGGCGGCAACCTTTGCCGCTGCATGGCCTATGTGCGCATCAAGAAGGCCATCAAGCTGGCCTCAGCTCCCAAGACAAAGGCTGGAGCAGCGGCATGAACATCCAAGCAAACACCATAGAAAATGCACCCTCCCGCCGCAGCTTTCTGATCGCCGCCACGGCCACTGGGGCCATGTTCGGCTTCGCCGCCCAGGCCTCGGCCTCGGTCATCATGGGCTCCGTCGCGGACTCCGCCTTTGAGCCCACCATCTGGTACGGCATCGACAAGGCCGGCATCGTCACGGTCAACGTGATCCGCGCCGAGATGGGTCAACACGTCGGCACCGCCATCGCCCGGATCGTCGCCGATGAGCTTGAGACCGATTGGGATAAGGTCCGGATCGTCCACGTGGATTCCCACGCTAAATGGGGCCTGATGGCCACGGGCGGCTCATGGTCGGTATGGCAGAGCTATCCCCTGATGAGCCAAGCCGGGGCCGCTGGCCGCATCGCCTTGATCGCCGCTGGGGCCAAGCTGTTGGGCGTTGATCCCAAGGCCTGCATCGCGCGCAAGGGTGCGGTAATTGCCGGAAAACGCTCAGTTTCCTATGGCGACATCATTGCCAGGGGCACGCTGAAGACCAGCTTCACCGCTGATGAACTGAAGGCCATGCCCATCAAGCCGGTCACCGAGCGCCGGATGATTGGCCGCGACACCCAGGCCCGCGACATCCCCGACAAGACCAACGGCAAGGGCGTCTATGGCCTCGATGCCACGGCACCCGGCATGGTCTATGGCCGCCCGCTGATCCCGCCTACTCGAAACGATTCCCGCGTGGTCTCGGTGGATGACAGCGCCGCCAAGGCGGTGCCCGGTTATCAGCAGACCCTCACCATCGACGATCCCTCGGGTACCGTTCCCGGCTGGATCGTCGTGCTGGCCGACAGCTTCGTCGCGGCCGACACAGCCGCCCGTCTGGTCAAGGTGGATTGGGCATCCGGCAACAGCGCCAAGGTGTCTGAGGCCGACATTCAGGCCCACGCAGCCAAGCTAATCGCCGATCCCAAGACCGGCTCGACAGTTCTTGATGACCCCGGCGTTGATGCTGCTTTCGCCGCTGCAAAGTCCACGCTTGAGGCCACCTATACCACCGCCAGCGCCCTGCATTTCCAGATGGAGCCGGTCAATGCCCTGGCCCTTCAGAAGGACGGAATGTGGGAAATCCACACGGGCAACCAGTGGCAATCGCTGATCCTGCCCACCTTGTCTAAGGCGCTAGGCGTTCCGGAAGACAAGGTCGTCATGAAGACCTACCTGCTGGGCGGTGGCTTCGGGCGACGTCTGAACGGCGATTATGCTGTACCCGCAGCCCTGGCGGCCAAGGCCATTGGCAAGCCAGTGAAACTGGTCTTCACCCGCGCCGACGACAGCCGGTTCGACAGCTTCCGTTCCCCCTCCGTCCAGACCGTGCGCATGGCGTTTGGAGAGGCCGGTCGGGTCACCGCTATGCAGCACGACGCTGCCGCCGGTTGGCCAACCCAGGTTATGGCCCCCTTCTTCATGCCAAACGGCCTGAACGGTGCGCCCTATGACCCCTTCGCCATCAATGGGGCCAATCATTGGTATTCGGTGGGCGCACATCGAGTGCGGGCGATCTCCAACGATTTGGCCAATGCCACCTTCCGTCCGGGCTGGCTGCGGTCTGTGGGACCCGGCTGGACCAATTGGGCCGTGGAAAGCTTCATGGATGAGGCTGCCCACGCCCAGGCTCAAGACCCCTTGGCCTTCCGACTCAAGTTGCTGGATGCTGCGGGTCGTAACTCCGGTGCCGCCGATGGCCCAACCGCTGTGGGCGGTGCCAAACGTCAGGCCGCCGTCCTGGCCCGCGTCGCCAAGTCCGCCGGCTATGGCGGCAAGCTGCCCAAGGATACCGGCATTGGTCTCGCCACCAGCTTTGGACAAGAACGTGACATGCCCACCTGGACGGCCTGCGCCGCGCGGGTTCGGGTCGATCGCAAGACGGGTGCGGTCAAGGTTGCGAGCCTGCATCTGGCCGTCGACTGCGGCATCGTCGTTCATCCCGATGGTGCCTTGGCTCAGATGGAGGGCGCGGCACTCTGGGGTATGAGCTTGGCCCTCTTCGAAGGGGCGACCCTCGAGAACGGCCAGATCAAAGAAACCAATCTCGACCGCTACAAGCCCCTGCGCATGGGCGACGTCCCCGAACTGCACATCGACTTTGTAGCCAGTACAGAGCCTCCGGTCGGTCTCGGCGAACCCGCCACCACAGTCGTAGGTCCCGCCATCGGCAATGCCATCTTCGCCGCCGTCGGCGCGCGAGTGCGACACCTGCCGATCAGGCCAGCGGCGGTGCTAGCGGCGCTGAAGGGGTAGATGGTTTTACGGCGCGATCAGCTCAACTGTCGGAAAGTAAGTTCGGTAACGTGAGGCGTCACGGCTGATCAGTGGCAACCGCGACACTGCCGCCTGGGCACCGATCAGGAAATCGGGCAACACGCCCGTCTGAGTTCCACCGGCTGCGCGGTAACGCTGGAATGCCTTCCCTGCCAGAAACAAGGCGGCACGGGGCATTGGGCGCAATCCAATGACCATCTCCGAGAGCATCGCCTCCAGGCCTTCAATGGAGGTGAAGCGCGCCGACAGTTCCGCAAAGATGAGGTCATTGATCATCAGCGGACCCCGCAGAGCCGCTGCGTCCAATTGCGCCAGCGACCAGGATGCCCAATTCGGATCGTCGGTGATCAGGTCCAGCAGAACATTGGTGTCGATCAACGTCACGCCGGGTCTTCTCCTCGGGTCATGGCCATGATTTCGTCGGTGCTCAGACCTGGTCCCGCAGAGCCACGGAATGCCGCAAACCGGCTCACAATAGGGCCGCCATCAACTTTCAGCAGCACGATGCGCCCGTCCGGTGCCAGCTGAAAGTCAACCGAATTGCCGGTCTTGATACCGAGGCGATCCCGGATCGGCTTCGGGATAGTGACTTGTCCCTTGCTGGTGACAGTGCTCATGGTTCAGCTCCGTATTACCTGACGATATTTCGGTATTACCATTCGAGCTCTCCGTCGCCTAGGCCGCTCCATGCGCCTTCACAGCGACCGCCAACTCTTCGGCCATCACCACCCTTAGCCGCTCCGGCGCCACGATGCGGACCTTGTCGCCCCAGGTGAACAGGTGCCAGGCCAGTTCGCGCATGCCGCCCGCCTGGAACCGCGCGATCACCGAACCGTCGGCCTGCGGTTCCAACTTCTGGGTCGGGTGAAACCGCCAATCCATGGCCTCCTCCGCGCCATGCGGTAAAATGTGAAGTACCACCGCCTCCACCGCGTCTTGATAGATACCGAAACTTCGCTCGACGAAGGCCTGCAGCGTAAAATCGGCCGGCTTCGATCCCGGCGTCGGGGTGACCTTGATGTTGCGCAGACGGTCCAGCCGCCAGGTGCGCGGCTCGCTGCCGCCACCTTCTGAACCCACCAGATAGTTGGCGCGACCAAACAACAGGCCAAAGGGTGTCACTTCGCGCTCCCGCCCCGGCGTCGAGCCGCCGTCATAGACGAACCGCAGCCGCCGCAGTGACATGATCGCCTCTCGCACCGGCCCCAGCACCGCCTCGTCCTCAAACGGCCTGGGGCCTGGATTAAGCGTCATGCTCTGGGATTCCAGCAGGGCCTCCAGATCCGGTGCCAGCTTGCGCCGCACCCCCGCGCGCATGGCCGACAGCACCTTGTGCTCTAGGCTCACCAAGGCCTTGGCCCGCGCCGCGGCCCCCACGTTGCGGAAGCTCTCCGCCGCCGCGCTCAATGCCGCAAACTCCGCCGCCGTTGGGGCCTGGAAAATGCTGTCCAGACCGGCCGGAATGCGAAACCTTAGGGTCGGCGGATCCTCCACCTCTTCCATCTGCGGGAAGGTCTCGCGCACCGCGTCACGCATCCGCTCGGCCGTGCGGCGGCTGACGCCCATGGAACCAGACATCTCGTCAAGCGTCATACCTTCAGCAGACGAGGCCAGCCGTCGCGCCAGTTCCAACAGTTTGGCCGCTTTTTCATGACGCATCGGGGGCGATTTCCGGAAAAAAGAGAACAGAGCAAAAACCTACGACCGTTTTTGTCGCATCTCAAGGCCAAGGTCAAATCATCGAACGAAAAGGACGCCGCCATGACCAACGTTTCTCCGATCCGCCGCTCTATTCACCGCCCCGCCCAACACCGGGAGCCGCTGTTTCTATTTGACGCGCGCCGCCCCCTCCTGGGTGCGACGCCGGTGATGATCAGCAAGGTGATCACCCATGCCGACCAGGCCACGCGAATGGCCGGTGGTCGCCTGAAACTGCGAATCAGCCAGGACATGGTCGAGACCTTGCAAGCCCAGGGCAAACTGACCGTCGATGACTACCGCCTCGCCGACCTCACCGTCACCTGGGACGAAACCGAAGGCCAGGTCATCCAGGTCCGCGACGACGCCCGCCTGCGCGACGCCTCAGCCCGCTGGGCCGAGTGGGACAACCTCTGGGACGAGGCGAGCTATCGCGATGACGTGGTGGACCGGAGGGCGGCGGCTTAGGTCTTTACATTCCGCAATCCGTCAGGCGGCGACCGGCTTCCGGGGGCGGCCGCCCAGTTTGCCGTTGACCCGCGAGGCTTGAGCCCTTGCCACGGCACGCTGCACCTCTGATGAGCCCAGCTGGTCTGCCAACAGCTGTGGAACTGAGATATCGGCGTCAAGACTTGGGAAATGCAATCCATAGCCTCCACCTTCAACGACGATATGTCGCATGTCCTGAGCAGTGGCACTTTCAAGGCCCGGTAGACTAGCCGATGGAAAACCGACCACTGCGCCGCTTTGCAGCGTGATCATCACGCGCCCTCCGCGTCCATCATATCGCGCCGAGACTGCCAACAGCCGAGCCTTAGGTCGACCGGAGTGGACGCGTGACATCTCTTCGAATTGGGCGTCCGTCGGCATTTCAAACTCAGCCATGAATCTTCCTCCACTCGGCACAGATCCCCGAGATATTATCTGCAATCTCCACGCCGACCTCAGCAATCTCGGGTCGTCGCCAATCTTGATATTCGACCAGCCGGACGGGTCCACCTGGGCAGTTCAGCTCAAACTTTGCCCTTCCACCCCCCGGCTTCAAGGCATGGACGCGTGGCGGCGGGTGGTCATTTGAATAGTTCACAACCCGGATGTTCCGGATCGTCAGAACGGTCGGCATGAGTCAGTGTGTCATAAACCTAGACTGAAGTCTAGGTTATCCCGCTACACCACCACCCTCGCCCCATACTTCCGCCCCATCTCCGCCATGGTCGCCTCGAATTCCTCGACGATCTCGCTGATGATCTGGGCCACTGGCTTAACCGCGTCGATGCGTCCGGCCACCTGCCCCGACAGCGCAATCGAGGCTTCCATGTTGCCGCCGAAATAGAGGTCTTGGGTGTTCTTGAACTCAGACATCACCCCGTGCTCTCCGGGATCACGTTCCAAGCGCGAGGTGCGCTCAGTGCGCAGGGCCCGCAGCGCCGCGCCGGGTCCAAACCGGTTCAAGAACACCGTGTCGGTCTCCCTAGCGGCGACGATGGCATCCTTCCAGTTTTGGTGCACGGGGCTCTCAGCGGCCGACACCATGCGGGTGCCCATCTGGATGCCCTCGGCCCCCAGCGCGAAAGCCGCGGCCATGCTGCGGCCATCGACCATGCCGCCCGCCGCAATGATCGGCACATCGGTCTTCGAGCAGACCAGGGGCAACAACACCATGGTCGACACGTCGCGCGAATTCTTAAACCCGCCACCTTCCGCGCCCTCGACCACTAGGCCATCAACCCCAGCCGCAATGGCCTTCAGACCCGCCGCCAACGACGGCACCACGTGGAAGACGGTCAGGCCAGCCTCCTTCAGTTCGGCGCAATAGCGGTTGGGGTCCCCCGCCGAGGTGGTGACGAACTTCACCCCCTGATCGACCACGAACGAGACGATATCAGCGTCGCGCACATAGGCCTGGGCGATGTTCACCCCAAACGGCTTATCGGTCAGCTTGCGCATCTTCTTGACCTCTTCGCGCACTGCCGGAAGGTCGCCCGACGAGGTCTCAATGATCCCCAGCCCCCCGGCATTGGACACCGCAGAAGCCAACTGCGCCCGCGCGATCCAACCCATCGGCGCCTGGACGATCGGATACTGAACCCCGAGCATCTCGGTAATGCGGGTCTTGATCATGGTGGGGCTCCGGCAGCGGTTAGAATGGGGCGGCATTACCATCCGCCGATGGGCACCAGGTCAAGCCGGTCCTAAAACACCACCACGCTGCGAATGCTCTCCCCAGCATGCATCAGGTCGAATGCCCGGTTGATGTCCTCCAGCGGCATGGTGTGGGTGATCATGGGATCGATCTGGATCTTGCCGTCCATGTACCAATCGACAATCTTGGGCACATCGGTGCGGCCTCGCGCGCCGCCAAAGGCCGTGCCTTTCCAGACCCGGCCGGTGACCAGCTGGAACGGCCGCGTGGCGATCTCCTTGCCGGCCTCAGCCACCCCGATGATGATGCTCTCACCCCAGCCACGATGGCAGGCTTCCAGCGCTTGACGCATCACCGTGGTGTTACCGGTGCAGTCAAAGGTGTAGTCCGCCCCGCCGTCGGTCAGGGCCACCAGATGGGCCACGATATCGCCGCTGATCGCCTTGGGATTGACGAAATGGGTCATGCCGAACTTGCGGCCCCACTCTTCCCGATCCGGATTGATGTCCACCCCGATGATCATGCCCGCGCTCACCATGGCCGCGCCTTGGATCACATTGAGCCCAATGCCGCCAAGACCGAAGACGATGACATTGGCTCCAGCTTCAACGCCCGCGGTATTGACCACCGCGCCCACCCCCGTGGTCACGCCGCAGCCGATATAGCAGGCCTTATCGAAGGGCGCGTCGGACCGGATCTTGGCCAGCGCGATCTCGGGCAAGACCGTAAAGTTCGAGAAGGTCGAGCAGCCCATATAGTGGGCGATGGCCTGGCCCTTATAGCTAAACCGGCTGGTGCCGTCGGGCATCATCCCCTTGCCCTGGGTGGCGCGAATGGCGGTGCAGAGATTGGTCTTGCGGCTGAGGCAGCTTTTGCACTGGCGACACTCCGGTGTGTAGAGCGGGATCACGTGATCGCCGGGCTTTAGGCTGCTCACCCCAGCGCCGACCTCAACCACCACGCCGGCCCCTTCATGGCCCAGGATCGAGGGGAAGATGCCCTCAGAGTCCAGACCGTCAAGCGTATAGGCATCGGTGTGACAGATTCCCGTGGCCTTGATCTCCACCAGCACCTCAAATGCCTTGGGTCCCTCAAGATCCACCTCAACGATTTCCAAGGGACGCTTGGCCTCAAAGGCAACGGCGGCGCGGGTTTTCATGGGCGGTGGCTCCAGATGATTTGCGGC
>JANLPK010000038.1:0-2199 GCA_031367205.1 Alphaproteobacteria bacterium
ATTCATCTCCTACAGCCATGAGGATCGCGAGGTTGCGCGGCGCTATGCTTCGGCGCTGGAGGCGGCTGGGCTGGCTGTTTGGTGGGATGATCATCTGAGGTCTGGCGAGGCGTTTGACGAGAAGATCGAGGCGGCGCTGAGGGCGGCTTCGGCGGTGGTGGTGCTGTGGTCGAAGACGTCTGTGGCGTCGCGCTGGGTGCGGGCTGAGGCGACCTTGGCGGATCGAAACAAGACCCTGGTGCCGGTGATGATTGAGCCGTGCGAGCGGCCGATCATGTTTGAGCTGAGCCATACGGTGGAGCTGGGGCATTGGGACGGCGCGACGGGCGACAAGGCTTGGTTGGGGTTTTTGGGGGATGTGCGGCGGCTCGCCAAGGTCGAGCCAGTGCCTACGCCAGTTGAGGCCGCACCGCCGCCGCCGGAGAAACCCGGAAAACGCGGCGAGCGGCCGTCGTTGGCGCTGATGCCGTTTGCCAACCGATCCGGTTTGCCAGAGGACGAGGTCTTCGCCATCGGCATGGTCGAGGACCTAATCGATGCCCTTTCGCAGGGGGTCAATGTCCGGGTGCTCGCCAGCTCCGCGACCGCCCGGTTCCGCACAGGTACGATCCCTGACCTTGTGGAGGTCGGGCGGCAGCTTGGGGTGCGTTACCTGCTCGAAGGGAACCTGCGTCGGATAGCTGAGAATCTTCGTGTGACGGCCCAGTTGGTCGAGGCCGCCAGCAGTGCCGTTCTGTGGACCCAGAAATTCGAACGCCCGCTGAGTGAACTGGGCTCGCTACAAGAGGACCTCGTCCTGGAGGTGGCCGCGCACCTGGACGCGCAGGTCCAGCACTTGGAGATGGCCCGAGCGCTAAAGAAGCCCGCCGACCTCACAGCGTGGGAGGCCGTCACGAGATCGATCTCGACGTTTCGGGCCCTGGGATCAGAGAGTATCTCTCAAGGCGTGGACGAAGCGCGACGGGCCGTCGTTATCGCGCCAGACTACGGGTTGGCCCACGCCATGGTGGCAGTCCAGTTAGGCCTGCAATACTGGCTGTTCTCCCCGAACGACCCCAAAGTCGAGCATGAAATCCGAGGGCACATCGACCGCGCCATGGCGCTCGAAACCGACAATGCCGTAGTGCTCGGCTTCGTCGGTCAGGCGTTGAATTTCATCGGCAAGCCGCTGCAAGCGCTGCAACGTGCCGAACGGGCTATCCGGCTTAGCCCCAGCTATGGCTATGCGCACTTCGTGGCCGCCCTAGCCTGTGGCCACCTCAATCGTCTGCAGGAGTCTTTGGACCATCTGGACGCCGATTCCAGGACCGCGCCCGGCTCGAACCTGGAGTATGCCAACCATTTCTTTCGCGCCTACGCTCATATCCGCGCCAGCGACTGGGATGCCGCGATCACGGCCTTTGACTGCTCCCTGGCGCTGAACCCGGACCCCAGCTACGGCTATCTGATCAAGGCAACGATCCTTGGTCGCCACGGGTCAACTGACGAGGCGCTAGAACTGCTTGGCCAGGCGCGCCGCGCTGAGCCGGAGGTCACCTTGGCGCACTGGGGAATTCGCCTTGGTCGCATCTTCGAAAACAGCGAAAATCTGGAGCCGTTGCGGGAAAGCCTGCGCACCCTGTTTGCGGCGACTGAGGCTGGTGCTGCCGGTAGTTGACGACTTTGGGGTGTCCTGGCGCCGACACGGGCAACTCCTGCCACCTTTCACTCGATGAAGATCGGTGATATTCTAGTCTAATATTCTGGTTGAAGTGGGATTGCCATGATCACGGTTGGAGCGTTTGAGGCCAAGACCCATCTGTCGGCTTTGTTGGACAAGGTGGCGGCGGGGGAGGACGTGTTGATCACCAAGCACGGCAAGGCGGTCGCGCGGCTGGTGAAGGCCGAGGATGCGACGCGCACGGGCGTGGATGCCACTATCGCGAAACTGAAGGCGCTGCGGGTCGGCTCCAATCTGGGTAGCGACTGGAAGGCGATGCGCGATGATGGTCGGCGGTGAGCGCCTTCGTTCTGGATTGCTCCGTCGCCATGGCCTGGTGCTTCGAGGATGAGGCACGGCCTGAAACCGACGCCTTGCTGGATCGGGTCCGGGAGGATGGCGCTCTGGTTCCTGGCCTCTGGTACTGGGAGGTCGCCAATGTGCTGGGCGTCGCGGTGCGGCACAAGCGAATCACCGAAGGGGCCGCGACCGCGCGGCTA
>JANLPK010000282.1:0-1772 GCA_031367205.1 Alphaproteobacteria bacterium
CCTGGGCCACAAATTCGTCGACGGCGGTCTGCTGGAACGCGCCCTGACCCACGCCAGTGTCGGCGGCGGCGGCACCAAGATCGACCACAATGAGCGGTTGGAGTTTCTCGGCGACCGGGTGCTGAACCTGATGGCGGCTGAGCAACTGACGATTTTGCGGCCTGAGGCAAGGGAAGGCGAACTCTCCCGTTGGATGAACCAGCTGGTGAATTACGAGACCTGCGCCCGAGTGGCCCGTGCGGCGGGCCTGCGCGACGCCCTGCGCGTTGACGCCAGCGCCACCAAGGTTGGAGCCCGAGATAGCGAGCGCGTGCTGGGCGATGCCTGCGAGGCGGTGATCGCCGCGCTCTATCTGGACGGCGGGTTGGTGGTTGCCCGCGCCTTCTTCCTAAAATTCTGGGAGCCGGAATTCCAACACCTCGACACCCCGCTCAGCAAGGACGCCAAGACCCTACTGCAGGAATGGGCCATGGCGCGTGGTCTGCCCGGCCCGGACTATGTTGTGGTCGACACCACCGGTCCGGCGCATGCCCCTCGCTTCACCATCGAGGTTCGGCTACAAGGCTTTCCCCCTGAAACCGCCCAAGGCGGCTCTAAGCGTGAGGCCGAAAAGGCCGGCGCTGATCTGATGTTATCGAAGAGAGATCCTGAAACATGACCCGCGCGGGATTTGCCGCCATCATCGGCGCGCCCAATGCGGGCAAGTCGACCCTGACCAATCGCCTGGTGGGGGCCAAGGTCTCCATCGTGACGCAAAAGGTCCAAACCACCCGCTTCCCGGTCCGGGGCGTGGCCATGGCCGGCGAGTCCCAGATCGTGCTGGTCGATACCCCTGGTATCTTTAGCCCCCGCCGGCGGTTGGACCGGGCCATGGTGCGCTCGGCCTGGGGTGGGACCGAGGACGCTGACGCCATTCTACATCTTGTGGATGTTCAGGCTGAACTTGCCGTCGAGGACGGCAGCGCCAAGGCCGCCGACAAGCGCGCCATCATCGATGTCGAGACCATCATCGAGGGTCTGAAAGCGGCTGGGAAAACCGCGATCTTAGGGATCAACAAGATCGACGGAGTCAAACGTGAGCGCATGCTGGCCGTCGTGCGTCGGCTGTTTGAAACCGGAGTCTATTCCGAGGTGTTCATGATCTCCGCCGCCGATGGGGCCGGGGTTGAGGATCTCCGCGCGCGTCTGGGAGCCCTGATGCCGGAAGGACCTTTCCTCTATCCAGAGGACCAGACCGCCGACCTGCCGGTGCGCCTGTTGGCCGCCGAAATCACCCGTGAGAAGATCTACCTTCGGGTCCATGAGGAACTGCCCTATGCGGCGGCCGTCGAGACGACGTCCTTCGAGGAACGCAAGGACGGTTCGGCCCGCATCGAGCAGACCATCTATGTGGAGCGCGAAAGCCAACGCCCCATCGTGTTGGGCAAGAACGGTCAGACCTTGAAGTGGATTGGCCAGAAATCGCGTGAAGAACTGATGGAGCTGTTCGAGCGCCCGGTGCACCTGTTTCTAACCGTCAAAGTCGATGAGCGCTGGGCCGACAAGCGGGAATTCTACGGGAGTGTCGGGCTGGATTTCGATGTCTAGCGAGCGCGCGACGCGTTCCTTCTCCCCCTGCGGGAGAAGGTGGCCCCGTGGAACGGGGTCGGATGAGGGGTTTCCCAAACCTCTCCAGTTTGCGTTAGGTGCCAATTCCCGTTGGCGGAGCAGGACCCCTCATCCGTCATGCCTTCGCATGACACCTTCTCCCGCAAGGGGAGAAGGGCTGGGGT
>JANLPK010000042.1:0-1570 GCA_031367205.1 Alphaproteobacteria bacterium
TGTGATGCGAATCGGACATATGTGTTCCCCTTAAATCTGATATCATATTAATATCAATTTCAGGAGAGCTGTCAACGGGTCTAGAACTGGCGGATTACCGTCAGAAAGGCATCGCCATGCGCTTCAAGCTTGCGCGCGCCGACCCCGGTAATCTCGCCCATCGCGTCGAGTGACGCGGGCCGCAGGGTGGCCATTTCGCGCAGGGTCGAATCGTGGAACACCACATAAGGCGGCACTCCGGCTTCGCTCGCAATCTCCCGCCGCAGCTCGCGCAGCGCATCGAACAGCGGATCGCCGATGGGGTTGCTCGCAGCCGGCGCGGCCCGCCGTCCGCGTGACCCGCGCCCGCGTTCGGGCTTGGCGGCGAGCGCGATCAGGACGGGAAGATCGCCCTTGAGGATATCGCGGGCATCGCCGCCCAGCGCCAGACCGCCGTGCTCGGTCGGCACCAGCGCACCGCGCGCCTGCAACGCCCGGGCAAGTGGGCGCAGCAGGTGCGCCTCTTCGGCCGGGACGATCCCGAACACGCTCAGCTGATCATGTCCGCGCTGGGTGATGCGCTCATCGCCTTGCCCGATCAGCACTTTTTCGAGGTGCCCTAAGCCGAATGCCTGGCCGGTCCGGTAAGCCGCCGAGAGCAGCTTGCGCGCCAGTTCGGTTGCATCGACTATGCCCGGAGCCTCAAGGCAGTTATCGCAATTGCCGCATTTTTCGGGCGGGCTTTCCCCGAAGTGGCGCAGCAGCAGCGCGCGCCGGCATCCGGCGGTCTCGACCAGCATCGCGAGCGCATCGAGTCGCACCCGCTCGCTGGCGCGGCGGTGTTCCTCGACCTCGGACAAACGTTGGCGGGCGCGGGCAAAGTCGTCCGCCGCCCACAGCATCAGGGCCTGAGCGGCATCCCCGTCGCGCCCGGCGCGGCCGGTTTCCTGATAATACGATTCGATTGACTTGGGTACACCGGCATGTGCGACGAAGCGCACATCAGGCTTGTCGATCCCCATCCCGAACGCCACCGTGGCGACGATCACGGTATCTTCGCTGGCCACGAACGCTGCCTGATTGGCGCTGCGGACCTGCGGATCCAGCCCGGCATGATACGGCAGCACGGTGCGCCCGGTGGCGGCGCCGAGTTTCTCAGCGAGGTCCTCGACCTTCTTGCGGGACTGGGCGTAAACGATCCCGGGTCCGGGCTGCTGCACCATCAGCGCGACGATCTGGCGCACCGGGTTGTCGCGGTGATTGACCACATAGCGGATGTTGGGCCGATCGAACCCCGCGATGATCAGGCCGTCTTCCGGGATCCCCAGCTGCGCAAGGATATCGGCGCGGGTATGGGCATCGGCGGTTGCGGTCAGCGCGAGGCGAGGGATTTGGCTGAAACTATCGAGCAGCGGACGCAGCAGGCGGTAATCGGGTCGGAAATCGTGGCCCCATTCGGACACGCAGTGCGCCTCGTCGATCGCGAACAGGGTGACCGGGGCCTGCCCCAGCAATTCGCGGAAATGCGGCTGGCTGGCGCGTTCGGGCGCGACATAAAGCAGATCGAGCGTGCCGCTGCGAAACCGCTCGA
>JANLPK010000312.1:0-14361 GCA_031367205.1 Alphaproteobacteria bacterium
TGCTGACCGTGCGGTTCGTTGGTCCCGACGGCAAGATCGCTACGGCCTTCTGCGACGCAATCGGTCACCGCCAGGTCAAGGGCGACTACGTGGAGAGCTGGCAACCTCAGGCCATGAGTCCAAAAGCCCTGCATGCCGCTCGCGAGATCGCCCGCACGGTGACCGGTTCTCTGGGTGGCCGGGGCCTGTTTGGCGTGGAGCTGTTCGTCAAGGGCGACGAGGTGTGGTTTTCTGAGGTAAGCCCCAGGCCCCACGATACCGGTCTCGTCACCCTGACCACACAGCACCAGAGCGAGTTCGCCCTGCATGCCCGGGCCATCCTTGGACTGCCCGTCAATACTGCCCTGCGGGAACCGGGGGCCAGCGCGGTTATCTATGGTGGAATGGATGCCGTGGGTGTGGCCTTCGAGGGGGTTGCGGAGGCCCTGGCGATTCCCGGGGCGGATCTGCGCCTGTTCGGCAAGCCTCAGGCCTTCGAGAAACGCCGCATGGGCGTGGCCTTAGCTCGCTGGTCCAGCGTCGAAGAAGCCCGAACCCGCGCCAAGGAAGCCGCTGACAAGGTGCGCGTTGTGAAGGGTTGAGCGCAAAAGGGTTGACTTGCGCTCCGTCAGACCGAAAAACCCGGCCCAATTCCTGCATTTGGCTTGAACGCCACGCCACCCACGGAGCATTTCATGACAGTTCGCGTCGCCATCAATGGTTTCGGCCGCATTGGCCGCCTGGTTTTGCGTTCTATCGTCGAGCATGGTCGCAAGGACATCGAGGTGGTGGCGATCAATGACCTGGGTCCCGTGGAGACCAATGCCCACCTGCTGCGTTATGACAGCGTCCATGGCCGGTTCCCCGGCACGGTCACGGTGGACGGCGATTCCATCGATGTTGGCTTTGGCAAGATCAAGGTCACCGCGATCCGCAATCCGGCTGAACTCCCTCACAAAGACCTCGGCGTCGACATTGCGCTGGAATGCACGGGCCTCTTCACCACCAAGGAAAAGGCCAGCGCCCACTTGACCGCTGGCGCTAAGCGCGTGCTGGTCTCAGCTCCCTGCACCGACGCCGACAAGACCATCGTCTACGGCGTCAACCATCAGACCTTGACCGCCAGCGACCTCATCGTCTCCAACGCCTCCTGCACCACCAACTGCCTGGCCCCGATCGCCAAGGTGCTGCATGAACTGGCCGGCATTGAGCGTGGTTACATGACCACCATCCACTCCTATACCGGCGACCAGCCGACGCTGGACACCATGCATTCCGATCTCTACCGGGCCCGCGCGGCGGCCATGTCGATGATCCCGACCTCCACCGGCGCCGCCAAGGCGCTGGGTCTGGTGATCCCGGAGCTGTTGGGCAAGTTGGACGGGTCGTCAATCCGGGTGCCGACTCCCAATGTCTCGGTGGTGGATCTTACCTGGGTGCCCGGTCGAACGGTGACTAAGGAAGAAATCAATGCGGCCCTGATCGCCGCCGCCAACGGTCCGCTCAAGGGCGTGTTGGCGGTGACTGACGAGCCACTGGTCTCCATCGATTTCAACCATGCCCCAGCGTCCTCCACAGCGGCCCTGGCGCAAACTCAAGTGATCGACGGAGGTCTGGGCCGGGTGCTCAGCTGGTACGACAACGAGTGGGGTTTCTCGACCCGGATGAGCGACACGGCGCTCGCCATGGCGGCTCTCCTTTAGGCCATATCCATGACCTTCCGCACTCTCGACGACGCTGACCTCGCTGGCAAACGCGCCCTGGTGCGGGTGGATTTCAATGTACCAATGGCCAATGGCATGGTCAGCGACGACACCCGCTTGCGCGCCGCCATTCCGACCATCGAGAAGCTTCGGGCGGGCGGTGCCAAAATCATCCTGTTGGCCCATTTCGACCGGCCCAAGGGTAAATTCGTGCCGCAGATGAGCCTGGGCCCCATCGCCCTAGCCTTGGCCAAGGTTCTGGGACGCCCGGTGGCCTTTGCACCTGACTGCGTCGGCAAGGACGCGGCGAGCGCGGTTGCAGCGATGGCGGCGGGCGATGTCTTGCTGCTCGAGAATGTGCGCTTCTATCCGGGTGAGGAGAAGAATGATCCCACCTTTGCCCGTGCCCTGGCTGAGAACGGCGATCTTTACGTGAACGATGCCTTTTCCGCCGCCCACCGTGCCCATGCCTCCACTGAAGGCCTAGCGCATCTGATGCCGTCCTATGCGGGAGAGCAGATGCGATTGGAGTTGACGGCTCTGGATGCTGCCTTGGGCCGACCGCAACGCCCGGTGATTGGCATAGTCGGTGGATCGAAGGTTTCCACCAAGCTTGACCTGTTGCGCAACCTGGTGACCAAGCTAGACAAGTTGGCCATTGGCGGCGGTATGGCCAACACCTTCCTCTACGCCCAGGGCTACGATGTGGGCGCGTCCTACTGTGAGAAGGATCTGGCCGAGACGGCTCGCGATATCATCCGGCTGGCCGGTCAGAACAACTGCAAACTGTTCCTGCCGCTCGACATCGTTGTGGCCGAGAAGATGGTCCCTGGGGCAGCGGCGCGGGTGCGCGGCCTCGGCGAAGTCGATGATGAAGAACGTATTCTGGACGCCGGTCCCGAGACAGTGGAGCGCCTTTGCCGCGCGATCAGTAACAGCAAGACCCTGATCTGGAACGGCCCGCTTGGGGTCTTCGAGATGCCGCCCTTCGACAAAGCCACCGTAACCGCAGCCCATCATGCAGCCGCTCTGGCCAAGGCTGGAGAGTTGGTGGCAGTCGCCGGTGGAGGTGATACAGTCGCGGCCCTGAACGTGGCGGGCTGTGCCGACGACTTTACCTTCGTCTCGACAGCGGGCGGCGCGTTTCTTGAATGGATGGAAGGCAAAGAGCTGCCCGGTGTGGCAGCCTTGTCGAAATAGAACAGTTTGTTGGAGCGCTGAGTATGGCCCGGGTCACCTTGAGACAACTTTTGGATCACGCCGCCGAGCAAGGCTATGGCGTGCCCGCCTTCAACATCAACAATATGGAACAGGGTTTGGCGATCCTTGAGGCCGCAGACGCCGTCGACGCGCCGGTGATCATCCAGGCCAGTCGTGGGGCGCGGTCCTATGCCAACGACATCGTGCTGAAGCATCTGATCGATGCTCTGGCCGAGATGTATCCGCACATCCCCATCTGTATGCACCAGGACCACGGCAACAACGAAGCCACCTGCGCCACCGCGATTCAGTACGGCTTCACCTCGGTGAT
This sequence comes from Alphaproteobacteria bacterium, assembly GCA_031367205.1. Taxonomy (GTDB): domain Bacteria; phylum Pseudomonadota; class Alphaproteobacteria; order Caulobacterales; family Caulobacteraceae; genus Phenylobacterium. The sequence goes on from JANLPK010000312.1 coordinate 3,214, forward strand.
GATGGACGGCTCCCTGGCTGCAGACGGTAAAACGCCCGCAGACTATGACTACAATGTCCGGGTGACCAAGGCCGTCGTGGACATGGCCCATTGGGTCGGTGCCAGTGTTGAAGGTGAGCTCGGTGTGCTGGGTTCGCTAGAAACCGGTATGGGTGAAAAAGAAGACGGTCACGGGTTTGAGGGTAAGCTCGGCCACGACCAACTGTTGACCGATCCCGATCAGGCCGTAGATTTCGTCAAGGCGACTGGAGTCGATGCGCTAGCCATCGCCATGGGCACCAGCCATGGGGCCTACAAGTTTAGCCGCAAGCCGGACGGCGATGTCTTGGCCATGAACGTCATCGAGGAAATCCATCGCCGCCTGCCCAATACCCATTTGGTGATGCACGGCTCATCCTCAGTGCCGCAAGACCTGCAGGACATCATCAATCAATATGGCGGTGAGATGCCCCAAACCTGGGGCGTGCCGGTGGCGGAGATTCAGCGCGGCATCAAACACGGTGTGCGCAAGATCAATATCGACACTGACAACCGCATGGCCATGACCGGTGCCATCCGTAAAATCCTGGTGGAAAACCCCGGCGAGTTCGACCCGCGCAAATATCTCAAGCCGGCTATGGATGCCATGCAGTCGCTCTGCCGTGCTCGTTTCGAAGAATTCGGCACGGCCGGCCAAGCCAGCAAGATCCGCCCCATCCCGCTATCAGACATGGCCAAGCGATATGCCAAGGGCGAACTTGCGCCGAAGCTGGGCCTCAGTCAGCACGCTGCTGAGTAGTCGCCGCTAGATTTCAAGCTCAGCGCCACGCATATCGCATCCACCGAGGATTGCCTCCGTAAGGTCGGCTTCCAGAAAACGCGCGTGTCGGGCGTCGGCGCCGCTCAGATCGGCCATGCGAAGGTTGGCGCGAGAGAAGTCTGAGCGCATCATTCGACCATCGCCGATATCCAGCGCCCCAAGCGAAGCCTCGCGGAGGTCGGCACGGGTCAGCAGGGCTCCAATCAGTTTGGCCCCCCTAAGGTCAGCGCCGCGTAGGTTGGTCTCGCGCAGATCGCAGCCACTTAAGTCAGCGCCCTGAAGCTGGGCACCTGACATGTCCAGGCCAAACAGGATTGAGTTGAGGGCCGAAAGCCCGCTAAGGCGTCGACCCTTTAAGCTGCGCATGGGCCGAAAATCGATCTGGCTTGTTCGGATCGGGGTCCCTGCCCGGCCTTGGCTCTCACAATAGAGCTCATGCTTCTTTAGCATCTCGCCCAGCGGCTGATCGTCCACATAGACACTATGAGCCGGTGTTCTGAGCACGCCTTCCATATTGGTGGCGGTCAGGTTGGCGAAACCCAAGTCGACCTTGACCATGATGGCTTGCTTCAGCGACGCGCCCGAAAAATCGGCTCCGGAAACCTCCGCGCCCGACAGATTTGCACCGTCCAGTGTGGCGCGAACCAGACGAGCGCCGCCCATCCGGGCACCGGTGAGATTGGCATCGGTCAAGTCCGTTGACCGGGCGACTTCGGCTGTCAAGTTGGCGGTTGCGAGCTGGGTACCGGAGACGACTGTGGTCTCCAGCTCACCCTTGACCGCGTCGTGATCGAGAATCCTGAATCCCTCGGTGCGATTGTGGACTGCCATTTGACCTTCGCGCAGATCGGTGCCGCTCAGATCGGCTCCCGACAAATTTGCTCCGCGAAGGCAGGCACCCCGCAGGTCGGCCTCCATTAGATTGGCCTGCCGCAAATCGGCTACTCTCAAGTCCGCGAAATAGAGGCTGGCACGGCTCAAGTCTGCACCGGCTAGGTTGGCACCCTGGAGCTGGGCCCCTGCCATATCGACTTCGCGCAGATCAATCCCGGCAAGGTCGCGATATTTCAGGTCGGTGTGAGAAAGGTTGGCCCGCTGCCCCCCAGCCTTGCCGGAGAGGTAACGGCCATGGAGGTGCAGCAGCGCAGCAAGCCCTGCGGAATCAAGTTGCCGAACCAAAGTCGAAGGGTGGGTCATTGCATGCAATCATCCAGACGCGGCCAAGGTCGTATGCTGGGCTTAAGGAAGCGTTCATGAACAGGGTTCGCACGAGGCGACCTATAGCCACCGCTTGCGTCGGAACCAAAGGAATGGGGCCAATCCCGATATCACCATCAGGCCGAGAGCGAACGGATAGCCGTGAAGCCACTTGAGTTCCGGCATGTGCTCGAAGTTCATCCCGTAGATGGCACCGACTAAGGTCGGCGGCATCAGCAACACCGTTGCCAAGGCGAAGAACTTCATGGTGTTGTTTTGTTCGATATTTATCAATCCCAGTGCTGCGTCCAACAGGAAGGCGATGTGCGAAGCCTGATAGCTCGAGTGATCGGTCAAGGATTGGACATCATGCTGAATTGACGTAAGGTGAGCCAGAATTGGTGCTCGTTCGTTAACCTGGGGTGCCAAAGCCGCAAAATTAGCCAACCGACCGAGGCTGACCAAGCTGGTACGCGCCAGCGCTGCCGTCGATTGTGTCCGGGCCAAACCCGTTAACAGGGGCTCGAAGGCAGCCCCATGTGGGCGATTGAAGATCGCGATTGAAGACGCCTGCACCTGCTCTGATCCCCGCTCCAAGGCCTCGGCGAGACGCTCGATGACGGCATCCAGAAGACCCATTAGCCCCTCAGCGCCGGTCGGAACCTCAGACGGGTTTAGAAGAGCGCGTTGGGCAAAGGTGGAGAAGGCTCTCGCCTCTTCATACCTGATGGTGATCAGCCGCTGCTCGTTCAGGACAAAGGTCACCGGACTTAGAACCGGCATGTCGCTGTCGCTACGCGTCAACAAGCTCGCAGTCATGAACGTTGCGCCACCCTCCTGATACAGACGGCTGGAGGGCTCGATCTGGGCCATCTCTTCGGCAGTTGGAAGGTCAAGACCCACCGACTGTTCGACGGCGATTTCTTCCTCTCGCGAGGGATTGAAGAGGTCAATCCAAACCGTGTCAGATGGGAGGTGCCAGTCGGCGGATAGGCTTTCTACAGCCAGGGTCTCGAAAGCGCCGCTGCCCCTACGCAATAGGTTCAACATTCGGCGGTCAGCCTGAACCGACCGACCCTAACCAAGACTAGGGTCATAAGTACCAAACTCAGTCCTTGGGATCAGCCGCTGGCTGCGGACCGCCCATGACTTGCGCAATCAGGGCTGCAATGCGGTCGCCGGAGTCGGCCGCTTGACCCAACATCGACAACGGAGTCGCGCCCGGGCGAACAACAGACGCCACCTGGCCGGCTGCAGTTTGGGCCATAGCGATGGCTGTGTTGCCTGCAGTATTGAGGCCCGACCCCGCAAAACGTTTGGCCTGGGCATCAGGATAGATGAAGCCATAGGTCGGGTAGCTGGTGGTCCCTAAATCTCGAACTGGATCGTACCACACCTTAACGGTCGACCAGTCCCCGGCGGGCGAGACGTCGATAACCGTGACGTCCTTCTCGATTTGACCCCGGGTGCCCCCAATGCGGGACCAATTTGCATGAGTTATCTGAATGACCCGGTCCGTCAGAACTTGGCTGACCACCGCGACATGGCCGAGCGTCATGCGCCCGGTCGGCTTAAAGCAAAGCACGGCACCGGCCTTGGGTGAGAATCCAGTATCGTAGTGGCCGATCGCTTGGTTCCACCAAGTGCGGGCGTCGCCGAAAATCTGAATGCCCGAAATCAAACGCGCAAAAGGAACACACTGCCAATAGGTGTCAGCTGCGGCCTGCGATATCGGCGCGAGCGCCATGACGACCACAGCGGTCAACGACCCGACGAGGGTTTTGGTCCGTTTGAGCATGCTGGAGCAACTCCCCGACGCGAACTGGCGTCAGGAATACTCACCTGTCACGCGAATTGGAAGAGAAATTATGCCGACAGCAATGAAGATTGCCGAGTCGCGCGAGATTCAGCGATGAGCTTCATGGCCGCCCGAGAGGGTTTCTCGACGATATGATATGAGAGCGCGGCAAGTGAAATCGTGCTTCCCAAGAAAACTAACCACGCAATGAGAGGGAGTTGATTGTTGCTCAACTCGAGAACCCGTGTCGCCGCATTCACGAATACGATCTTCCAGGGGATACAAATCATATAGATCGAGTAACTAATCTCTCCGAGGTAGACGAGAGGCGCTTGAGTCAAAATCTTCGAGCCGGTCTGAGCTAGTCGTGCCAAGAATAGGATCAGGCCGCCGAGCGCCGTCACAATCAGCGCATCTGATCCCCCGGTCGTCGATAGAATCACTGCCGCGCCGCCCGAAACGAGCACTCCAGCTAAGGCGAAATTCGCATTCCTTGCTGGTTTGGCCCTCCAAAAAGCGTGGAGCGCGCAGCCGAGGGCAAAGCAGGGCACGATCCGCAGGGCACCCCAAGAGATGGTGGCGCGCGTCAGAGGAAAGCCTACGATCGACTGAAAGCCTACATAAAGGGTGGTCAAAAAGACAATCGCCAAAGCCACGCCCATGATCGGCCGATCTTTGAGTTTCAGGGCCACCCAGGCGAACAGCGGGAAGGTCAGATAGGCAAACCACTCCGCAGATATCGACCAGGAGGGATGGTTCCAACCGGCGACCGGTGCGAGACCCCAAGCCTGGGTCAGGGTTAGTTGAGCCGGTAGGCTGGCCCAGGAGAGGATGTTGGGATCGACGTGAACGCCGGCGGCGGTCGCGATCATCGCGACAGCGCCCAAGCCGACAAGAGTCGCGATATGAAGTGGATAGACCCTAGCCAGACGGGCCCAGAGGAATGCGCCATAGCGGAAACTTCCGGCTTCGACGCTGGTTCTGTAGACGTGACACAGGATGAAGCCCGATAGGGTGAAGAACAGCTCCACCCCGAGATAACCCTTGCTGATGAAGGCCGGCATAATGTCGGAGCCCGTCAAGTTGGGCCAATAGTGGAAGAGCACGACCCAGAGTGCCGCAAAGAACCGCAGGCTGGTCAAGGAGCGAAGGTTTGCGCCGTCCGTCATCTGTCGTGTCCCGTATCGGCACCCCAGGGCGGGGTACGGTTCGGTGAGAGCAACTCGCGCGCCAGGGGAACTTGCGCGCGGGTTCGGACACACTATTTGGAATTGCTGATCAACCTGTTAGCGACAGACTCCTGGCCAAGGCGAGACAAGCCTTGTCGAGGCGCAGTGTGAGGACCCAAATGTCATCCCTTCTTCCACTAATTGCCGATCCGGCGGCTTGGGCAGCACTCTTGACCCTAATCGTCATGGAGGTTGTTCTCGGCATCGACAACTTGGTCTTCATTTCCATCCTGTCGAACAAGCTGCCGCCTGATCAACGCACACGGGCGCGGCGGATCGGCATCGGACTGGCCCTAATAATGCGGCTGGCATTGCTGTCTACCCTGGCCTTCATTGTCAGCTTGACCGCACCGATCTTGAGCTTGCCCTTCCAGGGTCCGCTCAATGCTGAGGGCCACCCGGCGTTTGAGCTGACGTTCTCATGGCGAGACATTATCCTGATCGTCGGTGGCCTGTTCTTGGTCTGGAAAGCGACGACGGAAATACATCATGCCGTAGACCCTGTCCCGAGCGACGACCTCTTGGACAAGAGAGCTCCAGTGTCGCTGAATTTTGGAGCTGCCATCGCTCAAATCCTGATGTTGGACATCGTGTTTTCAATCGACTCGATTTTGACGGCCGTGGGCATGACCGATCATTTGCCGATCATGGTTGCGGCGGTGATTGTGGCGGTGTTGGTGATGTTGTTGGCCGCAGACCCCCTTGCAGACTTCATTCACCAGAATCCGACCGTCATCATGTTGGCCCTTGGGTTCCTCATGATGATCGGCGCAACCCTAATAGCGGAAGGATTCGGGGCGCATGTTCCAAAGGGCTACATTTATGCTGCTATGGCATTCTCGGGTCTGGTCGAGGGCCTGAACATGCTGGCGCGCAAACGGGTCAATTAGAGAAAACTATAGGGATCCATGTCGATGGCCACGCGGATCGCGCCGGGTGGCCGGAACCTGGCCCGCCAGGCAGCCATGTAGGCCGACAGGTCCACGGTTCGATCCGCTCGAATCAGAAACCTCTTGCGTCGTCGCCCCCGAATTAGGCCCAGCGGTGCATCAGCAGGACCGTAAATCTGAACGCCTTGCGTATTGGGAGCGACTTCAGCCATGCGTTGCACAAACGCTTCCAATGCCAACCCATCCGGCCCTGACGCAATGACCGCGGCCAGTCGGCCATAAGGGGGCAACCCGGCCAGCTCGCGTTCGCTCATCTCTGCAGCGACAAAGGCGTCACGGTCTTGAGCCCTGAGGCTCTGCATCACGGCGTGGTCAGGGGCGTAGGTTTGCAGCAGGGCCCGACCGGGCCGATCGCGCCGCCCGGCTCGGCCGGTGGCCTGGGCCAGCAATTGATAGGTCCGTTCGGCGGCCCGCAAGTCACCGCCACGCAAGCCAAGGTCGGCATCCACGACCCCAACCAACGTTAAATGGGGAAAATTGTGACCCTTCGCGGCGGCCTGTGTGGCCACCAGTATGTCGATCTGACCCTCCTCCATGGCCGCAATGAGCGCGCGAGCCTCTTGCCCATTCCAGAGGGTGTCTGAGGAAAAGACCGCTATTCGGGCCTCGGGGAAAAGGCTTCGGGCCTCTTCTTCGACCCGCTCCACACCGGGGCCGATGGAAACCAGACTATCGAACGCACTGCAGTGCGGACACTTGTCGGGCTTGGGCATGGAAAAGCCGGTGAGGTGGCAAACCAAACGTCCCGTGTAGCGGTGCTCCACCAACCAAGACTCGGTGTCCGGGGCGGTCAGTTTTTCACCGCAGGCTTTGCAGAGGACGAGCGGTGCATAACCGCGGCGATTGAGGAAGAGCAGGGTCTGTTCTCCCGCAGCGTAGGTATCCTTCATGGCTGCCACGAGGGGTGGTGACAGCCACCGACCCGTTTCGGGAGCTGTTTCCCGCAGGTCGACGAGTTGAATCTCCGGGAGCTGAGCTGTGCCGTGGCGATTGGAGAGCTTCAGCCAGCGGTAGCGTTCCGTCTCAGCGTTGCGCAGAGTCTCCAAGGATGGTGTGGCTGAGGCTAGGATCACACTAGCATTCTCGATCTTCCCGCGTGCAACCGCCAGATCCCGCGCCTGATAGATGAAGCCGTCCTCCTGCTTGTAGGAGGTGTCATGTTCCTCGTCGACGACGATCAAGCGCAAGTCTGTGAAGGGGAGAAAGAGAGCCGATCTGGCCCCGACCACTACCCGGCATTGACCCGTGGCGACACCGTCCCATACCTTGCGCCGCATATTGGGATGGATGTCGGAGTGCCATTCCCCGGGCTCCGCCGCGAACCGCTCGGTGAACCTGGCGATTACGGCGCGGGTCAAGGCGATCTCAGGCAACAACACGAGGACCTGAGCGTTCGGCGAGGCGGCAAGGGCGGCATGGACAGCTTCGAGATAGACCTCAGTCTTGCCAGACCCCGTCACACCGTCCAGCAGCGCGACCTGGAACCCTCCTTCGCCGACCATCCCAACTAATGTCTTGGCTGCAGCGTCTTGGCTGGAGTTCAGAGGACGGCCCAGACGTGCTAGCTCAGGAGGCGCAAAGGTTGCGTCAGCTTCCACCAACCGCACGACCAGAACACCCTCATCGATCAGTCCCTTCACAACCCCTGGGGAAACTCCGGCGGCGCGCGCGAGGCTTGATGTGGAGAGGCCTTGGGTGATGACCGCAGTCAGCACCTTTTCACGGGCGGGTGTGCTTCGGGTAAGTGGTTGACCTGTCGGTTCAACACGGCGTTCCGGCTTAGCTTTGGGCGCACGCGCGCCGCGCAATGCCATAGCCAAGGGTTGGCCGGGGTTGTCGACGCAATAGCGACCAACCCACTGGATAAACTCCAGAGTGCCGAGCGGTAGCGGCGGTGCCTCCAGACGCGCCTCCACCGGCTTCAATGGGCGATTGCCGCCGGAGGCCTGACGCAAGCCAGTGACCACCCCATGCACCATCCTTGGACCCAATGGGGCAGCGACCTGATCCCCGACCGCGAGGTTCATGCCCTCGGGTTCTGCGTAGTCGAACGCCTCCGGCAGGGGCATTGGCAATAGGACCGAGGCGATCCGGCTCATGATGTTTGTGGCCACGCGACGACGGGCTGGCCTGCTCGCCCTGCAACCGTTAGACACCGGGCGGCGTTATCGTGCAGAAGGATACCCATGCAACTCTTTCTAGACACCACCGACATCGCCGTCCTCAAGGAATTGGCCGCAACCGGCCTTGTCGATGGCGTCACCACCAATCCCACCTTGATTGCCAAGTCCGGTCGCCCCTTCCTGGAGGTGATTGCGCAGATTTGCGAACTCGTCGAGGGCCCCGTCAGCGCTGAAGTGACCGCAACTGACGTAGCTGGAATGCTCGCGGAGGGCGTCAAGCTGGCCGCGATCGCACCCAATGTGGTGGTCAAGGTTCCGATGACTCGCGAAGGATTGGTCGCCGTGAGCGAGTTTAGCGTTCAGGGTATTCAGACCAATGTCACCCTCTGTTTCTCAGCCGCCCAAGCCCTGCTCGCGGCCAAGGCTGGAGCAACATACATTTCGCCGTTCCTCGGGCGCTTAGAAGACCATGGTGCGAACGGCATCGACCTGATCACCGAAATTCGCGCCATCTACGATAACTATGAGTTTGACACCGAAATCTTGGCCGCATCAATCCGAGACACCGGTCATGTGACGGCCGCCGCCTTGGCGGGGGCCGACTGCGCAACACTGCCGCCGAACGTTTTTCTTGATCTCTTCAAGCACCCGTTAACCGAGAAGGGTCTTTCTAGCTTCCTCAGCGACTGGGCCGGGACGGGTCAGTCCATCCTGTAGAAACGGGGCGGGACGATGAATGCAAGTGGCGTAGCCGAGAACAACCATGCCTTGGAGCCCGAACGGGTCCGGGATTTCCTTGCCGAAAACCGAGATTTCCTAAGAGATGATCCGGCCCTCATGACTGAGATGGGAATAAAGCCCGACGTCGCCAATAATGTGGTCGATTTCGGCCCAGCAGCTTTGGCACGGGTGCATGAAGCCCATAAGCGAGAGAGCCAGGCCCGTCAGGCACTCGAAGCCATGGCGCAAGCAAATTTCGCAGCCCAGGCTCAGACCCATGGCGCGGTGGTCGATCTGCTCGATTCCCGTAACCATGCCGACCTGGCGCGACGGGTTGATGAATTGGCCCAGCTTCGTTTCGGCCTCTACGCGGGTGTAGTTGCCCTTGAAGGCCCCGAGCGCACGCCAGCCGGTTGGCGGACATTGCCCGCCGGCGGCATCGACGAGATTGTCGGTCACCAGCAAGTTTCCCTTATGGGCTTCCAGCCCACTGCCCTTGGGCTGTTTGGTGATCGTGGGCCGCAAATCGAGTCCATGGCCATGGTGCGGATGGCGGTTTGGGAGCCAGCGCGGATTGGCATCCTGGCTTTCGGCTCAACTGATCCTGAGGCCTTTACCTCTGATATGGGATCAGAGCTTGTGGCCTTCCTGGCCCGCGTCGTTGAACGGACGGCGGAGCGTTGGCCGGTCATGTGATGCTGGCCCACGCGGCACTCGCCCAGTGGCTGGAGCACCTCGCCAAAGAGCGGCGGGCGTCGCCGAGAACGGTTGAGGCTTACGGCTTCGCTGGACGGCGCTATTTGACCTTTCTTGAGGGTTATCGCGGCGAAACCCTCACCATTGCCGATCTGGGGGGCGTAGCGCCCGGCGAGATCCGAGCTTGGCTAGCCCACCTTCGCAAAGGTGCAAAACCCCTCTCACCGCGCTCTCTTTCACAAGCCCTATCGGCTATTCGCACCTTCCACAGATTCTTAGATCGCAGGTTAGATACCCCCAATCCGGCCATGGCTTTGGTGCGTGGCCCGCGTGTGAGACCCTCTGCCCCTCGCCCTGTCAGTGAAGATCAAGCGCGAGGAATGTTGGCTGAGCCGGGATTGGACCCAGACCGTGAAGACTGGGAAGCCTCCCGGGACGAAGCGGTCCTGACCTTGCTTTATGGATGTGGCTTACGGATTTCAGAGGCTCTCTCCTTGAAACGCGCCGATGCCCCGCTCTCGGAGTCTCTGCGGATCACCGGAAAGGGCTCCAAAACTCGGATTGTGCCTGTCCTGCCTCAGGTCGCAACAGCTGTTGATGCCTATTTGAGCGACCTCCCGTTTGTCACGGCACCCGACGAAGCCCTATTCCGTGCGAAGCGGGGCGGTCCCTTGAGCCCCCGCCACGTACAGGCCACCGTTCAGCTGCTGCGCGGCCGCCTTGGTTTGCCTGACAGCGCAACGCCGCATGCCCTGCGTCACTCGTTTGCGACCCACCTCTTGGGCGCTGGGGCAGATTTGCGCTCGATCCAGGAACTATTGGGTCACGCCTCGCTCTCGACCACACAGCGCTATACCGATGTGGATGCTGCAGCGCTGTTGAGAGCCTACTCCCAAGCCCACCCTCACGCGTGAAAATCACCTTTGGTGTGCACCATCCGCACCCATGGAGGGCCCGATGGCGGGTCACGCCCCTGCTCCACTGCCACGAAACCCTCCCGCGCATAAAAGGCCTGAGCCCTCAGGTTCATGGCCTGACACTTCAGCGCCACGGGGCCGGTAGCTATGGCAAGTAGTTGATCCAATATCGCCTTTCCCACACCTATGCCGCGTTTGGCGACATAGAGCGAATGCAGGAAATTATCCGCGGGGAAGAAGCCCGCGACGCCAACAATCTCGCCACCGGTCACCGCCACATAGATGTCTTCTTCCTGAGCAGACTGCAGAAAGTCCCTTGCATTGTGTCGCCATGCTGGAAACCAGGTGAAGGTCTCCCGCAGGGTCCTTTGGTAGAGGACCGCAGCGACTGGCAGGTCTTCCAACCTTGCGCGGCGAATCAGGAGGCTCAGTCGAAGCGCTCCCCGATCCAGCCGCCGGCGCTAAGGATCGCGGCGCGTCCGGCTCCGAGCAGGCCATAAAAGGCATGCCAGACGTGGATCATCTCAGGCCATATCTCTAGGCGGCAGGCGATACCGGCTAGGCCAGCTCGTTCCGCAACCGCGATAGAGTCCGATAGCAGGCACTCTTCAGACCCAACATGGATGAGGATCGGGGGAAGCCCCGTGAAGTCCGCCTGGGCTGGGGAAGCCAGGATGTTCGAGGCGTCGGCACCGGCCAGATAGGCATCGGCAAACGAA
>JANLPK010000053.1:0-3970 GCA_031367205.1 Alphaproteobacteria bacterium
TGGGAGAGCACGCGGGCGGTATAGTCCACCAGCGGGATCACCCGGGCATAGTTTAGACGGGCCGGCCCGATCACCCCGATCGCGCCCAGCACCTTTTGATTGCCCGTCATATAGGGCGCTGCGATCACAGCGGAACCCGAAAGCGAGAACAACCGCGTTTCTGCACCAATAAAAATGCTGACCCCTTGCGCTTCGGCCACGCCATTGAGCAAACCGATCAGTTGTTCTTTCTGTTCCAGGTCGTCAAACAGCATGCGGACGCGCTCGAGATCCTCCAGAGCTTGACCGTCGCCCAGCAGGTTGGCACGGCCCCGGACGATGAGCGCACGCTCGGCACCTTCGCCACCGCTCCAACCGGCAAGGCCGTCCTCAACCAGGCGGGCCGCCGTTTCGTTTAGTTCCCGCCGCGCCCCTTCCAGTTCAGTGCGAATATCGGCCCCGGCCTCGGCCAAGGTCTTGCCGCGCAGGCGAGCATTGAGGAAGTTCGACGCCTCCTGCAGGGCCGAAGGGGTGACCCCGGCAGTCAGCTTCATCAGCCGGTTTTCAACTGTGCCGTCTTCGAATACCATGACCGTCAGGGCCTGTTCCGCAGACAGGGCGACGAACTCCACATGCTTGACCCCAGCGTCCCGCACCGGGGTAACAACGATGCTCGCGCCTCCGGCCAGGCCCGAGAGAATGCCGGTGGCCTCGTTCAGGGCATCATCGAAGGAACGCCCGCGCCCCGCCAGCCGCGCTTCAATGGACTTGCGGTCCTCGGCGGTGACATGGCCGACCTCCATCAAGCCATCGACGAACAGCCGCAGACCCGCGTGGGTCGGCAGGCGCCCGGCACTGACGTGGGGCGCACCCAGCAGACCCAGCTGGGTCAGGTCGGCCATGGTGTTGCGGATGGAGGCGGGCGACAGGTGGATACCGGCTTTGGAAAGGGTGCGTGAACCGACGGGCTCACCGTTCTGCAGATAGCTTTCCACCACCCGGCGGAAGATGTCGCGGGCGCGCCCGTCCAGCTCAGTGAGCGAGGGGCCAAGCGATAGCAGCGGACTGGTCAAGGGCGGCCCATGGACGGAACTGTGACTTTCTAGGATAAGCCCCCGCAAAGCCCGCGCAAGCACTGCGCGCATTCAGAAAGCTAGAACCATGCGTCCTTCCGACCGTACTGCCGACATGCTGCGCAATGTGACCCTGGAAACTGGGGTCAACCGCTATGCCGAGGGGTCGTGCCTCGCCAGCTTCGGCCACACCAAGGTGCTGATCACCGCTAGCGTCGAGGACCGCGTGCCGCCCTTCATGCGCGGGCGTGGCCAGGGCTGGGTGACGGCGGAATACGGCATGCTGCCCCGCGCGACCCACACGCGCGGCAGGCGCGAGGCCAGCGAAGGCAAGCAGAGCGGCCGCACCCAGGAAATCCAGCGGCTGATCGGGAGGTCCCTGCGTGCGGTGATCAATCCGTCGCTGTTGGGAGAACGCCAGATCTCCTTCGATTGCGATGTGATCCAAGCTGACGGCGGCACGCGGACGGCCGCGATCACCGGGGCTTGGGTCGCCCTGCGCATTGCGGTGGATCACTTGATCGCCGAGGGCGTGATCACCACCGACCCCATCGTCGACCAAGTCGCGGCCATTTCCTGCGGCGTCTATAAGGGCAACCCGGTGTTGGATCTGGAATACGAAGAAGACTCCAACGCCGAGGCCGACGCCAATTTCGTGCTGACCGGGTCAGGCGATATCGTGGAGATCCAAGCCACCGGCGAGAAACGCGGGTTCAGCCAGGCGGAATTTGAGGCGCTGTTTGGATTGGCTCGGAAGGGGATCGCGGAACTGGTGGTGATGCAGCGGGCGGCGGTGGGGCGGTAGGGGATCGGGGTTGGGTACAGCCAAAACCATTCGAGACAGAGCGTTCGCCAGGAGTGGCGGCTTGTGTGTCTATTGTGGCGGCGCCGCGCTGGCCACAACACTCGATCACATGCCGCCCAAATGCATGTTTGATGGAAAGCAGCGTCCGACCGGCATGGAATATTCCTGCTGCGCGACATGCAATCAAGGTGCCCGCCTCGCCGACCTTGCTTGCGCGATGATTGGGCGAGTTTTTCCAGATGCCACAACAGCGGAAGGCGAAGTCGAGTTTAAAAAATATCTCGTAGCAGTCCGCAACAATATCCCAGGTCTGCTGGAAGAGATGATGGTGCCGCGAGCCAGTGAGAAGTTGGCCAGACGCAGGTTGAATTTATCTGAGTCTGACGACGGCGGATTTCTCCGCCTTGATGGACCCATCGCGCTAACGCACCTGGAGGTGTTTGCTGCCAGGCTTGGTCTTGCAACACATTTCGAGGCAACAGGGCGACCAGTAAGCGCCAGTGGAGCAGTCTTTGTTCGCGTGTTTTCGAATGTTGACCTCCTAGAAGGCAGGGTGCCTGAAGAGGTTTTTGATATCCTTCCTCCTCCCACAACGCTGGCGGCTGGTCGAAAGACAGTGATTGAACAGTTTAAATTCGCGACGCGAGCCGCCGACACCGGCGGAATGTCCATGAGCTTTGCGATATTCAGGCAGTCTTTTGCTGTCCTCGCCTTTACAACAAACGATCTCAACGCCTTGGGCAAACGTCCAAGCGGTGCCAAAGCCTACCGACCGGGCGCTCTTGGGCTGGTCTTGCAATCGAACTATCGAATTTAGTTCACATCAAGCGCAACAGATTGCAGACCGACTCAAGTCCCTTAGTCCTTGAGTTTCACTTCTTGTAGCGCTATTGTAGCTACAATCGAGGCTCTACCATGTCCACAGATGTCGTTGTCCGCGCGCGCATTGATGCCGCAACCAAGCTCAAAGCCAGTGCTGCCCTCAAGGGTATGGGCCTGACCGTGTCTGACGCGATCCGGCTCTTGATGCTGCGGGTGGCCGACGAGCAGCAGCTGCCGTTTGCCGTCAAGGTGCCCAATGCGGCGACAGCGGCAGCGATCAAGGAGATCGAGGCGGGAAAGGGTCAGAAATTCGAGAGCTCCGAGGCCCTGTTCGAGGACCTGGGCATCTAATGCTGACGCCGGTCAGCTCCGGTCGCTTCAAGCGGGACGTCAAGGTCGCGGAGAAGCGCGGGACATGACCAAACTGCGGGCTGTTCTGACCCTGTTGATCCAGGGTGACCCCTTGCCTGTCGAGTGCCGCGACCACCCATTGCGAGGCGATTGGATGGGTTTCCGCGGTTTGCACATCGAGCCGGACTGGCTGCTAATCTATCGCCTCGCAGGCGACGAGCTGCAGCTTGCCCGCACCGGCACGCACTCCGATTTGTTCCGATAGGCTTTGCAATGCTCGCGCCCAGTGTCGCGCCTAAAAGGCCTCCATCCTGGCTCGAGATGGCCGCGCCGAAGGTCGGGGGTTCACGCAGGCACGCCTGCCGTTCAAACTCAGCGCGGTTCTTGTAACGCGTGGCGACGATCAAGCGCCGACAGGATGAAGTCCGCCAGCCGGTGAGCAGCGGTCGGCACGGCGGTACGGGCCTTTAGGAGCGCGATTTCTGCATCGGCTAGGACGGGAAGACCGTGCGCTTCACCTAGAACCACGAGATCATTCGGCGTCATATCTCGGGGCAGGACCGTTAGGCCTAGTCCGGCCCGCAAAGCCGCATGCTGGCCTGCCAGCGACGGACTGGTATAGGCTGCGCGCCAGGTGCGGCCCTTGGCGTCCAGAGCAGCTATGGCGCGTTTGCGGTAGACGCAGGGGGCTGGGGCAAGGATCAGGGGTGCAGGTTCGCCCGGTTTCAGAACCGAGGCATCGGCGGCCACCCAGACTAGCGGCTCGCGCCAAACCCGAACCCCCAGATCAGGTCCTAACGGCTCGCGTTTGACCAGGGCCACATCCAACGCCCCGTCCCGCAGCCGCTCCAGCAGGTTGAGGGTTAGGTCACAGGTGACCGCCAGGGCGACCTTGGGATGGGCTCTGGCAAACTCGCCCAAGATCTGCGGCAGATGCACC
>JANLPK010000319.1:0-3975 GCA_031367205.1 Alphaproteobacteria bacterium
GTCGTCCGCTGCTGCCGCATCCACCGCCCCGATAACCCCCCAAGCCAACTCTAGGCTGATGGCGTTCTTCTTCTCCGGTCGATTGAGCGTTATGGTCCGCACGTGGCCCTTATCAGAGACGGTGACGGTGTTGGTCATGGGGTAATCCTTCTTCAGATCCTCATTCCTCACGGGCCGCGCCGTTTTGGTCAAGAGGATCGTATTTCCGGGACAGTTACTCCGCCCCCAACCCCGCGACAAACCCTGGCAACCACGGGTTCCGCTCCGGCTTCATTCGCTCAGCACGGTAGATGTGGCCCAGGTCCGCATAAGCCCGGTCGAAGTCCTTATTGACGATGAGATAGTCATATTCGGCCCAATGAGTGATCTCTTCACGGCCACGCTCAAGGCGCTTGTTGATCACCTCGACGCTGTCCTGTGCCCGGGCATGCAGCCGCCGCGAGAGATCGGCCCATGACGGCGGTAACACATAGACCGACACGCAATCGCTCGGCATCGCCGCCCGGATCAAGGCCGCACCCTGCCAGTCAATGTCGAACAACACATCGCGCCCAACCGCCAATGCCGCCTCGACTGGGGCCTTAGGCGTGCCATAACGATGATCGTGCAGGCCAGCCCATTCGAGAAACTCGTCCGCCGCAATCATCGCGTCGAACTGGCCTGGGGACTTGAAGAAATACTCACGCCCCTCTTCTTCGCCAGGCCTCGGATCCCGCGTCGTTGCCGAAATAGACAGCGTCAAATCAGAGTAGTCCGCCACCAACCGCCGCGACAACGATGTCTTGCCCGCTCCCGAAGGACTGGACACCAACAGCAACAGCCCCCGCCGCTGCGTCTCCCAAGGTTTGGTGTGATCGTCGCTCATCCCTCCCTCTCCTTCATGGGGAGGGACAGGTCGCGCAGCGACCAGGGTGGGGCACTTTGCCGCCACCCTGAACGCCAACTGTCATCCCGCATGTCGGGGCAACGCCCCAAAAGTGCGGGACCCAGAAGCATCGATTCATCCGGCCAACCCCGCGCGTCGGGCTCCCGGACAAGCCCTGCAGGCTTTCCGGGATGACAATGAGCGTTGCTACTCCACATTCTGCACCTGCTCGCGGAATTGCTCGATGACCGCCTTCAAATCCAACCCCGCCGTCGTGAGCGCTGGCACTGCAGCTTTCGAACATAAGGTATTGGCTTCGCGCATAAATTCCTGCGTCAGAAAATCCAGCTTTCGGCCACCTGGCCCCGTGCCGCCGATCAAGGCGCGCGCCGCCGCCACATGGCCCACCAAACGGTCCAACTCCTCCCGCACGTCGGCTTTCACCGCCATGGCCGCAGCCTCGATCACGATCCGTTCGGCCACACCCTGAGCCTCCCCGGCCATTTCGGCCATCCGCTTAGCAAAACGATCGCGGATCATCGCAGGCTGTCCGCCCGCCACGCTCTCGGCCTGCCCAACCAAACCCTCGATCTGGTTCAGCAAACCGCTGAGCACACCGGTCAGGGCTGTACCTTCTTCCTGTCGATTGGTGGCCAAACCGTCCAGGGCAGACGCGATGGACGCTGTGATCGCCGCCTCAACCATGGCCAAAGCTTGCGGATCGTCTGCGGCAGCGTCCGCCTCAGTCACACCGCGCAAGGCCAAGATCCCATCCCAGCGTGGCGGCGCGACCCGCTCAGCTAGTGCCTCACCCGCCGAGAGATAGCGCTCGACCTGATCCATATTGATCCGCACCGAACCGGCACCCTCGACCCGTTTGGCACTGACGCTGATATTCACTGAACCGCGTTGAAAAAGCGCCTGGCCCGCCTCGCGCGCGCCGCGCTCTAGCCCGTCAAACCCGGGTGGGCCCCGAAACCGGATCTCTAGGTTACGGCCATTCACCGAGCGCGCCTCCACCGCCCAGCTCCAGTCGCCGAGCGCGCCCTCGGCCCGCCCAAACCCCGTCATCCCAGTTAGCGCCACAGGCTTATCCCCTCCCGCTCACCCCGGTGCATACCGGGAACCAGATGCTAGAGTTCTGAATCAGACCAACAATCCTCGGTCCTAACCCGGCAGTGGCGCGTCTTGCGATCTGGATCCCGGTATGCACAGGGATGAGCGGGGATGTGATCATTTCCCAACCTTCGCGACCTTGGCACGCTGAGCCTCAATACCCCGCCATTGCAAGACATTGCGGTTATGCGCTTCCAGCGTCGCAGCAAAGACGTGCCCACCTGTGCCGTCAGCCACGAAGTAAAGGTCCTCGGACCTTGGCGGATCAAGCACCGCAGCCAGGGCCTCTCTCCCAGGATTGGCAATTGCCCCCGGCGGGAGCCCGACAATTTGATAGGTATTATAAACGCTTGGCGCAGCAAGCTCGCTCATTCTCAGGCCACGCCCCAAGGGTCTCCCCCGGCTGACCCCATAGATCACCGTCGGGTCACTCTGCAATTTCATGCCCAGTCGCAACCGATTGATGAACACAGCGGCGACCTGGGGCCGCTCAGTGGACTTGCCGGTTTCCTTCTCGACAATGGACGCCAGGGTCACCGCCTGTTCCGGCGACAGCAACGGCAGGCCCGGCTGTCGATGTTCCCACAAGACCGCCAACAGTTTGTCTTGGGCATCCACCATACGTGCCAGAACTTTAGCTCGGTCCTCACCGCGCTCGAACTGGTAGGTTTCTGGTAGGATCGTTCCCTCCGCGGGTGTTGGTGCCACCCCCGTCAGCAGCGGCTCCCGGGCTATGATTTCGGCAACCATTTCAGACGTCAGGCCTTCAGCGATCGTGATCCTATGGCTGACGGTCTTGCCATCGCGGATCGCGGCCAGCACTTTTGCCATGGAGGCGTGCGATGGAAATTCGTACTCGCCAGCCTTCAATTGACGCGCCGATCCGGTCAATTGGGCCGCGGCGGCGAAGACCGAACCGGAGCCGATGACATTCGCCCGCTTCAAATTAGAAGCGACTTCCTGCAGGCCTGCCCCCTTGCGCAGATCAACGGTCGTGCGTTCGCCGGATTTCGCAGCGGGACCAGGTCCCTGATACATCCACAGGCCCGTGGCCAAGACCAAGATGCCCAGGAGCGCAAACACCCCAAACCCGCTCATCAAGCCAACAAACAGCCGCCGCAGAGGCGAAACGCGCATTTGGCGTTTGCGGGGTTTGTTGCTCACGTGACTTTCTTGAACACCACAGAGGCGTTCGTACCGCCAAACCCAAAGCTGTTCGAGAGCGCTATCGATATGGCCATCGGCTTGGCCCGGTTCGGTACCAGATCGATCTCTGTTTCGACCGAGGGGTTATCGAGATTGAGGGTCGGTGGCGCGATCTGGTCGCGGATGGCCAGGCAGGTGAAGGCCGCCTCAATCGCTCCGGCCGCCCCGAGCAGGTGTCCCGTCGCTGACTTGGTCGAGCTCATGGTCGCCTTGGATGCCGCCGTGCCCAGCAGACGCGTCACTGCGCCAAGCTCGATCTCATCGCCCAGCGGCGTCGATGTTCCATGGGCGTTGATATAATCAACGTCTCCGGGGTCAACCCCGGCGTCTTTTAGCGCAGCACGCATGGCCCGGAAACCGCCATCACCATCCTCGGCGGGCGAGGTTATGTGATAGGCATCCCCCGCCATGCCGTAGCCCGCAACCTCGGCATAGATTTTCGCGCCGCGCGCCTTGGCATGTTCGTATTCTTCGAGCACCAAAATCCCGGCGCCCTCGCCCATCACAAAGCCGTCGCGGTCCTTATCATAGGGTCGGCTGGCTTTTTCGGGGGTGTCATTGAAACTCGTCGACATGGCGCGGGCGGCTATAAAGCCAGCGATTCCGACCGGGCAGATCGCCGCCTCGGCACCACCCGCGACCATCATATCGGCGTCGCCGTATTTGATCATCCGCGCCGCATCGCCAATCGCGTGGGCCCCCGTGGCGCAAGCCGTGACCACCGAATGGTTTGGCCCCTTAAACCCATGTTTGATGGAGACTTGGCCTGACGCCAGGTTGATCAAGGA
>JANLPK010000320.1:0-14600 GCA_031367205.1 Alphaproteobacteria bacterium
GACCTTGCCCGACGCCCCTTTGAAGACCACGCCACTCTACGATGCCCATATTGCGGCCGGTGGTCGGATGGTCGCCTTCGCCGGCTATTCCATGCCGGTGCAATACAAGGACGGCGTGCTGAAGGAGCACCTCTGGACCCGGGAACATGCGGGTCTCTTCGATGTTAGTCACATGGGACAGGCCCGATTGCGCGGGGTTTCACCGCTTTCAGCCTTTGAGGAGATTACGCCCGGCGACTTCATCGGCCTGAAACTCGGCAAGCAACGCTACTCCGTCCTTTTGAACAAGAAGGGCGGCGTCATCGATGACCTGATGGCTGCGCGGCCGGACGATGACGGCCTGTTCGTGGTGGTCAACGGGGCCTGCAAAGACAACGACTTTGCGGTGATCGATGATGAGTTGGCCGGACAAGTGCGCATCGAGCGCCTTGAGAACCGAGCGCTGATGGCGCTGCAAGGTCCCGAGGCTGCGGCGGTGCTGGCGGCCCACCTACCGGACGTTGCGACCATGGTCTTTATGGACTCCCGGTCTATGCCTGGGCTTGGCACCGACCTGATTCTCTCGCGCTCCGGCTATACCGGCGAGGATGGTTTTGAAATCTCGGTGCCCGCCGGTGAGGCTGAGCGAGTTTGGAACCTGTTGCTGAGCGACGAGCGGGTGAGACCCATTGGCCTGGGCGCGCGCGACAGTCTGCGCCTGGAGGCCGGGCTGCCGCTCTATGGTCACGACGTGGATGAGAGCGTCAGTCCCATCGAGGCAGATTTGGCGTTTTCGGTGTCCGTGAAGCGTCGGGAGGCGCGGGATTTCCCAGGTGCCTCACGGATCGCCGGTGAGCTGGAGAACGGCCCAACACGCAAGCGAGTGGGTTTGCGCGTGCTGGAAGGGGCACCGGCCCGTGAAGGTGCCGAGATTGCTGACAGCGCTGGTGCGGTCGTCGGTGTCGTCACCTCCGGCGGGTTTTCGCCAACCCTTTCGGCACCCATCGCCATGGGCTTTGTGCCACCGACCTTGGCAGTCCCCGGCACCCGACTAAACGTGATCGTACGCGGTAGGCCTCAGGCTGCCGAAGTGGTCAAGATGCCCTTTGTTCCCCACCGCTATGTCCGCAAGCTCTGAGAAGGACCCACCAATGCGTTTTACCAAAGATCACGAGTGGGTGGCCCTAGACGGTGATGTCGCCACCATCGGCATTACCGCCTATGCCGCCGAGCAATTGGGCGATGTGGTGTTCGTCGAAACCCCTGATGTGGGCAAGACGGTCAAGGCTGGTGATGGTTTGGCGGTGGTGGAAAGCGTCAAGGCGGCCTCCGACGTCTATGCGCCGATCTCGGGCCAGGTCGTCGAGGGCAATGGCGCGCTGGCTGACGCGCCGGAGACGGTTAATGACCAACCTGAGGGTTCCGGCTGGTTCGCCAAGATCAAGATTTCCGATGCCGGCGAGTACGAGGCGCTGATGGACCGTGCCGCCTATGATGCCTTTCTAGGGATGCTCTGAACCTATGCGATATCTGCCCCTAACGCCTGAAGATCGCGCCCAGATGCTGGGAGTGATTGGTGCCGCCGGCATCGATGACCTGTTCGTCGATGTGCCTAGCTCTGCCCAGCGGTCGGGCTTTGTCGACCTGCCGTTGCACGCTGGTGAGATGGAGGTGGAGCGCAAACTCTCGACTCTGGCCTCTATGAACCGGCCAGCCGGGGCGGGGCCGTTCTTCTGCGGGGCTGGAGCCTACAAGCACCATGTGCCGGCCACAGTGGATCACATTATCCAGCGCTCCGAGTTCCTGACCAGCTACACGCCCTATCAGCCGGAAATTGCCCAGGGCACCTTGCAAGTGTTGTTCGAATTTCAGAGCCAGGTCGCGGCCCTGACCGGCTTGGATGTGGCCAATGCGTCGATGTATGACGGGTCCACTGGATGCGCCGAAGCGGTGATGATGGCCCAGAGGGTCAATCGGCGGCACAAGGCCGTGCTGTCGGGCGGTTTGCACCCTCACTATGCCGCTGTCACCCAGACCATCGCCCACGCGGAAGGCATGGAGATCCAGCGATTGGCGGCGGCGGTCGATGCCGAGGACGCGGTAATTGCCGCCATTGATGCCGATACTGCCTGCGTCGTGGTTCAGACCCCCAATGTGTTCGGGACGGTCACAGACGTGACCAAAATCGCCGAGGCCGCCCATGCGGCGGGTGCCCTGATGATTGTTGTCACCACCGAGGCGGTGTCGTTTGGCCTCCTGAAGCCGCCCGGCGAGATGGGTGCGGACATTGCGGTGGCTGAGGGACAATCGATCGGCGTCGGATTGAACTACGGCGGGCCCTATGTGGGCCTGTTTGCCTGCCGCGAAAAATTCGTGCGCCAGATGCCGGGTCGGCTATGCGGCGAGACCGTGGATGCCGAGGGTAGCCGAGGGTTCGTGCTGACGCTTTCCACCCGCGAGCAACACATCCGTCGCGAGAAGGCGACCTCGAACATCTGCACAAATTCTGGCTTGTGTGCCCTGGCCTTCACGATCCACATGTCGCTGCTGGGCGAGCGAGGCCTGCGGGACTTGGCCGCGCTGAATCATAGCCGTGCACGAGAACTCTGCGAGGCCTTGGCGGGTGTGCCGGGCGTGGAAATCTTGACCCCGAGATTCTTCAACGAACTTGCCGTTCGTGTGGCCGGCGGAGCGGCCAAGACGGTTGAGGCACTGCTGGCGAGAGGTGTGGTGGCAGGCGTGCAGTTCTCGCGTCTGGACCCAATGGCGGGGATGGACGACATTCTCTTGCTCTGTGCCACCGAGACGACGACCACTGCCGATATCGCCGTGCTTGCTGACGCCTTGAGAGGGAGGGCCTCATCATGAGCATGTCCAGTGTCGGTCGACCCACCAAGCCAGAGTTCGGAGCTCCAAATAGTCACCACTCGCTAACCGGTGGCCGTGGACTGTTGCAGGACGAAGCCCTGATCTTTGAACTGGGTGGCTGGGACAAGACCGGAGTTGACTTGGCCAAGGCCGAGCATGATGCCACGGATCTCGGCGACTTAGTGCGTAACACCCCCATCGGTTTGCCGGGTCTGTCGGAGCCGGAGGCCATGCGCCACTATGTGCGCCTGAGCCAAAAGAACCACGCTATCGACTTGGCGCTCTATCCGCTTGGGTCGTGCACCATGAAGCACAATCCGCGTCTGAACGAGAAGATGGCGCGCCTGGCGGGGTTTGGCGACCTCCATCCCCTGGCCCCCATCTCGACGACCCAAGGGGCACTGGCTCTGATGGATCAGTTGGCCCATTGGCTGAAGACCTTGACCGGGATGCCGGCCGTTGCCCTGTCGCCCAAGGCCGGCGCCCATGGTGAGCTTTGCGGTCTGCTGTGCATCAAGGCCGCGCACGAGGCGGCGGGGCAGGGGCATCGCCGTATGGTTTTGGTGCCGACCTCGGCTCACGGCACCAACCCGGCCACCGCCGCCTTCGTGGGCTATTCCGTGACCGAGATCGCGCAGACGGCGGATGGGCGGGTGGACTTGGCGGATTTGGCGGCAAAGCTCTCGACGGATGTGGCCGCGATCATGGTCACCAACCCCAATACCTGCGGTCTGTTCGAGCGCGATGTGATCGAGATCGCGCGCCTGACTCATGCGGTGGGGGCCTATTTCTATTGCGATGGGGCCAATTTCAACGCCATCGTCGGGCGAGTGCGACCTGGTGACCTGGGCGTCGATGCCATGCATATCAATCTGCATAAGACCTTCTCGACACCCCATGGCGGTGGGGGTCCGGGCGCAGGCCCGGTGGTCCTATCGGCGGCCTTGGCACCCTTTGCGCCGGCACCCTGGGTGGTTAGCGACGGGAATGGCTTTGACCTTGTCGAAGAGACCAAGGGTCCTGCGGCCCAGGGCTTTGGCCGGATGGTGGCCTTCCAAGGTCAGATGGGCATGTTTGTCCGGGCCTTGGCCTATATGCTGAGCCATGGAGCTGATGGTCTTCGTCAGGTTGCCGAAGACGCCGTGCTCAATGCCAACTACATCAAGGCACGACTCTCGGGCGAGATGTCGGCGGCTTTTCCTGACGGCCCCTGCATGCATGAGGCGCTCTTTGATGACAGTTGGCTGGAGGGCACGGGTGTCACGACGCTCGACTTCGCCAAGGCGATGATCGATGAGGGCTTCCACCCCATGACCATGTATTTCCCACTGGTGGTGCATGGCGCGATGCTGATCGAGCCAACCGAGACGGAGTCCAAGCAAGAGATCGACCGGTTTTGTGATGCCCTTCTCGCATTGGCCAAGGCGGCAAAAGCCGGTGATGCGCCAAGGTTCAAGGGCGCACCTTATCTGGCTCCCCTCCGGCGTCTGGACGAAACATTCGCGGCCCGCAACCCGAAGCTGACCTGGAAACCCGAGGCTGTGGCGCCAACGCCGCTAGCGGCCGAATAGCGCGGCTGTCGAAAATTTAACCGGTCTATGGTCTTTACGACTCCGCATTGTCGTCTCATATCCGATCTAGGCAATCACCGTTCGACCTCCCCCTGCGGGCGCGGATTGCGAAACTCAGGATTCAACCGTGTCGTACGCGACCAACAGCCTGCGCGTTATTCGCGCCTCAGATGAGTACGCTCGCGATCTTGCTGGTCGCGTGGTGCGCTTTCTGCTGGTTGTGCTGGGCTTGGCAATTATGGCGGTGGGTTTGGTGACAGCCGTGTTGCCGGGCCATCTGGGTTTGCCGATCTTGGTTGTCGGATTGATGATTGTCTTGGCCAATTCGTTCAAGGCCCGCCGCCGGTTTGTCCGCATGCAGCGGGCACATCCGAAGATGATTTTCCCCTTGCGCCGACTGATGCGCCGAGAGCCGGAAATCATCTTGGTGATCTGGCAGCAGATGTTGCGCGTTGAGCGTCTCATCCCCGGCACCCGCTTTCGGGTGTTGGTCAAACTACGTCATGCGCTTAGGCGCCGTGGCCAGAGGCCCCCTGGTCCGCCGCGCGGTAAACCGGCAGGCTTTGGGGCTATGACACTGGTCGCAGAGTAGTTCCCCATTAGACCTGAATTCTCACTTCAGGTTTCTTCGCGGGATGGTTCGCCGTCTGTGCCGTGACCCCGTTGTGTTGATTTCCCCTCTCCCCCTGCAATGGGCACCGACCGGATCAAACCAAAGATGCCCCGGAAGCTGACAGAAAAACCCGCCGGGAGAGCAGCAGATGCTCAAGCACGTGACTTCGGCGCAAGGATGTTACGTCTGGTCTTGGTGATCCTAGGCGCGATCATTGTCGTGGTCGGCATTCTGATGGCTCCTTTGCCAGGGCCATTTGGGATTCCCGTCATTGTCGTTGGGCTGATGCTGACACTGCGAAATTCCTTCAAGGCTCGCCGTCAATTTGTTCGCTTCCAGTATGCCCATCCCAAAATGATCGCACCGATCCGACGGCTTTTGCGCCGAGATCCCGAACTATTGAAGATGATTTGGCAACATCTGCTCAGGATAGAGCGGTCGATGTTAGCCAAGGACAAGCGAATGCTTCGCCGAATGCGCCGCGCCTTAGGCAGGCGGCGGTAGGTCTATTGAAGCTTCGCACCCATTTGACCGATCGCCAGATCGATCAGTGGATCTGATTTCGCGCCTGCGAGGCGAGCGACCAAGACGTTTTCCGCCATTTGGGCGGCGAGGTCAGCTGCGGCGGCTTTGACCTGAGCTTGCGCCTGAGACTCTGCATTGGCGATCTTGCGCTCAGCCAAGTCGGCGCGCCGCTGGATCTGTTCTTCGAGCTTAATCTTGGCTTCGGCCTGCAGGCGCTTGGCATCGTCTTTGGCGCTGGCCAACATGTCCTTTGCGGCGATCTCAGCCTGTTCACGCTGGACCTTGATTTGGTCAAGGAGACCTTGAGCTTCCAAGCGTAACTGCGTGGCTTCATCCAGTTGGGCCTGGATTCGCTTCCCGCTCTCGCCCAATGCATTCCATGCGAGCTTGTGAACGCCGACCCGCACCAGAACCAGTACGAACAGTACGAGCGCGACGCCGACCCAGAAGTGAGAGTCGAGCAAGAGTTCAGTGAAAGCAGCAGACATGTCTCTTATCCTTTGGCGGCTTGCGCCACCTCGGCGGCGCTTGCGGCGCGACCGGTCAGCTTTTGCACCATGGCTTGAGCGATCTCGACGGCGATGCCGCCGACGCTGGTCATGGCACGGTCACGCTCAGCAGCAATTCGCGCCTCGGCTGCGCCAGTGGACGCTGCTAGTGCAATCTCTTGCTCGGCCAATTTCGCAGCGATCTCGGCCTGAGCTTTTGATCGGGCGTCGAGGGCCATCTTGCCAGCTTCTGCGCGCGCCTTGGCACGTTCGGAGGCTGCAGCCGCAGCTTGAGCTTCGGCCTCGTCTTTGAGGGCCCGAGCCGCCGCGATGTCGCCTGCGATCTTGTCATCGCGCGCCGACATGGTGCCGCCAATCCGCGGCACCACGAACAGGCGCATGAACGCCAGCACGATCACGAAGATGATCAGGATCCAGGCAATCTGGCCCGGCCACCATTGAGGATCGAACTGCGGCAAGCCGGAGGTATGAGCTTCCGGCGCAGCCGTTGTTTCGTGCGTCTCGTTCGCCATGGCGCGTCAGATCCTGAGGCTTAGCCGAACAGGATGATCAGAGCGACCACGAAGGCGAACAGGCCCATGGTTTCGGTCAATGCCATGCCGAGGAACAGCATAGTCTGCTGGCTGGCAGCGGCCGCTGGGTTGCGGATCGCGGCTTGCAGATAGTTGCCGAACAGGGTGCCGAGGCCGATACCTGCCCCGATCATGCCCATGGTGGCCAAGCCGGCGCCGATGAGTTTGGCTGATGCAACGTCCATTTCGAATAGTCCTTTTTCGAGCGTTATTTTGGTTAGTGGCCGTGACCGAAGTTCACGACCTCGTTGAGGTAAACAGTTGTTAGAGCTGCGAACACGAAGGCCTGCAGGACCGCGACGACCAGCTCCAGGCCGGTTAGCGCAACGATCATCGCCAGGGAAAGTCCCGAACCGAGGAAGCCGAGGGTCGCGATGCCGCCGCTCAAGCCCAAAATGCCCAAGGCCACCACGAAGCTGCCGAACAGGCTCATCACCACGTGGCCGCCCAGCATGTTGCCGAACAGTCGCATCGCTAGAGTGACCGGGCGCACGAAGTAAGAGAGCATTTCGATGGGCGCCATTAGGCAAGCCCCGATGACACCCATTCCGGACGGGAAGAAGAGCCCTAGAAACTTAGGTCCGTGCTTCACGAACCCAAGAATGAACACGCTGAGGAATGTTACCACCGCCAAGGTCGCGGTGACCGCCAGCTGTGCGGTGACTGTGAAGGTCCAAGACTGACCGGCCAAGTTGCCGATGGCAAAGAGCACGCTCATCAGATTGAGCACCAGGATCAGCATAAACAGGCTGAAAATGAAGGGGATATAGGGCTTGCCACCGTGGCCGATGATCGGCCCAACCAACACCTTATCGATAATGTCATAGAGGGACTCAGCCAAGGCTTGGCCGCGATTGGGAACCAATTGGTTCTGGGTGGTCAGCATGAAGAAGCCCAACAACAGAGCCAAGCCCACCAGCATGGAGGCGATCGAATTGGTGATCGACATGTCGATGGCCAAGCCGCCCACATGGATCGGTGCGATATCCACGATCTTGTGAATCAAGAACTGGTGCATCGGTTCGATGGCGGGTTGTTGCACCATTACAGCTTCAGTCCTCGTCCTCATCGTCGGTGACGCTGGGCAGGGGCCCAAGCTTCTCCGTTTGAATTTTTGTCATGCTCGTCGCGTTTTTGACCGCGTAGAACATGCTCAGTCCGGTGCCGATCAGCAGTCCGCCAATCAAACCCCAGGGGGTTGTTCCGGTGAAGCGATCCAGGAGCCAGCCGAAGCCCGCACCCCCTAACACGCCACCCACCACCTCCCCGAGGAAGCGGTAACCTTGCCCCATCGCCAGATGCACCGAGGGGTCCATCTTCCGGGCGCGCCCGGCTTCGAGCGCTTCCAGCCGCTTGTCGAGGCTGGAAAGAGCCTCATCGCGCGATTCGTCCGAATTTGGCATGCGTCATGGCCCCTACGACCGCGACGTTGGCCGCCGCATCGGGGGCTTTTAAGTCGCGCGGAACCTATAGACCAGTGTGCAGTGCGTCAAGACTGGGTGATCTATATTTAACTATTTGAATTAACGGGGTAAATTGAAGTTTCAACGACTCTCTACTGTGCTGCCATGGCTTCGGCTTGTCGCAGATCGACGGAGACCAGTTGCGAGACTCCGCGCTCGGCCATGGTAACGCCGAACAGTCGGTCCATGCGGGCCATGGTTACGGGATTGTGGGTGATGGCCACAAACCGGGTCTCTGTGCGACGCCGCATTTCGTCCAACAGGTTGCAGAACCTGTCGACATTGGCGTCGTCGAGCGGTGCATCGACTTCGTCCAAAACGCAGATCGGCGCCGGATTAGCCAAGAATACCGCAAAGATGAGGGCTGTGGCGGTCAGGGCCTGCTCGCCGCCACTCATCAGGCTCATGGTGGCCATGCGCTTGCCGGGCGGGCAAGCAAAGATTTCCAGCCCTGCTTCCAAAGGATCATCAGATTCCACCAACCGCAGCTCTGATTGGCCACCCTCGAACAAGGCTTCGAATAGGGCTTTGAAGTGGCCGTTGATCACGTCAAACGCAGCTAGAAGGCGCTCGCGACCCTCGCCGTTCAGTTCGTCAATGCCTTGGCGCAGACGGGCAATTGCTCCGGTGAGGTCGGCCCGCTCTGAGAGCATGGTCTCCAGGCGCGAGGCGTGTTCGACCGCCTCATCTTCGGCGCGCAGATTTACAGGGCCGATGGCGTCGCGTTGGCGTTCCAGATGCGCCAGATGAGCCTCGATGCCGCCAGCGTCGCCTGGGATGGCGACAGCTTCGTCGGCGAGCTTCTGAGCTAGCTGCTCGGGTTCGATGCGTGCGGTTTCACGAATCTGGATTGAAACCTCAGCTAGGCGTTCTGCGGCGGCTTCGAGTCGGGCGATCAGGGTGGCGCGAAGCTCACGGCTCTCTGCGGCGGCGGCGTCAGCGGCGCGGACTGCGCGGTCGGCTTGCGCCCGTGCGCCTTCTGCCGAGGTCAGGGCGTTAGAGGACTGTGCCCGCCTAGCCTCGGCTTCGGCCAGCTCGTCCAGGAGGGTTTCCAGGCGGAGCTGGTGGGTGGCCGGCTTCTCGTGCGCTTCGTCCAGGGCCGCCTGTGCCTTGACCCGGGCCTGACCTAAGTGCTCCAAGCGTTTGGCGGCGGTTTGCGCCCGGCGGGTCCAGTCGTCACGGTCACGGTTGAGGTTTTCGAACCGTCGCGCCCGGCCCTCGCGCTCGCGGGCCTCGACGTCCATAGCCGCGCGGGCCTCGACGGCGGCTTCCCTGGCCGGACCGGCTGCTGCCCGAGCCTGGGTAAGCCGTTGCGTCAGGTCGTCCGCAGATGCACTGGCGGCGGCCTCTTGACTGACCTGTACCAAGACCGCCTCGCCCTCCTGTAGCTCTGCACCAAAGCGCGAAATGACATCGTCGAGAGACTGGGCCTGCGCTTCTCGACGGGTCGCATCGCGATCCAGCTTTTCCATTGCGGCGCTCGCGGTGGCGAGCCTCTGTTCCGCTAGCGGCGGCGCGCGGCGCGCGTCACGCAGGGCTTCCTCGGCAAGTCGAACCCGGGTGACGGCCTCGCTCAGGCTAGAGCGCGCGGCTTGAACTTTTGGGTCGAGCCCCTCGATCTCGATTTCGACCTCGGACAACCGGGCCTTCTGCTGGAGGCGGACGGCGGCAGGCTTTGGTGCATCCGCGCGGGCCGTGAAGCCGTCCCAGCGCCATAGATCTCCCTCGCGGGACACCAGGCGCATGCCGGGTTCCAAGGTGCCCTGCAGCCGGTCACCGTCTTTACGCGCCACCAGGGCCACATAGGCGATGCGTGCTGCCAGAGCCTGGGGTGCCTTTATCAATGGAGCCAGGGGGGTGGCACCGGACGGCCAAGATGGGGTCCGAGCATCTCGCCCTCCCCAAAAAGCCGGGGCCATTATATCAAGCGCAGCGTCAAGGTCGTCGCCAAGCGCCGCCGCCAGAGCGATCTCAAAGCCCTTGTCAGGGGCGACTTCGTCGAGGGCTGAGGCGAAGCCACCACGCCGCTGTTGAGCGACAATCTGGGCTAGGGCGCGCGCTTCTGCGGTCAGTCGACCAAGGTGTTCGTCCAGCTTGCGTGTGGCATCACGCGCTATGGTTTCGGCGGCTTGCGCCTTGGCGCGTTCGTCCTCGGCAGATTCTAAGGCAGCGCGGGCTGAGGCGAGTTCGGCTGTTGCGGTGTCCAGATGAATCTTGGCCTGGACGGCTTGGGGATTGGTCGCGGGACCCAGCTGTTCGCGCTCATGCTTGGCTTGGTCCAGGGCGCGACGGGTACGTGACAGGCGTGTCTCGGCTTCCGCAACTCGCTGAGCGGCAGATTGGCGTCGCGCCTCGTCGGCGGCAGCCTGCGAAGCTAGGCTCTCCACCAGGCTATCGGCCGCAAACCTCGCAGCCTCGGCGACCTCAACGGCCTTGGCAAGTTCGGGGGCCCGCTGCGGAGCAGCTGCTATGGCGGCCTCAAGGGCGGCGATGTCCTCGGCTAAACGCGAAAGGGCGACCTGGGCGTCTTCGCCGAACTGGGTTTCGCGAGTGCGGTCGGCGTCAATTCGGGAAGCCTCATCGACCAGCCGGGCAACTTCCTCGGCAAGTGCGTCGCCTTCGCGTTCCAACCGGTCGCGGTCGATGGCTAGACGGTGCAGCACGGCGGCGGCCACAGTCTCAGCCTCTCGCAGAGGTTTGATGGTGGCTTCAGCCGCCATAGCCGCCGTTGTGGCATTTGCCGCATCGCGAGCGGTATCTTCAACAGTGCGAGATGCTGTTCCGGCCTCGTTGGTCAATCGCTCGGCGGCACCTCGTGCCTCGACCCAACGAGCATGCAGCACAGCACCTTGCAGGGTGCGGATCTCGGCGGCGAGTTTCCGGAACCGCTCGGCCTGACGCGCTTCACGTTTCAGACGGCCGAGCGAGGTTTCGAGCTCCTTGGCCACGTCGTCCAGTCGGGTGAGATTGGTGTCGGCGGCACGAAGGCGAAGCTCGGCCTCGTGGCGGCGGGAGTGGAGACCCGAGACACCTGCAGCCTCTTCCAGGATCATCCGGCGATTCTGGGGTTTGGCGGCAATCAGTTCAGAAATTTGACCTTGGCGGACCAAGGCTGGAGAGTTTGAACCGGTGGAAGCGTCGGCGAACAGGAGCTGCACGTCGCGAGCACGGACTTCGCGACCGTTGATGCGGTAGGTTGAACCCTCACCCCTGTCGATGCGCCGAACGACCTCCAGCACGGGATGTTCATTGAACGCCGAAGGAGCCGTGTGATCAGCATTGTCGATGGTGAGCGTAACCTCGGCATGGTTGCGCGAGGCCCGGCCACCTGAACCCGCGAAGATCACATCATCCATCCCCCCGGCCCGCATGGCCTTGGCGGAATTGGCCCCCATGACCCAGCGTAGGGCCTCAAGCAGGTTGGACTTGCCACAGCCGTTTGGGCCGACAATGCCCGTGACTCCGGGTTCGATGCGAAACTCAGTGGCTTCGACGAAGGACTTGAACCCGGAAACTCTTAGGCGTTGGAAATGCACGGCGGTGCCTAGTGGATCCTATTTGCTCTTGCTGGCTTCAGCGATAGCGGCGTCGAGCTGCTCCAGGCTGACTTCGCCCGAGGCCACTTGCTTTCCATTGACGATGAAGGTGGGCGTGCCAGTGATCTTCTCGGCCTTCGAGGCCTTCTCCACCCGATCATTTAACGCCTTAAGCGCGGCTTCATCAGTGATGCAGGTGTTGAACTGGGCCTCGGTCATGCCGGCAGACTGAGCAACTCGCAGCAGAACGCCGCGCATGTCGCCCGTCTGGAACATTTCCTGTTGCGAACGGAAGATCGCGTCCAGGACGCTAAAATATTTGTCCTTACCGGCGCAGCGGGCAGTCAGGAAACCGGCAGCCGCCACCTCCACTGGAGGGGTCAGGAATTCCTTCAAGGTGTAGTGAACCTTGCCGGTGTCGATGTACTTAGCCTTGAAGGCGGGCATGACGTCATTGTTGAACCGCGCGCAGTGGCTGCAGCTGGCCGAGGCGTACTCGATCATCTTCACCGGGGCGTCGACCTTACCCATGGTCATGTCTTCGCCGCTGGAAGCGCTGGGCTTGTTGCATCCCGCTAGGGCCAAGGCCCCAAACAGAGCGACGGCAAGAAGGCTGCGACTGAATTTCGGCATGGGATCCCCTGCGCAAGTTTGAACGAAAGATTAAAACCCGATTCCCGGTTCTGGTCCCGGTTCCGCGCACCAAAGTCAACGGTCGCGCAAGACACCGCGTCCTAACCGCAGCAATGCGACCTTTAGGGGGCCGTCGGGGGCACCGGCCAGACTCTGAGCGAGGTCTGCCTCGAGCGCTGCATCCAGAGGTGCCGACTTGCGTCGGATGGGTTTGACCGTTTGGCCGGTGGTCCGCAACGGACCCTGGACAATGCGCAGCTTATTCACCGACCCGGCCCCGAGAAACAGGTTCACCCGGGCGACAATTTCCGGGGCTTGATGTTGGATCAGGGCGGCTGATGGGCCTGCCACCCGGATCTCGAGAGCTGCGGGTCCGCCACCGCGCGGCTTGCTTAGCTTGACGGGTTCAGTGCGCTTGGCGATTTCAGCGCCGACGATCTCCCGCCAGCGCGCCTGGAGCGCACCCGAACCTTGGCCGAATTTTTCGTCGAGTGTCTTGAGCAATCGATTGAGGCTTCGGCCCATAGGAGGCGGAGGACGGCGGGTAGGCCGCGTGCGTTTGCGCGCCAGGATGGCGGCGGCTTCGGCGGCAGTTGGCAAGGGCCTGCGGGGCATGATGGCTACCCTAGCTCTAACACCCCCTCGCGCGCGAGCCCCTCTTGCGGCTATGAGCTAAGAGGTGGACCGCGATACCCTCAGAGCGCGCCTTTTGGCCTGGTACGACGGCAATGCCCGCGACCTGGCTTGGCGCGTGGGGCCGCGCGATGGTCAGGGCGGTGTGAGAGCCGATCCTTACCGCGTGTGGTTGTCCGAGGTTATGCTGCAGCAGACCACTGTGCCTCATGCCACCCCCTATTTCCTCAAGTTCACCGCTCGATGGCCGACGGTGACCGACTTGGCGGCGGCGGAGGACGGCGAGGTGATGGCGGCCTGGGCGGGGCTTGGCTATTACGCAAGGGCGCGAAACCTGTTGGCCTGCGCGAGAGCCGTGGCGGGCGACCACGGTGGGGTATTTCCAGACACCGAGGCTGGCCTGCGCGCGCTGCCGGGGCTTGGTCCCTATACGGCGGCGGCCGTGGCGGCGATTGCCTTTGATCGCCCGACCAACGTGGTGGACGGGAATGTCGAGCGGGTAATGGCCCGTTTGCATGCGCTCGACATTCCGTTGCCGGGGGCCAAGGTCCAGCTAAAGGTCCTGGCGGGGGACATGGTATCAGAATACCGTCCCGGCGACTGGGCCCAGGCGCTGATGGATTTGGGGGCGACGGTCTGCCGCCCCAAGACTCCATTATGTACTCAGTGCCCGATATCGGACCTGTGCCTGGGTCTGGCGTGTGGGCAAGCCAAGACCTATCCGCGGAAGACGGCCAAGGCGGTTCGGCCGCATCGGTACGGCGTCACCTATGTTTTGACCCGGGGCAATCAGGTGGCCCTGGTTCGTCGCCCGGCCAAGGGGTTGCTGGGCGGCATGCTCGGATTGCCGGTCAGCGCTTGGCGGGCCACCCCGTTCACTCCGGAAGAGGCGACGTCGATGGCACCTGTTGTGGCCGAATGGCAGGCGGTGGGCGGGGTCGAACATGTGTTCACCCACTTCTCACTGACCCAGACGGTGCTACGGGCGCAAGGTGATGCTCAGGGTGTGATCTGGTCGCCGCATTCGGCTTTGGCCGGATTGCCGAGCGTCTTTCTGAAGGCCGCTAGGCTGGCTCTGAAGTCTTAGCCGCGCGCGGAAACACGAAGGCCATGATGGTCAGGGCGGTGAGGGACATGGCCAGCGCCGCGCCAGGGATGGCCGGAACGCCGTAGGCGGCCAGGGCCGCGCCGCCGAGCGTTGAGCCCAGGGCCTGACCCATCGAGATCACCGAGCCATTTAAGGCCAAGGCGACAGGTGCACCCTCGGTCATCTGGATCAGCCGAGACTGAATGACTGGCGTGATCGAGAATAGGGCTACGGCAGCCAAACCGATGCCAAGGGCGACGAGGGCTGCGCTGGGCCAACCGGCGGGCAAGGCGTGGTGGGTGGCGGCGAAGTGGACGCTCATGGCCGTAGCCTGAATGGCGAAACCTTGCAGGATCCACGACTTGCCGGCCTGACGGTTCGCCGCGCGCGCGCCAATCGAAAGGCCGATGATCGAACCCACGCCAATCATCGCCTGGAAGGCCCCGACCCCGGCCCCTGTGACCCCGGCACCAACGCGGACGATAGGGGCGATATAGAGGTTAAGCGTCATGTTGGCGGCGAAGGTGAGGAAGGTGGTCAGATAGAGCGGCCAGATGGTGGGCAAGGCTATACGACCACCCGCACGTTTCGGCGGCGCCGGGACCCGGGGC
>JANLPK010000341.1:0-1887 GCA_031367205.1 Alphaproteobacteria bacterium
ACGCCACCGACCCCACCTCCGACGATGGTGAAGGTGCCGATATCGCTGTGACTCACTGCCCCACCGAGGGTCCGGCCACTTAGGGAATCATACCATTTGAGCGTTTCATGCGGGCCGCTGACACTATCGAAATAGAACTCCATCTCTTTGCCGGGCAGAGCCGCAGGAAAACTATCGCCGAAAATGTTCCAGGCGAATATATTGCCCGACGCGTCGGTGCTTAGCCGTAGGCGGTTCAGAAATGATCCGATGTCGCTCGATCCACCGGTCGACTCAGGTTTACCGCCGGACACGACCCACGACAAAAGAGAGGCCTTGATGTCTACATCAGTGAGGTTGGCAGCCAGTGCCGATGCCACCGTGAAGTCGATGGTGATGGGTGCGTGTAGATCGATATAGCTGACCACCCCGCCGTCCCGCGTATTGGTCGGGTTAGGTCCGCCACTGTAGTGATAGGTGACAGTGGCGGCGGCAGGCGTTGCGCCGATCAATCCCAATGCTAGGACGGTCGCGAGTGCACCCGCCCGCGCCAAAATTTGACTAGTCATCGGTGAAATCCCCAAGGCGTTAATTCGCCAACTGGGTGGCAAGATATTCCATGATTTTTTTGCGCGCATGATCAGTTCGGACTATTGACTCTTCGCGATTTAGGGAGACGCGGCATCAAGCACTTGACCTCCTGTGTGATGTCGCGTTGGAGACCTGATGACCTACCGCGCACCCTTGAAAAGTTTGGCCCTGGCCCTCAAAACGGCTGGCCACCCCGCTCTGATGAACCAGGGCTTTCCTGACCTCGACGACGACACCGTCGCTGCGGTTCTGGAATCCGCTGGCGCTTTTGCTGAGAACGAACTGGCCCCCCTGAACCGCCAAGGCGACACAGTCGGCGCGCGTTATGAGAACGGCAAGGTCACTGCCGCGCCCGGCTTTGCAGAGGCCTATCAGGCCTTCGTCGCCCAAGGTTGGAATTCGCTCTCAGCCTCGCCCGAACACGGCGGCCAAGGTCTGACCAAGGCCATGGAACTGGCCGTGTTCGAAATGGTCCATGCCGCCAACATGGCGTTCGGCCTCTGCCCCATGCTCACCCAAGGGGCCATCGAGGCCCTCGCTCTGCACGGCACGGAGCGCCAAAAGCGCCTAGTCCTGCCCAAGCTTGTGACCGGCGAATGGACCGGCACCATGAACCTGACCGAGCCCCAGGCCGGCACGGACCTGGCCGCTGTTACCACCCGCGCTGAGCCCGACGGCAAGGGCGGCTATCGCCTCACCGGCCAAAAGATCTTCATCACCTGGGGCGACCACGACGCGGCGGAGAACATCTGCCACCTGGTCTTGGCCCGCACGCCGGACGCACCCCCCGGCGTGAAGGGCATCAGCCTGTTCCTGGCCACTAAAAAGCTGGTGGACGACCAGGGCCGCACCGGAACCCTTAATGATCTTCGCCCCGGCTCTATTGAACACAAGCTGGGCATCCACGGATCGCCAACCTGCGTCATGTTGTTCGAAGGCGCTCAAGCCGAGTTGGTGGGCGAACTGAACAACGGTATCGCTCATATGTTTGTGATGATGAACGCCGCGCGACTGCAGGTCGGCGTGCAGGGTGTAGCCATTGCCGAACGGTCCTTCCAGCAAGCCCTGGCCTTTGCCCAAGAGCGCAAACAGGGCCGCGCGGCTTGGGGCGGCGAGACCATCTATGGCCACCCCGATGTGCGTCGCACGCTCACCCTTATGCGGGCCAAGATCGAGGCCGCCCGCGCCATCTGCCTGACCACCGGAGTGCTGGCAGATGTGGCACGTTTGGCAGAGACGCAGGCCGAGCGCGACGTGGCTAAGGCGCGCCAAGAACTGCTCACGCCCATCGCCAAGGCTTGGTCCACCGACATCGGC
>JANLPK010000065.1:0-7590 GCA_031367205.1 Alphaproteobacteria bacterium
GCGCTCATCCGGTCATGCATATAGCCGACCAGGATGCCGTCTTCGATCAACACAGTGCGTTCGGTCGGTGTGCCCTCATCATCGATGGTCAGCGAGCCGCGACGACCGGGCAGCGTGCCGTCATCGAACACCGTGACGCCCTTGGCGGCCACCCGCTCGCCGATTCGACCAGAGAAGGCAGAGGTGCCTTTGCGGTTGAAATCGCCCTCCAGGCCGTGGCCGACGGCTTCGTGCAACAGGATGCCGTTCCAGCCGGCACCGAGCACCACGTCCATCTCTCCCGCCGGGCAGGGGACAGCGTCGAGATTGACCAGGGCCTGACGCAGAGCTTCATCAGCCATCTCCTGCCACTTGTCGGGGCCGATCCAGGCTTCGAAGCCGGCGCGACCCCCGGCCCCGGTGAAGCCGTTCTCACGCCGCCCGTCCTTCTCGACGGTGATCTGCACATTGATCCGTGACAGCGGGCGGACATCGCGGATCAGGCGGCCGTCGGCGCGCAGGATCTCAACCGTGCGCCGCTCGCCCGAAAGCGAGGCCATCACCTGGACGACACGAGGATCGAGGTTACGACACCAGGCGTCGATCTCTTGCAGCAGGGCGACCTTGTCGGAGAAGGACGGCGAGGCGGTAGGGTCGTCCTCGCCGTAGAGCTTGGCGTTGGTGGCGCGGGGATTGTCAGCAGAGGACCCGGCATAACCGCGTTTGGCCAAAGACGCCGATTGGGCCGCACGTTTGATGGAGGCTTCAGAGATTTCGCTGGAGTGGGAATAGCCGGCGGTCTCGCCCGCCACCACGCGCAGGCCAAATCCCTCTGACGAATCATAGGCTGCCGATTTCAGGCGACCGTCATCGAACAGGAATGATTCGCTCTCTGAGCGCTCGACGAACAGTTCCCCGTCGTCCGCACCCGCCAACGCATCGGCCAAAATCTGGTGGGCCCGTGCCGGCGACACGCCGGCTGAGTCCAAAATGGAGGGGGCGGGGGAATGGGCGTTCATGGTGTCAACCTAGCGAAATCAGCTGTTCTCTGGGGGCCAGAGATAGGGGTTGACGGCCAAGGCGTCACCCCAATCTGTCGCACAAGGGCAAAACAAAAGCGGCATTGACGAAAAACATCCCAAGACCAGTGCGCCAATGGGCGGCAACCGCCTTGGCAAGGCCAAACGGAGCGCGTATGCACGCCCAGAACGGCTGGGTCAGGCGTGATCGGCCATATCATAGGCGGGGAATTCGCAATCTGCGACGCCCCTGTTCAGCAGACCGAGGGGACATGACGTCGAGGTTTCAAGGTATGCGGACGTTAGCGGCTGGAGCCGCTGCGGGCGCAATGGCGGCGTTCTGGGGCCTCAGCGCCTGGGCGCAGGGGGCTGATGAGATCGGGCAACCGACTCCAGGTGCGATCGATCTGCAGCCCGGTGTGACGCCGCTGCGAGAGTCAGCGATCTTCTTCCACAATTTGATCTTGATGCCGATCATCACAGTCATCACGCTGTTTGTGCTGGGCCTGCTGATCTGGATCGTGGTCCGCTATAATAAGAAGGCCAACCCGATCCCGGCTAAGTGGAGCCACAACACCTTGATCGAAGTGATCTGGACGGTTGTGCCGGTGATGATCCTGATGGTGATCTCGATCTTCTCGTTTCGGTTGTTGTTCGCCTATCACGACATGCCCAAGCCTTACATGACCATCAAGGCTACCGGCTATCAATGGTATTGGGGCTATGAATATCCCGACCAGAAGATCGGTGAGTTCATCTCCAACATCCTTCCTGAGGATGAGGCCAAAGCCAAGCATGTGCCCTATAAGTTGGCAGCGACCGTTCCGATCGTGGTGCCCGCCGGCAAAGTGGTCCGGGTATTGGTTACCGGAGCCGACGTAATCCACGCCTTTGCGGTGCCGTCCTTCGGGATCATCACCGATGCCGTGCCGGGCCGGATCAACGAAACCTGGTTCAAGGTGGATCGTCCGGGGATCTATTACGGCTCATGTCGTGAGCTTTGCGGCGTCGATCACGCCTTTATGCCGATTGAGGTTCACGTGGTTAGCCAGGGCGAATTTGACGCTTGGGTGGCCGGCAAGGGCGGAACCAAGATTGGGACTGCGCCGGCTCCGGTCGCTGCGGCAGCGCCTGTCACGGCGCCTGGGACGACACTTGCGACGACCACCCCGCCGGTGCCCGCTGCGGCACCGGCCGCGAAATGATCTTGGGATAGAGTAAGATGGCCTACGGCTCAGCTCACGCACACGACGACCACGGGCACGACGATCATACGCCCGGCTTTTTCACCCGCTGGTTCCTCTCGACGAACCATAAGGATATCGGCACGCTCTACATCATCTTCGCCATCATGGCGGGCTTGGTGGGCGGGGCTCTGTCAGGCCTGATCAGGTGGGAACTGGCCGAGCCGGGGATTCAGATCTTCGCGGCCAATTCGCCGATCCACCTGCTGGGTTTGGTCGAGCAATCCAAGCACGGCTACAACGCCGTGGTCACCGCCCACGCCCTGATCATGATCTTCTTCATGGTCATGCCGGCGATGATCGGCGGGTTCGGCAACTGGTTCGTGCCGCTTATGATCGGCGCGCCGGATATGGCCTTCCCACGGATGAACAATAACTCGTTCTGGCTGTTGGTCGCCGCCTGGGTACTGCTCTGCATGTCTCTGTTCTCAGACGGTGGGCCAGGCCGCGGGTTTGGCGGCGGTTGGACGCTCTATCCGCCGCTCTCGACCAGTGGCCACACGGGGCCAGCCATGGACTTGGCGATTTTCTCGATCCACTTGGCCGGTGCCAGCTCGATCCTGGGGGCCATCAACTTCATCACCACCATCTTCAATATGCGCGCGCCGGGCATGACCCTGCACCGCATGCCGCTCTTCGTGTGGTCGATCCTGGTGACGGTGTTCCTGCTGTTGCTCTCGCTACCCGTGTTGGCCGGCGCGATCACCATGTTGCTCACCGACCGCAACTTCCACACCCACTTCTTCGACGCCGCCGGCGGCGGAGACCCGGTGATGTATCAGCACCTGTTCTGGTTCTTCGGTCACCCAGAGGTCTACATTTTGATCCTGCCAGGCTTTGGCATGGTCAGCCAGATCGTCTCGACCTTCTCGCGCAAGCCGGTGTTCGGCTATCTGGCCATGGCCTATGCCATGGTGGCCATCGGCTTCGTCGGCTTCGTTGTGTGGGCGCACCACATGTACACGGTCGGCATGACCGTGAACCTGCGGGCCTATTTCGTGGCCGCCACAATGGTCATTGCGGTGCCGACCGGTGTGAAGGTGTTTTCGTGGATCGCCACCATGTGGGGCGGTTCCTTGGACTTTAAGACGCCGATGCTTTGGGCAATGGGCTTCATCTTCCTGTTCACTGTGGGTGGTGTGACCGGTGTGGTCCTGGCCAATGCCGGCGTCGATTACAGCCTGCACGACACCTACTATGTGGTGGCTCACTTCCACTATGTGCTGAGCCTCGGGGCCGTGTTCGCCATCTTTGCGGGCTTCTACTACTGGTTCGAGAAGATGTGGGGCGTGAAATACAATGAGTTCCTCGGCTGCGTGCACTTCTGGGTCACCTTCGTTGGCGTGAACCTGATCTTCTTCCCGCAGCACTTCCTGGGTCTGCAGGGCATGCCTCGCCGCTACGTAGATTATCCGGAGGCGTTCGCCTATTGGAACCATGTCTCGTCGGTGGGCTATGTGGTCACCTTGGCCGGGGTTGGTGTTTTCCTTCTCATCTTGCTGGAATCTGCCGTGCGTCGCCGCAAGGCCGAGGCCAATCCTTGGGGTGAGGGAGCCACGACCCTGGAGTGGACCCTGTCCTCGCCGCCACCGTTCCACCAGTTCAGCGAATTGCCGGTGATCACGGCCGAACACCACTAGGCCGACCGCTAGGCTGAAATTCAGGGGCGCGGGCTGGAGCAATCTGGGCCGCGCCTTTTGAGCATTTAACGAGTATGCTATGGCGATGCCCGCCGCCCTGATCCCGACCGCAACCCCCGCACGCTGGCAGGACTTCCTGCAGCTGATGAAGCCGCGTGTCATGTCGTTGGTTGTGTTTACAGCGCTCACCGGAATGATCTGTGCCAAGGTGCCGATCCATCCGGTCCTGGGTGCGGTGGCGGTCCTGTGTATCGCTGTCGGGGCCGGCGCCTCAGCCTCGCTGAATATGTGGTTCGACGCCGACATCGATGCCAAGATGCGGCGCACTCGGGGCCGTCCGGTGCCGTCAGGCAAGGTTCAGAGTGCCGATGCCTTTGCACTCGGCCTGACCTTGTCGCTGTTCTCGGTGATGTTTCTCGGCATGACCACCAACTGGCTGGCGGCCGGTTTGCTGGCTTTTACCATCGTCTTCTATGCCGTGGTCTACACCATGTGGCTGAAGCGCTCGACGCCGCAAAACATCGTGATTGGCGGGCTGGCCGGGGCTCTGCCGCCGGTGATTGGTTGGGCTGCGGCCAGTGGGACAACGCCGTTCAATGCCTGGCTGCTCTGCGCGATCATCTTCATGTGGACCCCCCCGCACTTCTGGGCGTTATCGCTCTATACCAGCGAGGATTATGAGAAGGCCGGAGTGCCGATGATGCCGGTGGTGGCGGGTGCGGCCTCTACGCGCAAACAGATATTGATCTATAGCCTGCTGTTCACGCCGCTTTGCTTGGTGCCCGCCTTCTCCGGTCTAGGCGGTCTCAGCTATTTGACCGTGGCGGCACTCGGCGGCTTGGTCTTCGTGCTGCTCGCCTGGCGGGTCTATCGCAGCCGGGCCGGGGACGCTGCCGATCCACGCCAAGACGACGGGCTTTATGACGTTAAGGTCGCGGCAAAAGACGCACGTAATCTGTTTGCTTTCTCGATCCTCTATCTGACCCTGTTGTTCGCCACCTTGTTGGCCGAGCATCTGTTGCGCCTACCGGCCCTGGAGGTCTTTCGATGAATGAACCCACCCAGAGCGACGACGCGGCCGCTCTTAAGGCTCGCAATGGTCGCAATATCGCGCTGGCCCTCGGATTGGTGATCTTTGTGATCCTGGTGTTTGTGGTCACTCTCGTGCGCATGGGGGGCAGCGTTGCCGACCGCCCCATCTGAACCTGGCGACTCCGCAAAACGGCGAAACCTCACGCTCGGGATCATCTGTGCGCTTGTCTTCGGAGCCATGGTGGGCGCGGCCTATGCCTCCGTTCCGCTCTATAAGGCGTTTTGTCAGTTGACCGGGTTCGACGGCGTGGTTCGCAGGGCGGTCGCGGCTCCGACCACGACCCTTGAAAAGACTCTCCTGGTGCGCTTCGACACCAATGTCCGTGACCTTCCGTGGACCTTCACCTCCGAGCAGGTCAGCCAGACCGTCAAGATCGGCGAAACCGGACTGGCTTATTTCAAGGTCACCAACAATAGCGACAAGGCCATCACCGGTCGGGCGATATACAATGTGGTTCCCGAGCAGGCCGGAGCCTATTTCCAGAAGTTGGAATGTTTCTGCTTTTCCGACCAGACGATTGCGCCGCACAAGACCATGGAATTCCCAGTGGTCTATTTTGTCGACCCGAAATACGCAGCCGACTTTGAGACCCGGAATAAGGGCGAGGTGACCCTCTCCTACACCTTCTACCGCGCTGTAGACGCCAAACCGGCGAAAACCTCACCCTCTGCTCTTGGCGGAACCGCCGGGGCAGGGCTATAGGCTGACATATATAGGACTTAAGTGCCGACTCTGCAGAGCGGCGTGTGCGTTAAGAAAATAGGGGCTAAGGCGAGCATGTCTGCGGGCGACGTCAAACACGACTACCATCTGGTCAATCCAAGCCCATGGCCGCTCGTCGGCTCGATTGCGGCGGTATTGATGGCCCTAGGCGGTGTGGCCTGGATGAAGGGCTTCCTGGGCATCGCCAAGCACGACCCGATCCTGTTTTTCATCGGCTTGGCGGGCGTGCTGTTCACCATGGCGGCCTGGTGGCGGGATGTGACGATTGAAGCCAACCAAGGTGATCACACCCCAGTGGTTTCCATCGGCCTGCGCTACGGGATGATCATGTTCATCGCGTCGGAAGTGATGTTCTTCGTGGCCTGGTTCTGGATCTTCTTCGAAATGGCCCTGTTCCAT
This sequence comes from Alphaproteobacteria bacterium, assembly GCA_031367205.1. Classification (GTDB taxonomy): domain Bacteria; phylum Pseudomonadota; class Alphaproteobacteria; order Caulobacterales; family Caulobacteraceae; genus Phenylobacterium. Next base: position 6,098 of record JANLPK010000065.1, read on the forward strand.
GGGATCCGCGGCAGCGGCATGGAAGGTATCGACGAGGTTCGCACCGCCTGGGCCACTTGGCCGCCGAAGGGAATTGAGCTGGTTCCGGCTTGGAACCTGCCGTTGGTCAATACGCTGACCCTGCTGCTGTCAGGCACCACGGTGACTTGGTCGCACCACGCGCTGCAGACGGGCGACCGCAAGGGGGCCAAGATCGGGCTGGTTCTGACTATCATCCTGGGGGCCATGTTCACGGCGATCCAGGCCTATGAGTACAATCACATCCTTGCGCACAAATACTTCTTCGGCGGCGAGGGTGCGGAGAATTCGGGCCTCTATGGTTCGTCCTTCTTCATGGCCACCGGCTTCCACGGCTTCCACGTGTTGATCGGCACGATATTCCTAAGCGTTTGCCTGTTCCGGATGCTGGGCAAGGGGTTCACCCCGCAGAAGCACTTCGGATTTGAGGCTGCGGCCTGGTACTGGCACTTCGTTGACGTCGTCTGGTTGTTCCTGTTCGCCTTCATCTATGTGATCTTTGGTGGAGCCGTCGGCGGCGGACACGGCTAATCCTTGGCCGGCCATAACCCCATTCTGGCGGGATTGGCCGGTCATTGTCCCAAGTGTGGTGAGGGACCCCTGTTCGAGGGTTTCCTGAAGGTGTCGCCGCGCTGCGAGGCCTGTGGCTATGACCTCGCCAAGGCTGACAGCGGCGATGGCCCGGCGGTATTCGTGATCATGATCGCGGGGTTTTTGGTGGCCTTCTCGGCGCTGTTTACCGAGATTGCCTTCAGGCCGCCGATCTGGGTGCATTTGGTGATTTGGTTGCCGCTAACCTTGGTGGTTTGCCTCGGGTTGTTGCGGCCAATGAAGGGACTGATGCTGGCGGCACAGTTCGCCAACAAGGCCTCGGAAGCGCGGCACGATGACTGAAGCCACACAGCGGCGCGTTCCGATTGGATTGACCGTGGCGATGATGATCGCTCTGGCTATCCTGATCGCCTTGGGGAATTGGCAGCTCAAACGCCTGACGTGGAAACTGAATCTGCTGGCCCATGTAGCGGCTCTGCAGACTGCGCCACCCCAGCCGTTGGATCGGGTCCTGGCTAAGGTGGTGAACGGCGAAAATGGCGATTTGACGCGGGTCTCGGTGACCTGCTCGGGCCTAGCAACCGCACGCTATGTTGAGCTCTACTCGGTCCGGGTGTCAGGCGCCGGCCAGAGACTGATTTCAAGCTGCAATTTGGCGACTGGCCCCTATGGATCGATCCTGGTGGACCGAGGGTTTGTCAGCGATCAGATCTCGGCTAGACCAGCGGTTGATGAGCATGACGAAACACCCATCGAGATTATCGGAGTCCTGCGCAAACCCGACCGTGCCACCTTCGTTACGCCGCCGAATGATCTTGCGGGTAATCATTGGTATTCCCGCGACATAGGGGCCATGGCCCAGACCCTGGGTGGGGCCAAGCCGGCCCCATTGACCCTGATGGCCGAGACCTCCAGCAACCCGG
>JANLPK010000018.1:0-9238 GCA_031367205.1 Alphaproteobacteria bacterium
CCTGGCTCGACAGCTTACCGCCGGAATCAGAACGTCGGATCATTGCCGTCACCCACGGCGTGACCAGCCGGGTCCTTCGCGGCGTCTATGCGGGCTTGAGTCGGGAGGACACCCTGGCACAACCCGTCCCCCAAGACGCGGTCTACCGGCTCAGCAACGGCTCCCTCACCCACATCGACTGTCACCCCGAGGCCAAAACCGAGAATGGAACAATATGACCGCTTGATCATCACGGATACTCCAGCCTCAGACCTTTTCCAACACCGCCTCCAGTCGCTTGTCCAAGCTCAGCTCCAGGGACTTATGGACAAAGGCGGCACAACAACTGCCCACGGTTCCCAATCCCACCGAAACCCCTGCCACTTGCCCCAGCCCGCCGAGCAGGGCCTGCGAGGTGATAATCACAAACCCGGTTGCATAAGCCAGCCCGCTGCCCAGCATCGCCGCACCCATGGCCAAGATCGGCAGCCGCCAGAACCCAAATTCTATGATGTTGCGCTTGGCCAACCAGGTCAGGACCAGGAACATCAGCGTGCCGCCCAGAGCGAGCTGTCCCAGAACCACGATGCGGGCGATAATCTCTCCACCGGTCAGCAGGTGCCAAACTAGGTCCACAAAGGCCACAACCGAATCGGTCGGCAGAGGCTGGTGGACCATGCCGTGTTGATTTGCCGCCCAATATCCCAATCGAACCCCGGTATCGCGCTCGGCGTCGGAGTAATACTGGCTAGGGTCGTCTGAACCGAGGCTACCTATGGGGATCGAGTGACCGACCTGCTGCTCCTGGGCTTTGTGGTTCATCGCCGCCTGTAATTTGGGCGAAAAAGTCATGCCGTCCATCAGAAGGATGAAGGCTGTCGAGGGCTTCACGGCCGCTACGGCTTCCAGGGCCTGTCCCTGAAGTTGCGCAATTTGGGCGCGGACTGCGACCGTGTTCTTGGCTGTGGCTTCGGTGACCTTCTCGATCGCGATACCCAGCACCAGGGTCGCCAGCACCGTCAGGCAAAACCGCACGATACCGCGCCATCTCGGGTGGAGTTTCAGCAGGCCGTCATGCAGTTTTTCAGACGTTTGCTTAGATGAGGGCGTTTGCGGATCTTCGGCCATAAGACCTCCTGCGCACGAGCCAGTAATTTCACAGCTTAGCTCAGAATAGTCCTCTGACCGACCGTGGCAAGGGTGCTTCCCTCTAGGGTTAGGGAAAGCTACAACGCCGCCCAATCAACACGTTGCGAGTCCCATGGCCGGCCATTCCAAATACAAGAACATCATGCACCGTAAGGGGCGCGCCGATGCCGTGCGCTCTAAGCTGTTCTCCAAGCTCAGCCGCGAAATCACCGTGGCGGCCAAGTCCGGCATGCCCGACCCGACCATGAATTCGCGCCTGCGCCTGGCGGTCAACAATGCCAAGGCCGAGTCCATGCCCAAGGACAATATCGACCGGGCCATCAAGAAAGCCATCGGGGCAGACGGCGAGACCTATGAAGACATCCGCTATGAAGGCTTTGGCCCGGGCGGCGTCGGCATCATCGTTGAGGTGCTGACCGACAACCGCAATCGCACCGCCGCCAATGTGCGCTCCACCTTCTCCAAGAACGGCGGCAATCTGGGCGAGAGCGGCTCGGTCTCCTTCATGTGGGACCGCATGGGCCAGGTCACCTATCCGCCCAGCGCCGGCGACGAGGACAAGATCATGGAAGCCGCCCTGGAGGCCGGGGCCGAAGACGTCGAATCCGACGAGGAAGACGGCCACACCATCTTCACCGCCTTCGATACCTTGAACGAAGTCGCTCAAGCCCTGGAGGCGGCGCTTGGCCCGGCCAAATCCACCAAACTCATCTGGCGACCCAAGGCTCTGACCCCCATCGAGGGCGACGCCGTCGCGACTCTAATGAAGATGGTCGATGCCCTAGAAGACGATGACGACGTGCAACACGTCTATGGCAACTACGACATCTCCGACGCCGACATGGAGACGTTTGGGTAGCGCTCCGTCAGCACCACAATCTGCCATCCTAAGGCTCCTGCCCAGGATGACGGGTCAGTGATTTCGGCAATGAACCGAGCCCTCAACCGACGGCCGGCCTCAACGTGATCTCCACAGCAATCACATCCCCCACCGTGATGCTTGTCTTTCGCCGAACCGCCACTTTCAAGGGCAATAGATAGGTCTCATCCTTGGGAAATAGCGCCGTGTAGAAGGCGACGCCGCCAACCACGGCGTCCACCGGGATCATGCCCCAACCATAGGTCACCAGCCGCGCCAATCCGCGGATGTCTGCGGCTTGTCCCGATGGGATCGGCGCAAAGAAGAAGGGTGACGGCCCCCGCCAATAGATCACCTGCGCCTCGAATGTGAACTCAGCCATGGCCTTGCCTTCCCAGCGGCGGCACCGGCACCTGGCCTGCCGCCTCCAACAGCCATGCCTCGAACGCGGTCACGTGGGGCTTGTCCGCCCCGTCGGGGGTAAGGAACCAGAACTTCGACGGCGTGGCCGTAAAGCCCAAAGGCGCGACCAGCCGACCCGCCGCAATGTCTCCGGCCACATAGACCCAGGGGCTTAGCCCCACCCCCAGGCCCGCAGCTGCTGCCTCCAGCACATAAAAGATGTGCTCAAACTCCTGGGTCTCTCGCGGCTGCGGCAGGGTCACCCCGGAATGCCCCTCCCACTCTGCCCAGGCGGTCTGGCGGGTTCCTGTGGTCAGCCGGGTCAGGCCCTCCAACCGGCTAGGGCCGGTGCCCACCAGTCCCGGTGCCACCACCGGTCCATGATAATTATCCAGGAAACCCACTGCCCGCGCTCCGGCGATAGGCGGGGCCTCGGCCACCCGGATTGCCGCATCGAACCGCTCACGGGCGAAATCCACCGGCGCATAGGACTCCGTCACCCGCACCCGCACACTGGGATGGCGCGCATGGAAACCCGGCAGGCGCGGGATCAGCCAGCGGATGGCCAGCGTGCCCACACAGGAGAGGTGCAGCTCCTCATGGGCCGAGGCGCTTAGCTCTGCCACGGTGCGTTCCACCTGATCGAAAGCCCCAGACAGGCTCTGCGCCAGTTTCGCGCCCGCCTGTGTCAGCACCAGCTTGTGACGCGGCCCCTCCGTGAGTTTCAGGCCCGTCGCGACTTCCAAACTGCGAATCTGCCGACTGATCGCCCCGTGGGTGACGTACAGTTCCTCGGCGGCCAGCGTCATCTTGCCCCGTCGCGCAAAGACCTCGAAGGCCCGCAGCGCCGTCAGCGGTGGGAGTGCGCGTTTTTCCACGGCCCGTCCTCTGTGACCCTACCTCACAAGAAAAGCACATTTATATCGCTTGGTGCAATGCAGCAATTGGCAGATGTTTGACCTGCCTCAAGGCCAACGGATGCCCGCCATGACCGACGCTCTCGCCCTGGACCCCCACTTCCGCCCGACTGCGCCGGTTGAGACCGACCGCTGGCCAAATTTGATCGAGATGTTCTTCGGCGAGACCGCCAAGAACCCCTTGGTCGGCTGGCCCAAAGAAACCTTCGACGTCCTCAACCGCAAACAGCAGTTTCTGCATCTCACCTATCATGGGATCAGCGACCCGGAGGGGATCAAACACGTCTTCCTCGACAATGCCGCCAACTACGAGAAGCCCGGCTTCGTGCGTGCCACCTTGGCACCCACCATCGGGGAGGGGTTGTTCACGGCTGAGGGACTCCTCTGGCGCCAGCAGCGGAAAATGATGGCCCCGGTCTTCACGCCAGCCGCGCTCAGCGGCTTCAATCCGATCTTCGCCAAGGTCGCCGAGCAGACCGCTGATCGTTGGGCCACCAGCAATGGCGCCGTCATTGACGTGGCCGCCGAGGCCACCCGCACCACCTTCGAGATCATCGATGCAGCGCTGTTCTCAGGCGAGGCAGGGTTGTCGTTCGAGGACTCGGGCCAACATCTGGAAGCGCTGATTGCGGCGCCTGCTGAATACCGCCTGGGCTTCTTGATCGGCATGCCCTGGATCGACCAGAGCCCGCTGCAACGGCGCGGCAAGATCGGCCGCAAGGTCATCATCGAGCATCTAGCCAAGTTCATCGCGCGGCGTCAGGCCAGCCCCGCGCCAAGCGCCGACTTCATGACCCGACTGCTCGAGGCCTTTGCGCAGCAGTACGACCCCAAGACCGCTGCCAAGCTAGCCCTCGACAATGCTGTCACCTTCTTCGTGGCCGGTCATGAGACCACCGCCAACGCCCTAGCCTGGGCGCTCTATCTGCTTAGCTGCGACCCCCAAGCCCAAAGCTGGGCGCACGAAGAGGCCAAGGCCGCCTGGGACGCCGGCGGCACCCCCGAAGAGATCCTCACCCGTCTGCCCTACCTGCGGATGGTCTGGGACGAGACCCTTAGGCTCTATCCCCCTGTCCCGCGCATGGATCGTGAAGCCATGGCCGAAGACGAAATCTGCGGCCAGCGGGTGCGCAAGGGCGAGATGATCAGCGTCTGGCCCTGGGTGGTCCATCGCCATCGCAAGCTCTGGGAGAAGCCCGAATTCTTCAACCCTGAAAATTTCGATCCCGAGGCCAAGGCCGGCCACCACCGGTTCCAGTTCATCCCCTTCGGTGCGGGGCCGCGCATCTGCATCGGCATGGCCTTCGCCCAGGCCGAGGGCCTGCTGGTGCTCTCCCACTGGCTGGCCCGCTTCCGCTTCAAGCCGGTGGAAGGCCACCTTGTCGAAGCCTTCGCCCATGTCACGCTCAAGCCCAAGGGCGGCCTGCCGCTGGTCGTGGAGCGGGTGCCATAACTCTGGAAAATTGACACATCGCGAATCTATGCCTCACTATTACCCAAGGGAATGTTGAGGGAGATCAATCGTGGCCACAGCAACGGCGAGTGGGACACCCCCGAGTCGCAGCACCTTCTATGTCGGCATGGCAAGCGTCTTTGTGCTCATCGCCTTCGTGGGCTTCATTCCAACCTATTGGGCGAAGATGGCGGCCGGCACATTTGGCGGCAACCCAATCGTCCACATCCACGGCATGCTGTTCTTCGCCTGGACAATTTACTACTTCATTCAAGTGCGACTAGTGGCCGTCGACCGGACAATCGATCACCGAACCTGGGGGTTGCTCGGCGTTTCGTTGGTCACCGCCATGAGCATCGCCATCGTTCTGTCGGCCATCAACGCCATGAAGGTCGGAGATCTGATTGGCTTGGGCGATCAAGCCCGCCATTTTGCCGTGGTGCCGCTCAGTTCGCTGGCGATACTGGTCCCGATCTTCATCTTAGCGATCGCCAACACAAAGCGGCCAGAGACTCACAAGCGACTGATGATCCTTTTCATGATTCCGTTGATGCAGGCTGCACTCGCCCGCCTTTTCAAGACTGCCTTCTCCCCGCCGGGTGCTGTCGGCTCACCGCCGGTTATCATATCTGTGCCGCCAGGGATTCTGGCCTGCGCGCTGGTGATCGCGGCGATGGTTTATGACTGGAGAACACGCGGTCGTCCGCACCGTGTCTATGTGATCGGGCTTGTTGTACTGCTTGCACAAGTGCTGATCTCGGTGCCTCTTGGCGCTTCACCACAATGGATGGCCTTCGCCAAGGATCTTGAGGGTTTGGCGCGCTAACAAGCCGTCGAGCGCATCACGCAATTGGGGACGTGTCGGTTCCAGCCCACGGCCACGAACGCCAGCTTGAGTTCAAAGCCCGCTGGCCATACTGAGTTGATCCAGACCTCTCACACAAGGATCGGAACCCAGGCTTGGCCGACGCCCCGCAAACCGTCCCGACGGTCAAGTCTTCCGGCAACCCCGTCGGCTTGATCATCGCCGCCTGGCTGGCCAGCGCCGTCGGCCTGACCTTGTGGCCGCAAGCCGCCGGCCCGCTCACCTTCGTCTTCGTAGCTCTGGGCTGGGTTCTAGCCGTGGGCGTTCATGAGTTCTGCCATGCGTGGGTGGCCTACAAGGCGGGCGACTGGACCATTGTCGGTAAGGGCTATCTCACCTTTGACCCGCGCAAATACGCCGATCTGCAAACCACCCTGATCTTTCCCTTGATCGCCTTGGCCCTGGGGGGGATCGGCTTTCCGGGTGGGGCGGTTTACTTGCGAAATGACTTGATGCGCACTCCGCTTTGGCGCTCAGCCGCCTCCCTGGCGGGGCCGGGGGGAACCTTGGCTGTGCTGTTGGCGCTATCGGCCACGATCGCCCTGGCCATGGCAAATCAGGTCTCGCCGGCCTTGGTTCAGGCTCTGGGGTTCCTTGCTCTCCTGCAGGCCACGGCATTGGTGCTCAACCTCATCCCGGTACCCGGCTTTGACGGCTACGGTGCCGTCCGCCCCTTCCTGCCAAACTCCGCCCAGTTGGGATTGCGCAAGTTCGAGGGCCTCGCGCCGCTGCTCCTCTTGGCTGTGGTCTTCCTGGTGCCGGGCGTTTCGCAGTTGCTCTTCGACGGTGCCTTCGCCATCACCGACACCCTTCGCCTCCCGCCCGATCTCATGATTGCGGGCCTGCACAACTTCCAATTCTGGAAACCCTAGGATCCCCCATGCCCCGTTCCCCCAATTCCCTCACCGCCGTCGGCATCGGCGTCACCGACCTTGATCGCTCGGTAGATTTCTACACTCGCGTGCTGGGCATGGAGGTCACCGCCACCTTCAATCTGCCACACATGAACGAGGTGATGGTCGCCTATCCAGGCCGCTCGGCGGTGATCCTGATGAACTTCATCGACGGCTCCACCCCCAATTATCGTAACAATCCGGTCAAGCTGGTCTTCTATGTCACTGAGCCCGTCGCCTTGATTGAGGCCATCCGCGCCGAGGGTCTGCAGATCACCACTGAGCCTGCCCCCAATGCCGCTATGGGCGGGGTGATCATCGGCCTTGGCAAAGACCCCGACGGTTACGTGATCGAGTTGATCCAAGCCCCCGTGCGGGTGGAAGCCTAGTCCCTATGTCGGCCGACTCCACGCTCGAGGCCATCGCGCAAGACATCGCTGCCCATCGCGAACCGGGTGCTGTCTTGGTGGTGGGCATCACCGGGGCCATCGCGGCGGGCAAGAGCACCTTTGCCGAACAGCTGGGGGCCCAGCTCCACGCCATGGCGCAAACCGTAGAGATCGTCTGCACCGACGGCTTTCTGATGCCCAATGACAAGCTCACAGAGCTCGGCCTGCTGGACACCAAGGGTTTCCCGCCCAGCTATGACAATGCCGCGCTGAGCCACGCGCTGACCAGCGTGCGCACCGGCCCCGCCGACTTCCCAACCTATTCCCACGTGACCTACGATATCGATCCGACGCTGACCCGCACCCTGGCCACGCCCGACATCCTGATCGTCGAGGGCCTTAATCTCCATCATCGTGCCGCCAACCCCGACGCTCCCGACCCCCTGGACCTGCTCATCTATATCGACGCCGATGAGGCCGACTTGCAGGCTTGGTATCTGGCGCGCTTCATGGACCTCTGGCACGCCGCCGAGCATGATCCCACCTCATTCTATGCCCGCTTCCGCGGCATGACGGAGGCCCAAACCGAGGACCTCGCCCGCATGGTCTGGACCCAGGTGAACCTGAAAAACCTCCACGACCACATCGCCCAGGCAAAGCCCACCGCCGACATGATCGTCCGCAAAGGTGGCGATCACGCGATTGAGGCCATCGTGCGGGGCCGATCCTGATCAAGCTATGGATCGCAGGTGCCCACCACGCCGCCTTCCGCTGCGGCGGATGGGCCTATGTCCGGGCATCGGCCGAAGTCAGCGGTCAAGCGGGAGGTCAACGCAATACAACCGCCCAGCGCATGGCCCTGACCAGCCTGATCTCCGGGCTTAAGGACCTACCCTCCGGCCATGTCCACATCCACACCGCCAACACCGCATTCGCGCGCCTAGCGGCCAAGATCGCCGCCGAACAACCGCTCAGCGACAAGGACATACCGACCGAGGATCTCGACCTTTGGGCAGCGCTCAGTACCGCGCTCAAACGCCATCCGCCCACCTTTGCCCTGGCCAATGCTGTCACCGACGCCGCCGCGGCTTTCGCCCAGGCCTGGGCCGACTTGGCCATGGACAAGGCCAAGGCCGTCGGGCCCTTCACAGCCGCCATCCCCAAGCCTAACCTCGCCAAACTGAAGCTCTGATCCCGAGGCACCAATGTCCGAACTCGTCGTCCACGGCATTCCCGGCAGCCCCTTCCTGCGGGCTGTCATGGCGCTCTTGGAGGAAAAGGGTGCCGCTTACCGGTTCCAAGCCGTCGCGCCTGGTGGTCAGCGCAGCGAGGCCTACCGCGCTATGCACCCCTTCACGCGGGTCCCGGTGATCCAGCACGGCGATTTCACCCTCTATGAGACCCAGGCAATCCTGCGGTATTTTGACGCCGTCTTTCCCGGCCCGACCCTGCAGCCTGAAAACCCCCGACGCGCCGCCCGGATGGACCAACTTATGGGCATCAGCGACTGGTACTTCTTCCCAAAGGTTGCCAGCCCCATTGTCTTCCAACGGGTCATCGGCCCGGCACTCATGGGCATGACCGCTGATGAGGCCGTGGTCGCCGCTGCCGTGCCCGACGCTGCCCTCTGCATCACCACGATCAAGGATATCCTGGGCGATCAAGCCTTTCTCACCGGCGACAGTTTCACCCTGGCTGACCTGCACCTCTATCCGCAGCTCTTCCTGTTTGGGCTGACCCCAGAGGGCCGCAACCTGATCGACGGAACACTTATGGCGACCTGGATGGACCGCATGGCACAGCGCCCCAGCTTCCAGACCACCCTGCCCCCGCCCGGTCTGCGCGACCCGGTGTGAGCCGTTGCAGAATCCGATGGGGTCATGTTCTATCTGCCAAACCCTTGGTGGAGTCTGAGCATGTTTCTCGCAATTGCCGCTGAGGTGGCGGCTCCGCCAGCTGCCGCCATCGTTGCGCCACGCTGGCTTCGGACTCCTTCCGGTGACGACTTCGCGCGACTGTACCCAGAGGGTGCTTCGCAGAAGGGCTTGCAAGGTCGCGCGACGTTGAGCTGTGGCGTAAGTCCTCAAGGTAACCTCGTGAACTGCGCCATAGAATCTGAGCAGCCGACCGGAGAGGGTTTTGGTGAGGCGGTCATGAAGATGGTGCCGCTATTCCATATGGCGATGCCTCCATCGGGAGGAAACATTCCGGCCGAAGCGCATGTCAAGATTCCCATCAGATTTTCGATGCCAGGCTCGGTGGATCGCTTCAGTCCCGCCATTTCGGCGGCTCAGGCCTGCTATGGGCAAACTGCGAAACTTACCGACCACAA
>JANLPK010000066.1:0-4591 GCA_031367205.1 Alphaproteobacteria bacterium
CACCCCGCCGTCCGTCCCCACCAGCGCCAAGTCGGCTAGGTCCAGGAACAGCCCGTGCTCGACCACGCCGGTGACGCTCTTCAGCGCGTCGGCCAAGGCCGCTGGATTGTGGATCGCCCCGCAGGCGGCGTCATAGATCACGTTGCCGTTGTCGGTGATCACCGGCGCACCGTCCCTGACCCTCAGGCGCGGCGCGATGCCGATCTCGCAGTCGGCCAGGGCGTCACAGATCCTGGCCATGGTGGTCAGATGTCCGAACGACACTACCTCGATGGGCAGCAAGAACTTACCCAACACCGTTACCTCTTTGGCGGCGTCAGCGATCACGACGCAACGCTTGGATGCTTCCCAGACCAGTTTCTCGCGCAACAAAGCCGCGCCACCGCCCTTGATGAGGGACAGGGCTGGGCCGATCTCGTCGGCACCGTCCACGGTGAGGTCGATGGTCTTGGTCTGCCCCAGCTCCGCAATCTTGATGCCCAGGCTGGTCGCCAGTTCGCCCGTAGCTCGCGAGGTCGGCACGCCGACGATATCCAGCTTGCGCGCCGCCAGAGCCTTCACAAACCAAGCCGCCGTCGACCCCGTCCCCAGCCCAACCACCATGCCAGACTCAACCAACGCCGCCGCCGCCTCACCCGCTGCTCGCTTCTGCTCATCCGGGCTCATTTGGGTTTCCGGTTGGCGAGTTTCATCGCCCGGAACTTCGCCGCCCAGCCAGCCTTATTCACCTGCGGTGCCCGCTCCAAAGCCAGGGCATCAGGCGGCACATCCTGGGTGATCACTGAGCCAGAGCCTGTCATCGCCCCAGCCCCAATCGTGCGTGGCGCGACAATGGCGGTGTTGGAGCCGATGAACGCGCCTGCCCCCACATGGGTGTCCCATTTGTCAAAGCCGTCATAGTTACAGAAGATCGTGCCAGCTCCGATATTGGCCCCGGCCCCCACCGTACCGTCGCCCAGATAGCTCAGATGATTGGCCTTGGCCCCCTTGCCCAGCTTGACCTTCTTGACCTCCACAAAGTTGCCGATGTGGACGTCCTCGCCGAGGTCGGCCCCGGGCCGCAACCGTGCAAAGGGTCCCACCAGAGCGCCGGGCCCGACCCGCGCCCCCTCCAAATGGCTAAAGGCCCGGATCACCGCACCACTCTCAACGCTCACGCCGGGGGCAAACACCACAAACTGCTCGATCATGGCTCCGGCCGCGATCTGCGTATCCCACGAAAAGTGCACCGTGTCGGGAGCCAACATCGTCACCCCTTCTCCCAAGAAGCGCGCCCGCGCGCTGGCCTGGAATATCGCCTCAGCTTGACTGAGCTGCAGCGGCGTATCGGCCCCCATCACCGCGTTTTCCGGGGCGAAATGCGCGCGGACCGTCTTGCCGTCCTCCACCGCCAAGCCGACAATATCGGTCAGGTAGTATTCGCCCTTGGCATTGTCATTCGTCACCCGCTCCAACCAGCCAAACAGCTGCGCGCGATCTGCACAGTACATCCCGGCATTGCAGGCCCTGACCGCCAGCTCCGCCGGGGTCGCCTCCTTGGCCTCAACAATCCGCATCACCTCACCCTTCGCGCCGCTGATCACCCGCCCATAGAGCAACGGATCGGCAGGCTCGAAGCCCAGGATGGCCAAGGTCGCGCCCTCCGCGCGCAACGCGAACAGCGGATCCAGGTCGCCGGCCTCCAACAGCGGGCAGTCGCCATTGACGATCAGCACATCACCGTCAAAATCCGCCAGCGCCGCCTTGGCGCACTTGACCGCATCACCGGTGCCCTGTGGCGGAGCTTGCAGGGCCACCGCCGCCTCTCCCAGCCGCGCCACAGCCAGTGCCCGAACGCCGGGGCTGTGATCGCCCACCACCACCACGATACGCGCGCAGCCCGCCGCCTGAACCGTATCAATCACCCGGTCCAGCAGGGTCCTGCCACCCACCTTGTGCAGCAGCTTCGCCGTCGCCGATTTCATTCGGGTGCCTTGGCCGGCGGCCATGATAACGGCTGCGCGTGGAGTCATCGGATCTGGTCCTGGAATCAAGGCGACATTGCAATCTTGGCGTCTTTAGCCGAAACGGCGAGCGCTTTCGAACATTGGGTGTCGCGAATGACGAATCTTCAGGCTCTGGCCGGCGCGACCATCGCCTTTGACCTGGACGGCACCCTAGTGGATACCGCGCCGGATCTAATCGGCTCGGTCAACGCACTGCTGACCGAGGAAGGCATCGCGCCCCTCCCACGGGCTCAGGCCAGGCCCTATATCGGCCACGGTGCCCGCCGCCTCATCGAGCGCGGCTTTGCCGCCCAGGGTCGAATGGTCGACACCACCGAGCTTGATGCCCTCACCGCCCGGTTCATGGATCATTACAAAGACCACAGCACCGACCTCTCACACGCCTTCACGGGCGTGGCGGACAGCCTCTCTGCCCTAAAAGCCGCCGGTGCCCGCTTAGCCGTCTGCACCAATAAGCCGACATGGCTTTCCCACCCGATCCTAGAAGCCCTCAATCTAGCCCAATATTTCGACGCGGTGATCGGGGCCGATCTCGCCCCGGCTCCAAAGCCCGACCCTCGGCACCTCATCTGCGCCATCGAGGCCGCAGGCGGGACACGCTCTCGCGCGATCATGGTCGGCGACGCCGCGCCAGACGCCGGTTCGGCCCGCGCCGCAGGCGTGCCTCTGGTCTTGGTCAGCTTCGGCTACACCGAGGTGCCGGTCGCCGACCTGCATGCCGACATCCTGATCGACCACTTCGATCAGTTGCTGGAATCCTGCGTCCAACTTCTCCCGGCTTGCCCGATGGCCGACAGCGGGCTATAGCCCCGTCCCTCCTGAGAGGATGCGTAGCTCAGCGGGAGAGCACCTCGTTCACACCGAGGGGGTCACAGGTTCAATCCCTGTCGCATCCACCATCATTCCCGACACCTAGGGTTGGCCCAGCTGCCCAAGATGGGACATCCACTTAATCCCAATTGTCTGAATTGAGACAAAGGACTAACATCGCGATTAACACTTGTGTCAAAAGCGACCCTCGAGGGCGCTGAGACCGATAACAAGGACAAGTATAGTGAACGACACCGTGGAAGACCAAGGCCCAGATCCCATCGACATCGCCGTCGGGCACCGCATTCGCGTCCGCCGCAAATGGCTAGGCGTCTCGCAATCGGTGCTGGCCGAACACTTGGGCGTCAGCTTCCAGCAAGTTCAGAAGTATGAGCGCGGTGCGAACCGGGTCTCGGCCTCCATGCTGGTCCGCGTGGCGCAAAAGCTGGAAACCACCGTGGCCGAACTCGTTGGCGAAACCAGCCCGGCGTCCGGCGACGCCTCGATGTTCGAGAAACTGGCCATTCCCGGTGCTGTCCAGCTGCTGGAAGCCTATGCCAGCGTCAAGCAGGCCTCCCTGCGTTCGGCGATCTTGAACCTCACCCGCTCGCTGATCGAAGACAACGAAGACCAGGGGTCTAAGCGCGCCCGCTAATCCCATGGCGGAGATGGTGCAAAACGATCCCCGCCGTGGTCGCCACGTTCAGTGAATCAAACCCCGCTGCCATCGGGATTGACACCGTTTGGCATTGCGTCAGCACGTCTGTCGCCAGTCCGGGCCCTTCGGCACCCAGAAGTAGGGCCGCCCGTTCGGGCGAACGAAGCCTGCTGAGCGGGGTCGCGCCGGCTGGGCTTAAGGCCAAGGGTGCGAAATCAAAACCCCGCAACAAGGTCGGGATGTCGGTCCCGCCGGCCATCTTGGCGAACGGAACCCGCAGCGCAGCGCCCACCGACACCCTTATGGCTTTGCGATAGAGCGGGTCACAGCACTCGCTATCCAGCAGAACCCCATCGACCCCAAAAGCTGCGGCATTGCGAAACAGCCCGCCCATATTGTCGTGATTGGCGATCCCGCAGAGCACCACCACCAAGGCCTTGGCCGGCAATCCCGTCAGCAGCTGGGCCGCCGTCGGCTCGGCCCGCCGCCGTCCCAACGCCAATATCCCCCGGTGGATCGGGAACCCGGCAATGGCGTCCATCACCGGCTGGCTCGCCGCATAGATCGGCACCTCTGGCGGTAAATTCTGCAAGATGTCCGACAGACCCGCCACCCGCTTGCCCGCCAACAGCACCGAGACCGTTTCCATGCTCGGCGATAGACTAAGCGCCCGCAACACCACCTCCCCTTCGGCGATAAACAGCCCCTGCCGCCCCACCAGGTCGCGCTCCTTCACCGCGCGAAAGGCCGCGATCCTTGGATCGCTTGGGTCATCAATCTGCACAATGTCGCGATCAGTCATGGGCCGTCGCCTCACAGGGTGTCGTCATAGCAGAAAACAGAGTAAGTTGACGCCAACGTCACCCATAGCGCGCCGAGACGTGAATTAGGCAACCCATATCATAGGCGACGGAAACCTTGATCTGGCCAAGGACATCCGCGCCCAGGTCTATGCCACCACCGGTGCCCTGCTGCGCTCTTACGTCCACGGCACAGGCACAGATGATCCGCTGCTCTGGGCCGAGGGCGGGCCGACCTCGCCCTATTACGGCGCAAGTCTCGGCAATGATGTGCGCTATCTCTACAAAGACCGCCAGGGCTCCATAATAGGCACCGC
>JANLPK010000088.1:0-2330 GCA_031367205.1 Alphaproteobacteria bacterium
CTTGGGAAGGCGGGTGGTTGCGTCGGTGCAGGCCTCATCAATCTGGCCCTGATCAAGATTTTTGACGGCTGAGAGATCGACACCCAGCAACATGGTGCGCCGCAGACGCGCCGCGCGGAAGTCGGCCCCGGCCAGCGCGGCTCCCGACAACTGCGCACCGTCTAGCGCCGCGTCGCGAAAGGATGCGCCCTCAAAGCGGCCACTGGTCAGGTTCGCGCCTTGCAATTCAGCGTCGCGGAAATTGGTTATCCGGCCGTCGACCTTGGTCAGGATTGCGCCGCGCAAATTGGCCTCGTTGAACTGACTCCGCGCGAGGATAGCGCGACCGAAGTTGGCCCCCGGTGCGACAAGTTCGCGAAAATCGCTGTTTGCCATGACTGCGCCGGCGAAATTCACACCCCGTGCATCGACGTTTCGCAGCCGCGCATTGGACAGAATCGCCGAGTTGAAATTGGCACCGGTCATGACGGCATCGGAAAGATCCGCGCGCGATAGGTCGGCTCCGGCGAATACGGCACCGGTAAAGTGAGCCTCAGAAAGGTCTGATCCGACGAGGGTTGCACTCGAGAAATTGGCGCCGTCGAAGTGCGCACCCGAGAGTTTGCGGCCTGAAAGGTCGCACTTGGCACAGGCCCCGCCGAAAGAGACCTGACGGGCAACTTCCTTCTCGTCGCTAGCTTCCCAGGCGCAGGCCAAGCCTGGCGACGTGGCGAGCAATAGCCCGACGATGCCGAGAATGCGTGTCAACGCAGAGAGGCGCACGTGGAGGCTCATCGCACCTCCATGGGGCCCATCGCCCTTCGAAAGCTACTTAAATCGCTGTAATTATTCGGGTTTAGCAGCGGGGAATTCTCAATCCTGACGGTAGTTGGGTCGAGGCGTCGCCGCAGGCTCTGTTGAGTTGGGCTTGGTTTAACCCCCGTGCCCTGCCCATTTCGGCTCCGGAGAAGTTGGTACCGTCGAGGCGGGCGCCGCTCAGGTTGGCACCTTGCAGGAAGGTTCCGACGAAGCTCGCATGGGTGAGGTCAGCGCCGGCAAAGTTCGATGATGAGAAGACGCCACCATAGGCATTGACGTCGCGCAGGTCTGACTTGGCGAAACTGCTGCGGTTGATCACCGACAAGCTCAGATCGGACTGCCGCAGCCGCGCGCCCGCAAAATTACGCCCAGCCATCTCTAATCCAGAGAAATCGGCTTGGAATAGGTTGCAGCCCGGACAGTTGGCACCGCGTCGCGCGCTGGCGATCTGGCTTGCGTTCTGGGCGCTGGCGGTCATTGGCATGAGTAACGCCAAGACGGCTCCAAGGATGAGTATCGGTCGCATAGATCCAACATGCCTTTACCAAGGGTTTGATCTGGTTAGCGCGGTAAGCTTAAGGTCCGGTGACCATAACGGCCACTTGTTGGGATTCTGATATGCCGCTGCGCGCGCCAGACAGCTCGTTCGCCAGTCATCCGCTCCATGTGGCGGAAACGGGTGGGATAGAGACTGAGATCGCCTCGGAAAAAGCCGCGTCCCTCGGACGGACGGGAAAGGCGGTCGCGGCTGCCCTGGCGCGGCTACGGGATCCTGGGGCTGTCGAGACCGAGGGGCAGGAACAGCTGTTGAAGGCGGCGGCGCAGGCGGTCTGGATGTTTTTTGTCCAACGCGAGGCTTGCGGACTGCGCGACCAAGCTGCGGTGATCCGCGACTTGGAAATTCCCCGCGCCGTGATCGTGCGGATCGGCGCGCGTTAGCCGGTCAGGTCCTCAGCGCCGGTTGCGGCGCGAACGCCGCAGGTTTCGCAGATCAGGCTGGCACCCTTGCGCACCACTGCGACATCACCGCAGGCCGCGCAGACATCGGCTTGGACCCGACCTAATCCCCCGGAGCGATAGGGGACGACGGGAAGGAATAGGAGATTGTCGGGTGCAGACCCGCGCGAGAAACCCCGCGAGATGAATTTTGAGGCCAGTTGCGGCTCTTCAGCCGCGGAGACCTGGCCCTTACCGCCACCCAGGCCGTCGGCATTCAGCTCACCGTCCGCGTTGGCCAACTCGTCACGGCCCAAATAGGAGATGCCCAATTCGCGGAAGATGTAGTCCAGGATCGAGGTGGATGACTTCACCGAGTCATTGCCGGTCACCGGTCCGGCCGGTTCAAAGCGGGTGAAGACGAAGGCGTCCACGAACTCTTCCAACGGAACGCCATACTGCAGGCCGATTGAAATTCCGATGGCGAAATTATTCATCAAGGAGCGGAAGGCGGCTCCTTCCTTGTGCATGTCGATGAAGATCTCGCCCAGCTCGCCATCGTCATATTCGCCGGTATGGAGGTAGACCTTATGCCC
>JANLPK010000092.1:0-11763 GCA_031367205.1 Alphaproteobacteria bacterium
TGGTTCCTAGGCCTGGATTTGCCTATGGGCGCGAGCGCGCCGTTGCTCGGCCCAGTGCAGCTGACCATGGTCTGGAACCCCGGCATCAGCTTTGGCCTGTTGCGAGCCGACGGTGAGCTAGGGCGCTGGGCGCTCAGCCTATTCCCCGTGGTGGTCGCCGCAGTCCTGGCCTGGTGGGCCCGGACCTCGGACCGGAGGCTGATGAGCCTCTATCTCGGCCTGCTGATGGGCGGAGCGATCGGCAATGCCATTGACCGTATCCGGTTTGGTGCCGTGGTGGATTTCTTTGATGTCAGTCGGCTGGGTTTCCCGTGGGTGTTCAACCTAGCGGACGCCGCCATCAATGTCGGGATCGTGCTCTTCCTGCTGGACTCATTTCGGCCTGAAAAAAAGACAGACTAGATGCGCGTTGGCGGACCCGTTCGTTTGCGCTATCTGATCAAACCTTCCCGGCCGGGGGCGGCCTTTTGGAGCCTTTGAGTTCATGTCCTTGAACCGAGTGATCGTTGCGACGTCCCTAGTTGGCCTGCTGGGCCTAACCGGCTGCACCACCGCCAAGCAAGCCTTGGGGATGAGTAAGGTGGTGCCCGACGAGTTTCGGGTGGTCTCCAAGGCACCCTTGGTCGTGCCGCCGGACTATTCCCTTCGCCCGCCTGCACCCGGCGAACCCCGCCCGCAGGAATTGCAACCCGAGAGCGCCGCGCGCAATGCCCTGCTGGGCCGCCGCGAAGCCCAGGACCGTACTGAGGGTGAAAAACTCCTGGTAACCCGCGCCGGGGCGGACAAAGCCGACCCTCTGATCCGCTTTGTGGTGGACGACGAGAACGGCGACATCGCCCACAAGGACAAGTCCTTCGCCGACAAGGTGATGTTCTGGAAAAAAGGCGAGCCGCGCAGCGACACACCGGTGACGACCGAAGGCGACGCACCTGCTCCGGTGGATGCCGCTGCCGAGGATGCCAAAATCAAGGCACTGATCGGCGATAAGCCGGTGATCATCGCCCGCGAGAGGCAGACCCGGTTCAAGCTGCCGGGTCTCTAGCTACGCTCCATTGCGCCCTTTCCCGCCAGGATATGATCTCGGAATTTGGCAATGCGAGCGGTTCGCGTTGGGGAGGATTTTGCCGAGTTGAGACTGATCACATAGCTCTTCTGCCGCCCTGGGGTCAGGTTGTGAAAGCCCTCCGCCAGTTCAGGATCGGCATCCAACGCTTGGACCAATTCGTCGGGCAGCTCAATCTCGCGCTGCTCTTTCGGCGGTAAAGTCCCGGCCTCCGCATAGCCCATCGCCTCTTGCAGATAGGCCTGGATCACCGGTGCCATTTTCGCTGCGCCAGCGTTGTCCACAAAGCAAATCATGTCGGGGCGCTGGGTGTTGGGCCCGCGTTTCTTGAGCACGCCTTGCGGGTCTTTCAACAAGGCGGCGTTCAAGAACGTGATGCGGAAATCGCCGCGAAATGCCCCAAGGATCGCGATATTGCGGCCCGAATGCATGTAGCAAGGATGGCCCCACTTCACCGTCTCTGCCAGCCCGACGGCCAGGCACATGCGGCGCACATCCGCCAGCCCAACGGCCCATCGTCGCGTCGAGCAATCGACCGTGGCAAAGCGTTCACAGCGACCGCAACCCTTGGAGAAGTAATCGGAAATCTCTGTGATCATGTCACCACAGTTACTCCTGCCCCGGCGTCTTTACATCGTAGCCGGCGTCTTCCAGGCGGTCGAGCACGCCGCCCTTGGCCAGCAAAGGTCGGAGTTGCACCACAGCTATGGCAT
Organism: Alphaproteobacteria bacterium; assembly: GCA_031367205.1. GTDB lineage: Bacteria > Pseudomonadota > Alphaproteobacteria > Caulobacterales > Caulobacteraceae > Phenylobacterium. Next base: position 1,777 of record JANLPK010000092.1, read on the forward strand.
GGCCGGGGGTCCGCAGAGCCACGATGATGTCGTTCATCAGGTCGGTCTTAACCTTAGTATCGAAGGCGAGCGCGCCGGGGGCCGCTGCCATGCAGCGCTCATAGCTGCGTTCCGCCTGTAGTGCCTCGGCGACCTGCCCGTCTGCCCAGGCACGTGAAGCCGCCAGAACGCCGCCGGGACCGGCCTCGGCCTCATGCAGGGATTCGTCCAGGCAGGTGCGGCCCGCTGCAGCGGAGGTTCGCGACATGGCCCCGATCAGCGGCCCTAGATCATAGGCGCGCTGGACGATCTTGACCCGTTTGCGCTGCGCCAAGTAGCGGATCAGCTTGATGGGGTCGGTGGTGGTGAGGCCCACCCCATCGCGATAGTCGCTGATCAGCAGCAGGCCGGCAGCCAGTGCACTATTGGTCTTATAGCGCTCCGGCGGCTGACCGAGCTTGGTTCGTGCAGCGGAGAAGCGGTTGCGGGTGGCGGGGTCCAGGCTGGCCTCGAAGGGTTTGCTAGATCTCAGACGCATGAGGGCGATTACCGCCCCAGGTGCCCCGGACAGTCTTACCTTTAGGCCGTTGAATGGCAGGATGACAGCGTTGGATCCCTCAAGCCTTCGGTCGAAAATGACCCGGTTCCACTGCTGGTGCTTAGGCGCAATAGAGGGAATGCCCAGCACATAGACCGTGGTGTCAGCGTCCGACACCCGCCACCAGGCAGGGCCCGGCAAGCGGGCCGTGACCACCAGTTCCTCGACCACCGTGGCGTCGGGATCCTCGAGCACCGGCGGGGCCTGGGCAATCGCTGGACCTACCAGGCTGATCGCCAGGGCAGCCGCCAAAAGATTGCGTCGGGCCAATGATCGATCCTTCGAAGCGCGCTGCTGGAATCGTCCTATATGTAATGCGAAAGCTCGCCAAATCATGACCATTGCCCGCCTACCACCGCACACCGTCAACCGCATCGCCGCCGGCGAGGTGGTCGAGCGGCCTGCCAGTGCGGTCAAGGAGTTGGTGGAAAACGCCCTGGATGCCGGGGCGACCTCGGTTGAGGTGCAGGTCGAGGGTGGCGGGCTGACACGGATTCTGGTGGCGGATGACGGATTGGGCTTAGGTCCGGAGGAATTGCCGCTGGCCGTCGAGCGCCACGCCACCTCCAAGCTCAGCCCCGATGCCGCTGGGGAATATGACCTGCTCAACATCTTCACCCTAGGCTTCCGAGGCGAAGCCCTACCTTCCATCGGGTCGGTGGCGCGGTTGTCTATCTCCTCGCGTGCCAAGGGATCATCCGATGCCCATGTGATCTTAGTCGAGGGTGGCGAAATGGCACCGGTGGCCCCCAGCGCTTTCCCCGGCCCGCACGGCGCGCGGGTGGAGGTGCGGGACCTATTCTACGCCACGCCTGCTCGGCTGAAGTTCATGAAGTCGGAGCGATCCGAGGCGCTGGCCATTGCCGAGGAGATCAAGCGCCAGGCCATGGCCCATGAGGATGTCAGCTTCAGTCTCGATATCGACGGTCGCCGGACCTTACGTTTGCCCGCCGAGGCCAAGGGACCGGATGGTCGGCTGGCCCGGCTATCGGCGATCATGGGCCGGGAGTTTTCCGACAATGCCTTGGCCATCGACTACACCCGCGATGGGGTAAGGCTTTCGGGCTTTGCAGGTCTGCCGACTTACAACCGCGGCAATTCGGCGCACCAGTATCTTTTCGTCAATGGAAGGCCTGTCCGCGACCGGTTGCTGCAAGGAGCGCTGCGCGGGGCCTATGCCGATTTCCTTGCGCGCGATCGTCACCCCTTGGTGGCGCTTTATCTGGAACTGGATGCCGGACAGGTGGACGTCAATGTCCATCCTGCCAAGGCTGAGGTCCGGTTCCGCGATCCGGCCTTGGTGCGGGGGCTGATTGTCGGCGGGTTGCGCCACACACTGGCCGGAGCGGGACACAGGGCCGCGACAACCGTGGGCGACGACGCCTTGGCGCACCTGCGACCCGGATATTTGGGACAGCACCAACCCTCGGCGCAGGGGTTTTCGGCCTGGAAGATGGGCGGTTGGCGGGCCGCAGACCTGCCGGGCTTGACGGCGGTGTCGGCTAGAGCCGAGCCCTTGCCCTACGGTGCCGGGATGTCCGAGCCCGCCGCCCCGTCGGTGGTGTTTGATCCTGTCGATTTCCCACTCGGAGCAGCGCGCGCTCAGGTTCACGAGACCTATATCGTCGCCCAGACTCGCGACGGGGTGGTGATCGTCGATCAGCATGCGGCCCATGAGCGGTTGGTCTATGAGCAGATGAAGGCCCAGATGGATGAGGGCGGGGTCGCGCGCCAAGTCCTGCTGTTGCCCGAAGTGGTAGAACTTGATCCCGCCGAGGCCGAACGTGTGGCAGCCAAGGCCGATGAACTCGCCGCACTTGGCCTGATGATCGAGCCCTTCGGGCCAGGTGCGATCCTGGTGCGCGAGACCCCAGCCCTGCTCGGCGAGACCGACGTCTCAGGCCTGATCCGCGATATCGCCGACGACCTTGCCGAAAACGGCCAGGCGCTGGCGCTGAAGGAGCGCCTGCAAGAGGTCTGCTCCACCATGGCTTGCCACGGCTCGGTCCGCGCCGGCCGCCGCCTCAATGCCCCGGAGATGAACGCTCTGCTGCGGCAGATGGAGGCGACCCCCCACTCCGGCCAATGTAATCACGGTCGACCCACCTATGTGGAGCTGAAGCTGGCCGATATCGAGCGGCTGTTCGGGCGGCGGTAGGGCTAGACGAACCCGCCGTTCCTGGGGCATCTTGCACCCTCACCAAACAAGGTGGAGACCATGTCAGAGATTGCTGTCGAGGCTCGGGCTTAACCGCCGGCCCTCCTAAAACTGACCGGCGTGTCAGGCCCGTTTCGTCCGTGCCCCGTTTGGGGTTGCGCCTCGTCAGGCCTGATTTCGGACAATCCATTGAACATTTCCAAACCGCAGCAGCGGACACTGCATGCCCTGGCCCAGGGCGGCGTCATCGTGCTCGAACGCGATGACCGCGGGCGCGTCATATCAGCTGAATGCCTGACCCGCGACAGTTGGCGACTGGCCGACTGTGACCTTGCCGTCTTCAAGAGCCTGAAAAAGAAGGGCCTTATCGCCAGTCGGAGTGGAGGGCCCTATCGCATCACCCGCGAGGGATTGGTCAGCTTGAGAGCTCAGTTGGACAATCGGACCACGGTGAAGGGGTGGTAGGGCGAAATCCTCCCCCAGAGCCGCAGGCGCGAATTGGGTGGAGGTAGCCTGAAAGGCCGGAGGCGGTTGAAGCCTACAGGTCGGCGCGCTTCAACCCCCTCCGCCGCTTCGCGGTCCCCCGCCCCCTCCGGGCTTTCAGCCCAGCCCCTTCCGGCGCTTCGCGCCACCTTCCCCGGCGGGGAAGGAATTGGGGGCGGATTTAGCCGAACCCAAGGAACCAAATCCGGGCGGCGCCATAATCGCGAACATCCAGTTTGGTGAAGCCTTCGACCTCGAAGTCGGGTTCGCCGGTGCCGCGTTCGAAGGCGACAACCGCGCCGGGGGCGAGCCAACCGCCGCCCGCGAGAACCACCAGGGCCGCTTCACCCAGACCTTTGGCATAGGGGGGATCTAGGAAGGCTAGGTTAAAAGGCGCGCCGTCGGAGCCGGGTTTGGCACCGAGATCGGTCGCATCGCGGCGATGGATGCGGGTATTACCCAGCACGCCTAATGCTTCGGCGTTCTCGCGGATCGCGCCGCGCGCGTCGGGGTCGGTTTCGACGAACAAGCAGAAGGCCGCGCCCCGTGAGAGCGCCTCAAACCCCAAGCCACCTGACCCCGCGAACAGATCGACTACTCGCGCGCCATCCAACTCGGGTCCCCAGGAGGCATGCTCCAGGATATTGAAGATCGCCTGTCGGGCTCGGTCGGAGGTAGGGCGGGTGGCCTGGCCATCCGGGGCCACCAGGGCCTTGCCGCGAAATTCACCGGCGACGATGCGCATGGAACTTTCCGTTCTCTTCTGTCTAAGCTGTTGGCCAACAATTGTGGGAGGTGTTGATGGCTTTCGTGACCGTAGAACGCAAGGGGGGCTGCACCGTCCTGACCTATGCCAACCCGCCCTGGGGCACCATGACGGCAGCTGGCTCGCGGGAGATGTATGCGGCGGTGAAGGCCGCTTCGGAAGACCCCGAGGTGCGCTCCATCGTGCTGACCGGCGGTGTGCCGGGGATATTTGTCCGCCACTATGATGTGGGAGAGCTCTCCGCCGCCAGCGATCATGTGGCCAGCGCGCCGGCCGCGCCGCCGACTCCGCGTGAGCCACCTGCGCCCGGCTTTCTGGAAATGACCGACCTGTTGGCCGCCGCGCCCAAACCGGTGGTCGCCGCGATCAATGGACTTTGCATGGGCGGTGGGTTTGAGATGACGCTGGCCTGCGACATCCGCATCGCCGGACCGCAGGCTACCGCCATCGGCTTGCCGGAGACTCGGATCGGCATCTTCCCCGGCGGTGGCGGCACCCAGCGTCTGCCCCGCGTGATCGGTGAGGCCAAGGCTGTTGAGATGATACTGCGCGGCCTGGTGGTGGATGCGACTGAGGCCTTGCGAATCGGTTTGGTGCATGAGCTGGCCGCCGACCCACTGGCACGGGCGCTGGAGATGGCGGCGGAGTGGGACGCGCGCGGCGCGGAGGGAATCGCCTATGCCAAGCGGCTTACCCGCGCGGCTTTGTCCCGCCCCCTGAGCGAGGGGCTGGCCGACGAGCGGGCGAGCTTCCAGGCCGTAATGGCGACGGCCTCGGCCCGCGAGGGCCTGAGGGCCGCGCGCCAGCCTGTGGAGATACAGTCGGCTTAGGATTAGATGTCGCCTTGGGCTTGGGCGGGTAGAATTTCTTGGGCGGTGTTTCGGCCTTGGCGCGGCGCGGCTTGGCGATCTTCGTCTTGTCGGCCAGCACCTTGATCTCATGGGCGGTCTTGGGCTTGGGCTTGGCCCAGCCGGACTTATAGACCGGCTTGGTCTTGGGCTGTGGTGCAGCGACAAGCTCGGTGATCCCGGCGGCTGAGTCGCGGCGCTTGGCACTCGCTGACCTGGGCGACTTCCACTGTGGGCGGTCGCCTTGGGGCAGGTTATCGGGCGCAATGTGATCGGCCATCTGCTCACGGATGACCCGGGGCCCCACCTCCTCCACCTCACCGACGCCCAAGGTCGCGAGCGCAAAGGGTCCATAGGCCAGGCGGATCAGCCGGTTGACCTGCAGCCCCACAGACTCCAGCACCCGGCGCACTTCGCGGTTCTTACCTTCGGCGAGGGTCAGGGTGATCCAGAGATTGGCCCCACTCGGCCCCTCCTTGGCCTTGTCGATGGTCGCCTCGATGGAGCCGTAGCGCACGCCCTCGATGGTGACACCGTCTTTCAGCTTATCCAGCTTGTCCTGGGTGATGCGGCCATGGGCCCGGGCCCGGTAGCGACGGACCAGCGCGGTGGAGGGCAACTCCAAAGCCCGCGCCAGACCGCCGTCATTGGTGAGCAGCAACAAGCCTTCGGTATTGAGGTCCAGGCGGCCCACCGAGATTAGCCGCGGCAAGGTGGTGGGCAGGGCGTCAAACACGGTCGGGCGGCCCTGTGGATCGCTGTGGCTGGTCACCAGACCGGCGGGCTTGTGGTAGCGGAACAGGCGGGCGGGTTCGGCCTGATCGACCACTTCGCCGTCGACGGTCAAGATATCGCCCGCCTCGACCTTGATTGCTGGGGTGGTCAAGACCATCCCATTCAGCGCCACGCGCCCGGCCTCGATCAGCCGCTCGACCTCGCGACGAGAGGCCACACCAGCCCGCGCCAGGGCCTTGGCCACGCGTTCGCCCTCGCCTGTCGCGGCGCTTGGGGCTTGACCTTGCGGGTCTGTCTGGGGACGTAAGGGATCGTGGACCATGATCAACGCACCATGCGCATCGCGCTGGCCGCGGCGCAAGCCGCCGCAGACGCCGGGGAGGCTCCGGTGGGGGCTGTCGTCGTGGACCCAGCCACAGGTGAGGTGATTGCGACAGGTGCCAATCGCTCAATCACCGACCATGACCCCACGGCTCATGCCGAGATCGTAGCCATGCGGGCAGCAGCTTTGGCGTTAGGCAACTATCGCCTGACTGACCTGACCCTCGTGGTCACTCTGGAGCCTTGCGCCATGTGCGCGGGAGCGATCAGCCATGCACGGATCGGGCGTTTGGTGTTCGGGGCACAGGACGCCAAGGGCGGGGCGGTGGTGAGTGGCGGCAAGTTTTTCGAGCAGCCGACCTGCCACTGGCGGCCTGAGGTGGTCGGTGGCGTGCTGGCCGAAGAGAGCTCGGCGATGCTGAAGGGTTTTTTCAGGGCTCGGCGGGGGTGAAAATCCTCGCCCCACTCTTGTGGGGCGAGGAGGTTCTAAACCTCTAAACCAACGCGCCCTTGTACAGTGCGCTCAGCTCAGCCCAGGCCTTCTCCGCGTCGGCCTGATTGTAGACCGCTGAACCCGGAACGCACCAACCGTGCAGGGCACCGTAAACCTCGATCTTGGCAGAACCACCCACCGCATCGAAGGCCGCCCGCAGTTTGTCCTTGGCGTCGGGTTGTTTCTGGTCGTCGTTGGAGGCGATGCCGAAATACATCTTGGCTTTGATCTTGGGCACCAGCAGGTGGGGACTGTCGGGCAAGGTGGTGACCAGGTTGCCGCCATGGAATGAGCCACCGGCTCCGATCCGGTTCGGCAGGGCTGCGGCGGTGCGCACGGTCAGCGGGCCGCCCATGCAATAGCCCTGGACGCCGGCCTTGGCCTTCTTGTTGACGGTCTTTTGGGCATCGAGAAAGGCGAGAAAAGTCACCGCATCGCGGGTAACGGCGTCCGGCGTCATGGGGCTGAGCAGCGGCGTTAGCTTAGCGCGGTCGGTAGGGCTGGCGAAATCGAAGGGGCCGGTGATGCCCGGTGCCTTGGCCGTGCGGTAGAAAGGGTTGGGGATCAGCACGGTGTAACCCTGGGCGGCCAGACGCTTGCCCATATCGCGGAAAGCCGGGCGCAGGCCGAAGATGTCGGTCCAGATCAGCACGGCGGGCCATTTGCCCTTGCCGGCTGGATGGAACAGGGCCGCGTCACAGGAGCCGTCAGCGGTTTTGATGGTGACATCGCTCTCGACCACCTCGGCGGCATGGGCGCTGGTGGCGATGGTTGCAGCACCGGCGACGGTGAGTGCAGTGAAGTCTCGGCGGGTATGGTCCAGGGACCCAGTGTCGTCAGCCATGATGATCTCCCGTTTTCTAATCGGCAGTATTCGCCACGCTCTAGGCTTTAGCAAGTTGCCGGTGTAGCTGTGTGGGCTGAGACTCAGTGACAGGATGCCACCCATGACCTTCAACCGCCGCGTGCTCCTCGCCGCAACCCTAGCCTCCAGCCTAATTGCAGGCTCTGCCTTAGCCCAAGCCGCCGGCCCGCAGATTCTGCGCGGCGTGGTGACTGCCGTGGAGGCCAATGCCTTGACCATCAAGGGCAAGGACAAGAAGCTGACCACCATCAATATGGCTCCGGGCTGGACGGTGTCTGTCATGAAGCCGGTGACCATGGATGAGGTTAGGCCCGGCAGCTTCATCGGCACCGCCGAGATGCCGCAAGAGGACAACACCGGCAAATCGTTGGAAGTCCACGTCTTCCCGCCCGGCGTGAAGATGGGCGAGGGCCATTATCCCTGGGACCTGAAGAAGGGCTCGATGATGACCAATGGTACGGTCGGCAAGGTGGTCCCCGGCAAGAAGGGTCAAGAGCTGGAAGTCAGCTATAATGGCCAACCTTCGCGCAAGATCGTGGTGCCGAAGCGGGTGCCGATCGTGATGATCACGCCCGCCGACAAGGCCATGGTCAAGAAGGGCACCAATGTGTTCCTGGTGGCCTTTCCCACGCCCAAGGGCCTAGTGGCCAATGCGGTCTCCACCGGCGTGGGCGGCAAAGCCCCGGCGATGTAGATATTGGCTTAGGCCAGCTTCCCATCCACCGCTGCCAGTGCGGCGGTGGCGTCGGCCTTGAAGCCTTGGGTGGCCAGGGCTTCGCACAGCGCCGTGAGGCAGAGGCGCACGTGCCAGGGTGTGGCTGACGATCCCATCAGGCCGATGCGCCAGACCTTGCCCTTTAGCGGGCCGAGGCCGGCACCGAGTTCAAGGTCCCATTTGGCGAGCACATAGGCACGGACGGCGGCTTCGTCTACGCCGTCTGACACCAGCACAGTGTTCAGTTGCGGCAGGCGGTAGGCGGGGTCCACCAGGAACTTCAGGCCAGCAGCCTCGATCCCGGCGGCCAGGGCTTCATGGGTGCAGGCATGTCTAACCATGACGGCTTGGTGGCCCTCTTCGAACAGCGCGACGAGGCTTTCGTGCAAGCCGTAGAGCGCATTGATCGGGGCGGTGTGGTGATAGGTCCGTCCACCGTCGCCGCCCCAGTAGGCCATCAGCAGATTGAAGTCTAACAGCCAGTTGCGGACCTTGGTCTTACGGCCCGAGATCGCGGCTTGGGCGGCTTTGGAGAGCGCGATGGGGGAGAGTCCAGGGGGGGCAGAGAGGCATTTCTGGGTGCCCGAATAGACCACGTCTGCGCCCCAGGCCGCCACATCGACCGGGATACCGCCTAGCGAGGTGACGCAATCCACGACGGAGAGCGCACCGTGCTTCTGAGCTAAGGCGCAGAGGGTCGCGGCGTCAGACCGCACGCCGGTGGAAGTCTCGGCATGGACAAAGGCCAGGACCTTGGCGGGACCGGCTTTCAGCGCTTCCTCGATCTTGGCCGGATCGACAGGCTGGCCCCATTCGAACTCAACCTTGGTCACGGTAGCGCCGGCCCGGTCGGCCATGTCAGCCATGCGTCCGCCAAAGGCCCCGTTGATCGCGACAACAGCATGATCGCCGGGCTCCAGCAGGTTCATGATCGCGGCTTCCATGCCCGCCGTGCCGGGGGCCGGCAGCGGGACGCAGGCGTGGTCCGTCGCATTGAACAGACGGGCCAGGCCCGCCTTGATCTCTTCCATCAGGTTCTGAAACTCGGGGTCCAGGTGACCGATGGTCGGACGGGCGAGCGCCGCCAGCACGCGGGGGCTGACGTCAGAGGGGCCGGGCCCCATCAAAATGCGGCGCGGCGGCTGGAAACTTTGCATGGTCGTCTCTCAAATTGGCAGGGGCGACGATTAGGCGAAGTCAGCCCAGGATGCGAGCGTCGATCTTGTCTCGGAGCTTGGCATCGACGCCCAGAGTGTTTTCCAGATAGTCGTCTATGGAGCCGGAGGTCTTGGTGATCTGGTCAAGGGCGGCGTCGAGATAGGACTCATGGACGCTGACAGCGACGCGCAGGGCGTCTTCCTCGACGTGGCGACCCGTCAGGTCCTTGATCCAGGGGCCGAGGAAGTTGATCCGGTGGGTCATACGGCCCGGGTGATTGGTGGCCAGGAAGTCGCTCAGCGTATCGTCCCGATGTACTCCGGCCAGATGGTGGGTCAGTGCGCAGATCATGCCGGTGCGATCCTTACCCGCCGCGAAATGGACCAGGATGCCGCCGTCGGCATGAGCCACCGCGTGGAAGTAGCGGCGGAACAGATCAACGTGGCGTTCTTCGAAGGGCGCGGCGCGATAGAAGGCGATGGAGTCTTCATAGAACCAATCGGCATCGATCCTGGGGGCTTCCTTGAGCATGATCGACCAGTCAGCGCCTTCGACATTGGTGTCATTCTCGATCACTTGACCGTTGAATGCCGGGTGGCGCCGCGAAGGTTCACGCTCCCGCTCCATGGGTCGGCGCAGGTCAACGATCGTTGTGATACCGAGCCCGTGAAGGGTGTCGAGATCGGCCTGCGTGGCATTGGAATGGTTGGCTGAACGGAACAAGACACCGCGCTTGATGCCCCGACCACAGGCGGTGCCATAGCCACCAAAATCGCGGAAGTTTTCGATGCTTTCGAGGTGGAGTTGCTGAGTCATGGGTGGGATTTAGCGAACCTAGTCTAGCGCAGCAACCGCTTGGGGGCAGCGA
>JANLPK010000095.1:0-12141 GCA_031367205.1 Alphaproteobacteria bacterium
GGCATCCGGTGGCGTGGCGAGAGCCTAGTCTACCACAGGTGTGGCGGGCTTCGTAGTAGCTGGCGTCGCTTACCTGTTGGGAGACCCCGGCGGGCTAGGTGCGCGAGCCTTCGGTGGCAACGATAGTCGGAAACCTTATGAGCATGGTGCTCGGCTGACCCAGCCAAGCAACAGGCGGCCCTGCGTCTCAAAACGCGGTGGTTGAGGCTTTTCACGCGGGCGCTGGGTGGCGATCAAGGGCGGATAGGGTGTTGCGGAAGGCCTTGGGCGGGTGAGGATTGAGGGAAGTAGTGCGTGTCCCAACCCATCTATTTCAGACACTGTCACCCCTCCCCAAATAGGCCCGGAAAGTCCCGATGGCCTTCCAGCACGTTGACCACTTCAAACGTCTGCGCGTGATACCGAAAGAAGATGATGTAGCCGCGAAAGGGAAAGCTGCGGATGTCGGGCCGCAGTTCCGGCCTTGCGCGACCCAGGGTCCCCGGTAGCGCGCCCAGTTTGCCGCATTGCTGCTGCAACCGATTGACGACGGCGCGCGCGACGGCGCGGTCTCCGCTCTCATGGGCAAGGTAAAGCAGGATGTCGCGGAGATCCTGCCGCGCCGATGACAGATAGACCAGCCGGCGCAATCAGTAGCCGTCTCGGGCGAGCGCCGCCTCTTCCTCGTCGAGCGCCAGGGTCACATCCTCGTCGCTATGCGCGCCACCGGCGCGGATCGAGGCATTGAGGGTCGCCCGCAGAGCTTGCAGCTTGGCGTCGCGGTCTTCCATCAATCTCAGCGCATCGCGGAGAACTTCGCTGGCGTTGTTGTAACGGCCGCCGGCCAGTTGGCCTTGCACGAAGGATTCAAAGTGGCTGCCGAGGGAGTAGCTGCTGGCCATGACGACGCCTCAGATGGTTATCATCTAATGATACTCTCGATAAATCAGCTCATCAAGCCGAGATGACGTAGGCGGCGCTGTAGGACACAGAGTTCAGGGTTGCGAGAAACCAGGACACGTACCCTACTCTCCGACAGGCGACGGCTCCCAGTCTTCGTGACCGTGTCGGATGCGTAGGATGAAGACATCATTCTCGCCCACCATGTAAACGATCACATGTGCCCGGTGGGGATGCACCCGCACAGGCGGCACAATCTCTGTGCGCTCGCGGGCTGCGCGGGGATAGTCTGACAGGAAATCAAAGGCACGTTCCAAGCCGGCATAGTACCGCTCAGCCTGCGCGTTCCCGAATTCGCGGGTGCCGGAGACATAGAGTCCGATGAGGTCTTCCTCGGCCCTATGGCTGAGCCGGTAGCCCATCAGGCAGGTTTGACCTGACGTCGGGCGATCTCCAAGATGTCTTGGGTCGAGCGCGAACTAACACCGCTCTCCAAGGCCTCCGTCACCAAGTGCTGCATCGCTGCAACCTTGGCGTCGCGTTCTTGGTCGCGACGGATCAGATCACGCACATAATCGCTAGCATTGCTGTAGCGCCCGGTCTGCGCCCGCCCCTCAACCCAATCCTTCATCGCACCGGGAAGGGAAACATTCATCGTCACCATGGATGCACCTCTCGGCGCAGATTTGGAGAAATTGGCAAAGATTGTCAATATATTCGCGATGAAGAGGTAGGGGCACGCTCGACTTCGCCCAAACGAAGAGGCCCGGGCTTACGCCCAGGCCTTAAAGAGTCTCAGCTGGACTCCGGCCTTCGCCGGGGTGACCTCTCGGTCAGTTCCGCGACGTATCCACCAGCGCGTTCTTGGTGATCCACGGCATCATCGCCCGCAGTCGTGCGCCGACTTCTTCGATCTGATGCTCAGACCCACGACGGCGGGTGGCCTTGAAGCTTGGCGCGCCGACGGCGTTTTCTTGCATGAAGTCGCGCACGAAGCGGCCCGACTGGATGTCTTCCAGCACGCGCTTCATTTCGGCCTTGGTGTCGGGGGTCACGATGCGTGGGCCGGTTACGTATTCGCCGTATTCGGCGGTGTTGGAGATCGAGTAGTTCATGTTGGCGATACCGCCTTCATAGATCAGGTCGACGATCAGCTTCACTTCGTGCAGGCATTCGAAATAGGCCATTTCCGGGGCGTAGCCGGCCTCGACCAGGGTCTCGAAGCCCGCGCGGATCAGCTCAACCAAGCCGCCGCACAGCACGGCCTGCTCACCGAACAGGTCGGTTTCGCACTCTTCGCGGAAGGTGGTCTCGATGACGCCGGAACGCCCGCCGCCGATGGCCGAGGCGTAGGCCAGACCGAAATCGTGGGCATTGCCGGTGGGGTTCTGATGGATGGCGATCAGGCAGGGCACGCCGCCACCCTTTTGATACTCGCCGCGCACCGTGTGGCCGGGGCCCTTAGGCGCGATCATCAGCACGTCGATGCCGGGGGCCGGCTCGATCAGATTGAAATGGACGTTGAGGCCATGGGCGAACAGCAGGGCCGCGCCGTCGCGGATGTTGGGCGCGATCTCGCTGTTATAGATGCCGCGCTGCAGCTCATCAGGGGCCAGTACCATGACCGCGTCGGCCCAGGCCGAAGCTTCGGCGACGCTCATGACCTTTAGGCCGTCGGCCTCAACCTTCTTGGCGGTGGCGGAGCCAGGACGCAGGGCCACGACGACGTTCTTAACGCCGGAATCTTTGAGGTTAAGCGCATGGGCCCGGCCCTGGCTGCCATAGCCTACGATGGCGATCTTCTTGTCCAGGATACGGGCGAGGTCGGCGTCGCGATCATAATAAACGCGCATGATCAGTCTCCAGGGGACAAGTTGAGCCGCAAAACCGCTCTACGGTCGTGCAGCAAAGGCGCCGCGTTGGAGAGGAAAAATGCGTGTAGGTCAAGCACTCCCTCCCCTTCATGGGGAGGGAGTGTCTCAGCACCTACCAGAACAGGTCATAGACAATCTGGATCACCCGACCATTGAATTTGTCGGCCAGGACCGCGTCGTCGCCGACCCGAACCCATTGATAGCCCAACGGCGGACGCGGTAGGCCATAGTTCCACCAGTCTAGGATTCGATTGTTCGAGGCCCACCATGACGGCGGCATATATTCGCCGTAGCGCCAATCGTGAGCATAGAAGCCGTAGGGCGGGCGATAGTCCCAACCGCGATAGCGATGTTGGCTGTAATAGGGCCGTCGGCTGCCGCCCCAATCGCGGAAATCGTCCTGGCCACGCCACTGCCAATCGCGCCCTGGCTGGTCTCGCCACTGCCAGTCATTGTGGTCGTTCCAGGATCGACCACTCCGGTCATTGCGATGTTGGTCTGTGTCATCACGCCACCGGTGATCGTCCCGACCATGATCTCTGTCACGATCACGATTGTGGTCGCCGTCTCGGCCGGCCGGACGTGTCCGATCTCCACCCGATCCTCCGCGATCCGGGGAAGGACCGCGCATCTGTGGTGTCGGTTGCGTCACGCGCGGCGGCTCAGGCGGTGGGACATAGGTCGATCCGTCGCCCCGACGACCGGGATCGAAACTCTGTGGCAGGCGCTCATCGTCATCGTGGCGGTGACGATCTTGACCCGGTGAGGCTTGCGTCACAACCGGCCGCGGATCGACGCGAGCCGGCCCAGGTTCGATGTCCGGCGCGGAGGGCCGGCGGACCCAGCCCGCCCCGTCCTGAATATCGGCAACGCCGCGATCACCGCGACGTTCGAGTTGCGCGGGCGCAGGTTCGGCCCTGGGAGCGGGCACCTCAAAACGCGGCGATGGTGACGGCGGCGAGCCCGCTTGACCCGACGCCTCAATGGCGGCCCTCACGCCGTCAAGGTTCACCTCCACTTGACCGGGACCCTCCTGGGCCAGGGCCGCACCAGCTGTTGAGGTCAGCAATGCCAAGACAAAAGCGCTTGGGATCAGAGTTTTCATCGTCGTTCTCAATGTCCAAACCTCAATTGAGGTCGCAGATGTATCGCCCCCGACGCTCAAAACATGAGCCTCACAAGCTGAACCTATCTTGAATAAAGACCGCCGACATCCGATTTAGGCATACTCGGAATAGGACCGATCATGCCCGTCACCCCCAATGATATGAACCACTATTGGCGTGCCGCTGGCCGCAGCAATTGGTTCAAGAAATCCGCTGCCTTCGACGACGCCCTGCGCTTGCGATTTGAGCTAGTCCATCACGCCGCCGCACGGGCCGAGTATGATAATTGGGGAGAGACAGCCGAAGGTGCGCTGGCGCTGGTGCTGTTGCTCGATCAAATTCCTCGCAACATCTATCGCGGGTCCGCCCACGCCTTCGCCACCGACCCCAAAGCCCGCAGCATCGCCAAGATCGTCGTGGCGCGGGGCTATGATCTTCAAGTCGAGCCCAACCTGCGACCGTTTTTCTATCTGCCCTTCGAGCACTCAGAGGACCGCGTAGATCAAACTGAATCCGTGCGCCTCACCACTCAGCTGCGCGATCAGACGGGTGACGAGGACACCCTCAAATGGGCTCTGATCCATCAGGACATCGTCGCGCGCTTTGGTCGATTTCCCCATCGCAACTCTGCCTTTGGTCGGGTCAACACTGCGGAAGAGGAGCTCTTTCTCAAGAACGGCGGCTTTTCCGGTTAGCACCTTGGCCTCAGCTGTGGATGGAGCCAAAGCGCGGTTGGACCGACTCAGAGTTCCGTGCGAATCAGAGAGCCTATGAACGCCCCAACCCGCATCCAGATCGCCGACCATCCGGAACGGCAATATCTCGACCTCTTGGCCGATATCCTGGCCCATGGGGTTGAGCGCAGCGACCGCACAGGAACTGGAACCCTGGGCGTTTTCGGGCGTCAGATGCGGTTTGATCTGGCCAAGGGATTTCCCCTGCTGACCACCAAGAAGCTGCACAAGAAATCGATCATCTTAGAGCTGCTCTGGTTCCTACGCGGCGATACCAATGTGCGCTGGCTGCAAGAGCGTGGGGTCAGCATCTGGGATGAATGGGCCGACGCCGATGGCGAACTCGGCCCTGTCTATGGCAAGCAATGGCGCTCCTGGACCGCGCCGGACGGCCAAGTGATCGATCAGATCTCCGCGGTGGTCGAAAGCCTAAAGTCTAACCCCAACAGCCGCCGCCACATTGTCTCGGCCTGGAACCCGGCCGACGTGGACGACATGGCCCTGCCGCCCTGCCACTGTCTGTTTCAGTTCTTCGTCGCCGATGGGAAGCTGTCGTGTCAGCTCTATCAACGCTCCGCCGATGTGTTCCTAGGCGTGCCCTTCAACATCGCCTCCTATGCCTTGCTGACCATGATGATGGCCAAGGTGGTCGGCCTAGAGCCCGGCGAGTTCGTCCACACCTTGGGCGACGCGCACCTCTATCTCAACCACATCGACCAAGCCCGCGAACAACTGACCCGTCAGCCCCTGCCCTTGCCCACCCTCGAGATCGCCGACAAACCCGATCTGTTCAGCTTCGACTACGAAGATTTCAAACTACGCGGATACCAAGCCCACGACCGCATCGCTGCGCCGATTGCGATCTAGGCCGCGAGTGACCTCCCCCATCCTCACCGCCGGCCCCATCGCTCGCGCCCGCAATGGCGTGATCGGCCGTGACGGCACCCTGCCCTGGCGGCTCAAGACCGACCTGGCTAATTTCCGCGCCGTGACCATGGGCAAGCCAGTGATCATGGGTCGCAAGACCTGGGACAGCCTGCCGCGACGCCCGCTGGTGGGTCGCACCAATATCGTGCTCAGTCGCGACGGTTCGTTCGAGCCCAATGGCTGCGTGGTTTGCGACGACTTCCCCACCGCCGTCGCCATCGCCAAAGAACAAGCCGAGGAAGATGGCCGCGATGAGATCTGCGTGATCGGCGGCGTGTCCCTGTTCGAGATGGCCGTGCCCCGCGCCAGGCGCATCTACCTCACCGAGATCGACGCCGACATCGAGGGCGACGTGGTCCTGAGGGGCTTTGATGAGAGCAAGTGGTCGGAGGTTAGAGCCCAGTCCTACCCCGCCAGCGAAGGCGACGACTATCCCTTCACCATCCGGGTCTTGGAGCGCAAATAGTCAGTCCTTCCATTCGACCCCAATGGTCATGGCGTCGTGCCAGGAAAATGGGTTTACGACAGGATAGAAGTCTTTGGTCTTGCGTGTCTCTCGCGCGGCGCGAATGCGGGCAATGTCGTAGGCGTCCTGCAGGACCTCTTCGGTCTTCGGCTTCAAGCTCGGATTGATGCGGATTAGGCGGGCCGTTTCGGTGCGTTGCTCAGCCACCGTGTGCGTCCAACCCCTCGTCCTTCGTTCAGATTGAAACTGCCATTTCAACAAATGAACCAAGAGAACAATCAGATGGCTACGCAGTTCGCTTTCCTGTTGGCGACCCAAGCTCTCCACCTCTTCTTGCAGGTTCTCCCAGTCGATCTCATTGGCGCTCCGGCGGCGCAGCACATCGGCCTGGGCGACCGTCCAGGCGTAGAAATCTTCCTGATAAAGCGGCTTGTTCATGGTGGCCTCGCCAGCGTCTTGTCGCCATAGTGCCAGAAAATTAGGGGAGAAACTACCAGATGGACATGCAACTGATCGCCGAGGACTTCCAGTTTCCCGAAGGCCCTATCGCTATGGCCGACGGCACCGTCATCCTCACCGAAATCAAGCGTCAGACGCTGACCCGGGTTCATCCGGATGGTCGCAAAGATATCTTGGTCAACACCGGCGGCGGGCCGAACGGCGCAGCCATCGGGCCGGACGGTGCCATCTACATCACCAACAACGGCGGCGCGTTCGAGTGGCTCGACAGTCAGGGCATGACCATTCCCGGCCCCACGCCGGCCGGCCACACCGGCGGCTATATCCAGCGCTATGATCTGGCGACCGGCGCGCTCACCACCCTCTATTTGGCGTGCGACGGCCGCAAGCTGATCGGCCCCAACGACTTGGTCTTCGATAAGCAGGGCGGCTTCTGGTTCACCGACCACGGCTGTTCCACGCCGGAGGGCCGCAAGTTCGGCGGCATTTACTACGCCAAGATCGACGGCAGCCACATCAGCCGCCAACGTGACCACATCATATCCCCCAACGGCATCGGCCTCTCGCCCGACGAGAAGACGCTCTATGTGGCTGACACCCAGCTTGGCCGTCTCTGGGCCTTTCCGGTGGCGGAGCCGGGCGTTCTCGCCCCGCCGGCAGGTTTTGCCCCTGGCAATGTCATCGCCAATATGCCCGGCTACCAGCTGTTCGATAGCTTGGCAGTGGAGGCCGGCGGCAAGGTCTGCGTCGCCACCATCATCAATGGCGGCATCACCGCCATCGACCCCGATGGATCGAGCGAGCACTTCGCCTTCCCCGACCTCATCGTCACCAACATCTGCTTCGGCGGCGACGACATGATGACCGCCTGGGTCACCGCGTCGGCGACCGGTAAGCTGTTCAGAGCGCGGTGGCCCCGGCCGGGGTTGAAGCTGAACTACAACGCCTAAGGCAGGTCAAGCCAGGCGACCCCTTGGCTTATGGCCAATCCGCCACTGGCGGTGCGCACCTCAAAACGTACCGCGCCGGTCGGCGCGCGATCGTGACGCACCACGATGTCCTCGCCCGGCATGACCATGCCCGAAAACCGTCCGGTGATCCGCTTCAGCGCGCCCACATTGTTGTCTGCATAGTGACGCAGGATGGTCAGTCCGGCCAAGGCCCAGGTCGCTGTGCCGTGGAGAATGATGTCGGACAGGCCCGCAGCCAGCGCCACCTTGCGCTCGGTGTGAATGGGATTCCAAATGTTCGCGCACTCTGAATAGGCGTGCGGCATCTCCTTGGGGATATGGATCGTGTGTGCGACGGCGTCGGGGCCGGGCGGCGCGGCTTCTACGGGATCGAGGGCCTGCGGCTCGGCCAGCGATGGTGTTTCCTTGGTCAGCACCACGTCGCGATAGATTGAGCTTGTCCAGGTGGTCGTCACCGCCTCGCCGCTGTCGCGGTCGCGGGTGACCAGCCTACAAACCGTCAGCACGCCGGCGCGGATACTCTTGGCCAACACCAGCTGGCCCTCGGTGATCAGCCGGTCGCCCGACCGAATGGGTCGATGAAAGGTAGAGTCCTGAATCGCGTGCACGCCGCGGGCCGCCTCCTGCGGCGACAACACGTTTTCTACGGCGTGCCGGAGGGATAAAAGAACCGGCCATTCTAAAGAGACGCATTGAAACGGCAGGGCACGAAGCCCGCCTAGCTGGGCATCGTCCAAATAGGCAGGTTCGCTCGCGCTGACCCCAGCGGCATAGGCCAGGATGGCGCGGGTCGAAGCGTCCCACGATCTTGGCTCCAAATGGCGGCCAACGCTTTCAGCTGGAAATGGCATGGTAGTTATCCCCGCTGAGCACGAAAAGTTCGGTCCGGGGCGTCATCATATTCGCCAATAACAAACCTCCCTTATTCCAGATCGTCGGATCTTCCAGTCCAACGCGTAGCCGCCTAGTAAAGCACCCCCATCGCCGAACGATCAAAGCTCTTCAGCTCCTGCGTCCGGCCGTCGCGAACCTTGACCACCCATTCGGGGTCCTGCAGCAGAGCACGCCCGACGGCGACCAGATCAAACTCCTCGCGCTCCAGTCGCGCCAACAGGTCGTCTAGCGGCGCGGGTGTGGAGGCTTCGCCGCCATAGGACGCGATGAACTCGCCGCTCAGGCCCACAGAACCCACTGTAATGGTCGGCGCGCCGGTCAACTTCTTGGCCCAGCCGGCGAAATTGAGGTCGGATCCCTCGAACTCCGGCTCCCAAACCCGGCGCTGCGAGCAATGTAGGATATCGGCACCGGCGTCGGTGAGCGCCGTCAGCCAAGCTTCCAGGGCCTTAGGATCGTGGGCCAGCTTGACGTTAAAGTCCTGCTGCTTCCACTGGCTGATGCGGATGATGATCGGGTAGTCCGGCCCCACCGCCTTGCGCACTGCACGCAGAATATCGCCGGCAAACCGCGCCCGTCCAGGCAGGCCCTTGGCTCCGTAAGCGTCTTCCCGCTCATTGGTGCCGTCCCAGAAAAATTGGTCGATCAGGTAGCCGTGCGCCCCGTGCAGTTCCACAGACTCAAAACCCAGCGCCTTGGCGTGGGCAGCGGCCTCGGCAAAGGCGCGAATGGCGTCGGCGACCGTCTCTTCGCTCATCCCTTCACCGAACTTCTTGCCCGGCGAGGATAGGCCTGATGGGCTGTCATAGCCGCCCTGCGGATTGAACTCCGGATCGCGAGAGCGCACCGCGCCCACATGCCACAGCTGCGGGGCCATGGCACCACCGGCCTCATGCACCGCCTCAATCACCCGCTTCCATCCGGCCAATTCCTTCTCGCCGTGGAACCGCGGAATGTTCGGATCATTGAGCGAAGCCGGACGATCCACACCGGTGCCTTCGGAGACGATCAGTCCCACCTGATTCTCAGCGCGGCGCTTGTAATATTGCGCCACCTCCTCTGTCGGCACGCCACCGGGCGAAAACGACCGGGTCATGGGTGCCATGACGATTCGGTTCTTCAGGTTCAAACCCTTGAAAACAAAGGGTTTGAAGAGGGCATTGGTGGTCATGGTCGCTCCGTCAAACAGGTGTTCGAAATCTTGGTCGCCCTAATGCACCACTGGGCGGCGCGCGTCAGGCCAGAAAATCTCTCTAGACCGCACAAACTCGACCCCGAACTGCCGACAGTAGGGTAGCGGGTCAGTTTGAGTGTCTTGAGTGTCGGAGGAGTTCGGACAGGCTGGGTCCGATCTAAGATGCGCACAAGCGGACAGGTTTGACGGCAGGTTACTGGGACTGCTTGACTTGAACAAGACAGGAACATACCGTCGACCTCAGAGGGAATCGTATGCAATCAATCGAGTTTTGCGCTGGTGCCGGAGGTCAAGCTCTTGGACTGGAGCAAGCCGGATTTCGTCATTCGGCGCTAGTCGAAATTGAACCGGACTTTGCCAAGACACTGCGCCTTAATCGACCGATGTGGGATGTCCATACGGCTGATATGAACACGTTTGACGGGCGTCCCTACAGGGGTGTTGATCTTCTCGCAGGCGGTCTGCCGTGTCCTCCGTTTTCGGTCGCTGGAAAACAGTTGGGCGAGAAGGATGAGCGCAATCTCTTTCCTGCAGCGCTCCGACTGATCGACGAAATTAGGCCTAAGGCCGTTATGATCGAAAACGTCCGCGGCTTCTTGTCAGCCGTGTTTGAGGATTACAGGCTGGACCTGAAATCCCAGCTTAAGAAGCTCGGCTATAAGGCCGACTGGCGTTTGCTGAACGCGTCTGACTTCGGCGTTCCGCAGCTCCGCCCAAGAGTTGTTATCATAGCACTTCGCGATGATTTGGCCGACGCGTTCGATTGGCCCGAGGTTGGCCGCCACAATCCTCCATCGGTGGGGAGCACATTGCGCGATTTGATGGCGGCGAACGGCTGGAAGGGTGCGGAGATGTGGGCCGAACGGGCAAACGAGATTGCCCCCACAATTGTTGGTGGCTCGAAAAAACATGGTGGACCTGACCTCGGACCTACACGTGCTCGTCGAGCTTGGGCGTCGCTTGGTGTTGAGGGAAGGACGATTGCCGAAGCCGCGCCGGAGCCAGATTTTTGTGGGATGCCTCGATTGACGACTCGCATGGTGGCTCGGCTGCAAGGGTTTCCCGACAGCTGGCAATTCTACGGTCGTAAGACGGCGGCATATAGACAGGTTGGCAATGCGTTTCCGCCGCCGGTTGCAAGGAGTGTGGCGCATAATCTAAGGATTGCGCTTTCGGTGCAGAAACTTTTCTCGGTCTCGGCGGCTGCGTGAGTTTGCTTGTTGGAAATGGCTATCGCTCACTGAGCCCGATACACCATGACTTTGCCGATCTCTCGAAACTTGAACATGACTTGCTTGCTGCAGTGGGCGGCAGGGAATTGTTCGTCGAGAAACTCCGCTCGTTCTTTCGCGCCGCAATTGATGAAGTCATCGACACGGCTCGGACGGAACGGTTCTTTCTGGAACAGCTAGAGAAGACCGAAAAGACCTATCTCGGCACAAAGTTTGAGATCCTGCTTCGCGACTGGTTGAAAGTCCCGAAGGGCGTGGTCCTGGACCTTTTGATCGGAGGACAGGAGGTTGATGTCAAGTCAACCACCAGGGGGAAATCCGGATGGATGATACCTCTCGAAGCCATTGATCAATTGTGTGTGTTGCTTCGCATCAATGAAGAGGAATCGAAGTGCGCCGTGGGATTGGCGCGGGCACGATCATCCTATCTTCGCGCAGGCCAAAATCAGGACAAGAAGACTTCATTTTCGGCCGCTGGAACAGACAACATCTGGTGGCTGGTTTCGGACTTCGCCTACACGCCGAACTTTTGGTCGCTGATTGACGAAGCGCTGCGCATGAAAATCATGAGTGCTCCCACCGGTCAAAGACGCGTTGCTACACTTTTCGAAAACTGCACCGGGATGCCCATATCACGAGTGCAGGTAGCAGCCGTCGCCAGGCAGGATGATTACATGAAGCGCCTACGGAAGAATGGGGGCGCACGCGACCTCCTTGCCCCCAAGGGCATCGCAATCTTGTATTCCGAAACGGACCGCACGTTAATGCACGAGCTCGGTCTACAATTCGGCTACCGAGAATTCGTCTCGCATAGCGCCAAGGATGAAAGAGAACGGATTCTGCTCCGCGCTGCGGGAAAGATCAGCTAGCCTGTTCCGCAACATAATTTCTCGGTTGAACGGCAGCTTTTTGGCCGAAGCGATTGACGCGAGATGGCCCGGAACTTCTCGAGACGGGTCGAGACTCCACCTGACCAGCTATCCGCTTCAGGCTTGCCTTGATGCCAAACCTCTCGCACTATATTAACGCTGATCAGATAGCAGTTCGAGGTGCCCCAGCGGCCCCCACGGAGGAATATATGAGCGACGGTGCCATCGACCTGAAAGCTGAAGCCCGCGCGCGGGCCTATTCCATCCCCTTGGAGGACATCAATGTGGTGGATCCTGAGCTGTGGCGCACCGATACCCATTGGCCCTATTTCGAGCGCCTGCGGAAGGAAGACCCGGTCCACCTGCACCCGGCCGATCACCATGAGGACGGCGCGTTCTGGTCGGTGACCAAGTACAACGACATCATGGCCGTCGACACCGACCACGAGGCCTTCTCGTCTGAGCTCTCGATCACGATCGCGGACCAGAAGGACGACTTCATGCTGCCGATGTTCATCGCCATGGACCCGCCCAA
>JANLPK010000108.1:0-4067 GCA_031367205.1 Alphaproteobacteria bacterium
CGTATTGATGTAGCCGTGGCTGATCAGGACGGCAGGTGCCGGATGGGCCGCATCCACACCGCGCGGCACATAGAGCAGACCCGAAAGGGTCACGCCCTTGGGGGCCGGGAATCTGACGTCCGTGACGGTGGTGCCGCCCGCCGTTTGGATGGCATGAGCCAACAAGGAGCCCGCCAGGATCAGGGCCGTGCCCAAGCCTGCTAGTGTCCAATTGCGCAGCATCGTCGCCTCCCCAGACATTGATCTTAATCTGGACTATGCGGCGATGAAGGCGCGGGAGCAACGAGAACTCCCGCGCGCACGGACTCACTTGTTTCGTAACGTTTCTGGTGGACTATGGTCTTATGACTCTAGAGACGGGCCATGGGAGCTTGAAATCGATTGCGGTCGTCGCCGACCCGCAAGACCTGCTGGCTGCGGTCTATCAAGACATGCGCCATGTGGCCCGCGCGATCCTGTCGCGCGATGATATGAAGGGCCGGATCCAACCCACCGATTTGGTCAATGAAGCCTCCCTACGGCTGATCCAGTCGATGCCCAGCCACATTGCAGACCAGGGTCATATGTTGGCCGTGGCGGGGCGCACCATGCGCCGGGTGTTGATCGATGAGGCGCGGAAGTTTCACGCTGCAAAGCGCTCCGCGCCACCGCCGATGATGACCCAGTTTCCGGGTGCCCAGCGGGAAGACCTAGTGAATATCGAAGACCTGGACCGGGCGCTTGAGGCCCTGGAGCGGTTCTCAGCGGAACATGCGCGGGTGGTGGAATTGCGGTTCACCCTGGGGCTCACGGTCGAGGAAACCGCCACGGCAACGGGCCTGCCGGAGCGCACCGTCAAACGCCGTTGGCAGGCGGCACGGGCCTGGTTGATGGACTTCCTGGGTCCCGAACTTGACCCGCAAAGCCCCTGATCCCGGCCTGCGGGCCATGGCACTGTTTGAACGGCTGAGTGACCGGCCCGGCGACACCGGCTATCGCTTGCGGCTCACGGCGCGGCAACCCGCCGAAGTGATGGCCAAACTCGAGGCCCTGGAACGCGGGGCACGGCGAGCAACCCGCGCCATGCCCACGCAATTTCCCGGTAGCGGCACCGAAGGAGACTTTCCCGCACCCGATCAAGTCGGCCCCTTTCGCCTCACCGATCCGCTGGGCGAGGGCGGCATGGGCAAGGTTTGGAAGGGGCAGCGCAATGACGGGCTCTTCGACCAGACCGTGGCAGTCAAGCTGTTGCACGGCCACTTGGTGCGCTTGGCCGGTAGCCGATTTGCCGAAGAACGACGCCTGCTGGCCAAGCTGGAGCATCCCGGGATAGCCCGGCTAATCGACGGCGGCGTCTTGGATAACGGCACGCCCTATCTGGTGATGGAATATGTCGCGGGTCGGGCGATCGATGAGGTCGCTGAGGGTCTCACCGAGCGCGCCAGGGTCGAGCTGGTGTTGCAGGGCGCGCGCGCGGTCCAGTTCGCCCACGAGCATTTGATCGTCCACGCGGACCTAAAACCCTCGAACCTGATGGTGGACAGCGATGGTCGAGTGCGCCTGCTCGACTTCGGCATCGGACGATTGCTGGGGGAAGAGCATGGCGGCGAGGCCCTGCCGATGACCACCGACTTTGCCAGCCCTGCGCGGCTGGCCGGGGCGGCTCCTGTTGTCGCCGATGACGTCTTTGCCCTGGGCGAGGTCTTGGCCCGGTTGATCCGTGAGACAAAGGATGGCGACCTTACTGCGGTGATCAGCAAGGCGAGGCATCCGGATCCGGCAAATCGCTACGGCAGCGTCGCGAGCCTGATCGCTGAACTGGAACGCTGGCGCACGGGGTTCCCGGTTCAGGCGCAGCCCGACAGTGTGACCTATCGCGCGCGACGCTTCATTAGCCGCCATCGGGTGGGCGTGGCGTTGAGCACCGCGGCGGCTCTGGTGCTGACAGCGACGGCCGTCGTCGCAACCACCAACTATGTTCGAGCCGAACGCGAACGCCGCGAAGCCGAAACACGCTTCTTGGAGGTGCGTGATCTTTCGCGGTTCATGCTGTTTGACCTCTATGACGATCTAGCCGACTCGCCGGGCACGGTGGGAAGCCGCGCTAGGTTGGCGCAAACCGCTGGACGCTATCTGGAACGATTGCAGCGCGTGCCCGACGCACCCACCGATCTGCGGGTCGATATCATCAAGGGGTGGCGCCGCTTGGCGGCGGTCGAAGGCTTGACGGGAAACACGAGCCTGGGTGACCCCAAAGCGGCGCTCAAGGCGCTGGACAATGCCGAAGCCGAAGTGAAAATCGTATTGGCCAAAGATCCCAAAAACGCCAGCGCACTGGAAGAACTGGGGTGGATCGAAACCGGTCGCTGGACGTTGCAACCCGCTAAGGGAACCGGCACTGAACTCAACACGCACGCAGCCGATCTCTTCGCGCAATCCCTGCGACTTGATCCACGTCGTGAAGGTGCCAGGTTGGGCATCATCACCCTGCTGAAAAACAAAGCCTATGACCTGATTTGGGCCGACAAGCCCGCGCAGGCTCTGCCCTTGCTGAACGATGCACTGCGCCAACTGCGCGACCGTCCCGTCGGACCGGCTTTGGCCCGCGAAGCCGCAAGCCTGGAGGTCAGCCTGCTTGGTCGCCTTGGAGACGCGACCTATTATGCGGGAGACAAGTCCGGTTCCTTGACTTGGTACCTCGAACAAGAAGCCTTTGCGCAGGCCCAGCTGGCCAAGAAGCGCTCGCCGGTCTGGATCGCCCATCTGGCCTACGCAGAATTCAACGTATCGTCGACCTTGCAAGACATACCTGGCAGATCCGGCGAAGCGCTGGATCACGCTCAGGCTGGCGTGCGTGCCATCGAAGCCGCGCTCTCGTTTGGCGACGATGCCAATCTCGAAGAGCACCTCCTGGTCCTGAAGGGGCAGGAATCGCTTGTCCTGGCCGATCTGGGTCGAATGGACGAAGCCGTACTGGCGTCAGAGAGAAGCATTGCCTTGCGAGAAAGCCGGCTGGCTCAGGTGCCCAAAGATGCGCAGCGCAGTCGTGAGTTGGCCGTAGCCTTGCCCAATCATGCGGTCATTCTTGAAAAATCTAGGCGTAACAAGGAAGCGTGCGCGGCAGCGAACCGAGCGGTAGCCCTTTGGCAGGGGATTCAAGCGCGCGGCGAATTGGGTGCCCGTGACGCCAAAGTCGATGTGCCCGATGCAAAGGCGAGGGCCACGCAATATTGTGGTTAGGTGCAAATAGGAACCTCCGAGCGCAGGATGGTTGACCCTGCGCTCGGAGATCGACTAGGCCGCAGCCATCGCCCGGCGGCGACGGATCGCCACACCGGTCAGGCCAAAGCCTGCGATCATCATCGCCCAGGTGGCGGGTTCAGGTACTCCGCCAACACCTATTCCATCGTCGAGGAGGATAGAAATTCCGCCGCGATTGTCAGAATACGGGTCGTCAAAGATAAAGAAGTTTACGCTTTGCGGTGCCAAGAGCGAAAATGAGATTGGGTTTGTCGTCGCGCTGTAGTTTGCCAAGTTCGCAGCCCCCGGCAAGGCAGCGCGCACAATATCTCCCGTTTGAATCTGGGCAATCGCCTGTGCTCCTGTTGCGTAGATAAAATTGTTCCCCAGAACGGTGAGCTGGCCATGCGCAAAGCCATCAATGCGATCAAAATTTCCGACGCCATGTCCGAAGTCGATCGACAGGTTTTCGACAAAGCCATTACTGCAATTCATTCCGCTGCCATCGCAGCCACTGTTAGAGCTCCACGGACTATAGCCGTCATATAGCCCGCCACCGGCAGCACCGATGAACTTTACTGTGTAATTTCCTGCAGCGAGGACCACAGATGTCCCTGCACCGCTCGCAGCGGATATGTTGACAATCTGCGTCGACGCGTTGGCCTGTCCAAAAAACACAAAGGCTGACATCAGCGCGATGGCCGCTACCAAACTTGAAGTCTTCATTTCAATCTCCCGAACCCCAAAACTTTCGAGCAACGGAGAATTCCGGCTCTGGGAAGGAGATGCGCAAAGCGCGCGAAAAGCGGGCCACTTTGCTGCAAGATTATTTGAAAATAGTCGCTTAG
>JANLPK010000121.1:0-15165 GCA_031367205.1 Alphaproteobacteria bacterium
GCGGCAGACCTTGCGGCGGCTTGCCCGAATGGCGTTGATGTCTATTTCGAGAATGTGGGCGGGGCGGTGTTTGATGCGGTGCTGCCGCTGTTCAACACCGGCGCGCGGATGACGGTTTGTGGGCTGATCGCCCACTATGGAGACGGCGAAGGCGTCAATGGCCGGGCCGAACTGATGGCGCGCGGCGCGGCGATCTTTGCGGAACGCGGGGTGAAGGTGGGCGACCTGTTCGTCGGCGACTATGTGACCGACCACCATGACGCTTTCCTTAGCGAGATGGGACCGTGGGTGGCGGCGGGCAAGGTCAAGTATCTCGAGGACCTGCGCGAGGGGCTTGAGAATGTGCCGGTGGCGTTTGCCGATATGCTGAAGGGCGGGAATTTCGGGAAGACGCTGGTGCGGGTTGGAGATGATCCGACGCTGTGAGGTTTAGGTCTTTGAGAACATCATGCGCCCCCTTTGGGGGAGCTGTCCCGGAGGGACTGAGGGGGTTGAAGGGCGCGGCGCTCTGGGTTGCAACCCCCTCCGTCTCGCCGCTGCGCGTCGATCCACCTCCACCCAAATCGCGCCTGCGGCGCTGGGGGAGGATTGAAAGAAAAAGGGCCGGAGATCGCTCCCCGGCCCTTGGTATCTTACGTCAAAAGTTGACGACTAGCACTTGTAATACATGTCGAATTCCACTGGGTGGGGGTGGAGGGCCAGGCGCATGACTTCTTCCATTTTCAGCTCGATATAGGCGTCGATGAAGTCGTCGTTCATGACGCCGCCGGCGGTGAGGAAGCCGCGATCCTTGTCGAGGTTGTCCAGGGCTTCTTTGAGCGAGCCGCAGACTTCCGGGATCTTCTTTTGCTCGCGGGGCGGCAGGTCATAGAGGTTCTTGTCGGCAGGTGCGCCAGGATCGATCTTGTTGATGATGCCGTCGATGCCGGCCATCAGCAGGGCGGTGAAGGTGAGGTACGGGTTGCCCATCGGGTCGGGGAAGCGGGCTTCTAGACGCTTGCCCTTGGGGCTGTCGGTGTGCGGGATGCGGATTGAGGCCGAGCGGTTGCGGGCCGAATAGGCCAGCTTCACCGGGGCTTCGTAGCCGGGCACCAGGCGCTTGTAGCTGTTGGTGGTGGAGTTGGAGAAGGCGTTGATGGCCTTGGCGTGCTTGATGATGCCGCCGATATACCACAGGCACATTTGGCTGAGGCCCGCATAGCCGTCGCCGGCGAACAGTGGCTTGCCGTCGCCCCAGATCGACTGGTGGACGTGCATGCCCGAGCCGTTGTCGGCAAACATCGGCTTGGCCATGAAGGTGGCGGTCTTGCCGTAGGCTGCGGCCACATTGTGGATGACGTACTTATAGAGCTGCAGACGGTCGGCCATGACGATCATGGTGTCGAACTTCAGACCCAGTTCGTGTTGAGCCGGGGCCACTTCATGGTGGTGTTTCTCAGGCTTCATACCCAGCTCGCCCATGACGGCCAGCATTTCGCCGCGCAGGTCTTGGGCGCTGTCGACGGGATTGACCGGGAAGTAACCGCCCTTGGGGCCGGGGCGGTGACCCATATTGCCTTCAGGATAGGATTTCCCGGTGTTCGCCGGAAGCTCGCTGGCGTCGTACGAATAGCCGGTATTGTGTGGATCTGTGGACCACTTCACGTCGTCGAAGATAAAGAACTCGGCTTCCGGGCCGAAGTACACCGTGTCACCGATACCGGAGGCCTTCACGAAGTTGAGTGCGGCCTTGGCGATGGAGCGCGGATCGCGGTCATAGGGGGTGCCGGAGTCGGGGTTCACCACGTCGCAGAACAGGCACAGGGTGGTCTGCTGATAGAAGGGGTCGATGATGGCGGTCGAGAGATCAGGCCGCAGCTTCATGTCGCTCTCGTTGATGGCCTTCCAGCCGGCAATCGATGAGCCGTCGAACATGGTGCCGTCATTGAGGAAGTCTTCGTCGACGAGGTCGATGTCGAAGGTCACATGCTGCATCTTGCCGCGGATGTCGGTGAAGCGAACGTCGACATATTTGACGTCTTTTTCTTTGATCTCGTTTAGAATGTCTTGGGCGGTCGCCATGGATAGATCCCCTGTTGGCATTGATGTTGTTGAGCTGGCGACCTAGATCGCAGCGGTTCCAGTTTCGCCGGTGCGGATGCGCAGCACGTCGATAATTTCAGAGACAAAGATCTTGCCGTCGCCGATGCGGCCCGTGCGGGCGGCGTTGACAATGGCTTCTAGGGCCGGGGCCAGCAGGTCGTCGGACACCACCACCTCGATCTTGATCTTCGGCAGGAAGTCGACGGTGTATTCCGCACCGCGATAGAGTTCGGTGTGGCCTTTCTGGCGACCATAACCCTTGGCCTCGATCACGGTCATGCCCTGGACGCCGAGTTCCTGAAGCGCTTCCTTCACGTCATCGAGTTTGAAAGGCTTGATGATGGCTTCGATTTTTTTCATGCGCTCGGCTGACGGTTTGGTGGCGACGTCGCCCCGAATTTCGCGCGGTTGGAACATGCGAGCAGCAGGGTCGGCAAGGGGGTGATCGCGCGGATTGCCTGTCGGGCCACCCGAAAATCACCGACTGTCTAACTTTTGAGCAGGAAGTGCTCAAGTCGCAATCAGCATGGAATTGCGCTTGTGAGCGCTTACTAGGGCCTTAGGATTGGTCAGTATTGTCAATTGGGGGCTTTGAGATGGATGATCGCACGCCGGTTTTGATTGGTGCGGGCCAATTCACCTATCGCGGTCCGGCCGGGCAATCGCCGTCTCCGACCCGGCTGATGAAGTTTGCGGCGGATCGTGCGGTCGCCGATGCGGGGTTGGCGCAGGGGATCTTGGCGGGGATAGACGGCGTCGCGATGACGGAGTTCGCTGCGGATTCGCCCGGCGGCAAGGCCATACCGCACTCCACCAATCCACCGGCAACGCTTTCCAAGGTTCTGGAGGCGAGCCCCAAATGGTCGGTCTATGCGCATGTGGGCGGCAACAGTCCGCAACACGCCATCAATCTGGTCTGTGAGCGGGTTGCGCAGGGGCAGAATGACTTCGTCCTGGTGATCGGGTGTGAATTTCTAGGCTCGACCAATAAGCGGTTGGCCCAAGGACTTGGTTTTGACGATTGGGAAGACGCTGAAGACCTGCCGCCGCCGGCCCGTATCGGGGACGATCGCCCGGGGGTCAGCGCCTATGAAGCCCGTCACGGGCTGAACCGCCCGATCAATGCCTATCCGCTGTTTGAGAACGCTTTGCGGGCGAGGGACGGGCGTTCTATCGCCGACCACCAGCAGCGGCTGGGCGAACTGTTTGCGCCGTTCACCAGAGTTGCGGCGGCCAATCCTGAGGCCTGGTTCCCGATTGAACGCACGCCGGAGGAGTTGATTACGGTCTCTGAACGCAACCGTATGGTGGGCTTCCCCTATCCGAAATATCTCAACGCCATCATGGAGGTCGATCAGTCCGCCGGCGTGATCATCACCAGCCTGGCCAAGGCGCGGGAGCTGGGGGTGGCGGCAGACCGGATGGTCTTCCTGCACGGCTGCGCCGACGCCCATGATTTGTGGAACCCGGTGGATCGGCAGAATTTCCATTCCAGCCCAGCCATGCGGCTGACCGGCGCGAGCGCATTGGAGATGGCCGGGATAGGCCTTGCTGATATCGGGCATTTCGACCTCTATTCCTGCTTCCCGTCGGCAGTGCAGGTCGGGGCAGAGGAACTGGGGCTGGCGTTGGACGATCCGCGCGGTCTGACCGTGACGGGTGGACTGCCCTATGCCGGGGGTCCCGGCAGCAACTATGCCATGCATTCGGTCGCGGTGATGATGGAGCGCCTTCGGGCCAAGCCGGGAGACTATGGTTTGGTGACCGCCAATGGTTGGTATCTGACCAAACAGTCCACGGGGATCTATTCAACCACGCCGCCGACCAAGCCGTTCGTGCGGCAGGACACCGGTGTCATCCAGAGCCAGATCGATGCCTTGCCGCATCCGGTTGTCATCGAACAGCCGCAGGGCCGTGCCAAGATTGAGACCTATACGGTGGTTCACGGGCGGGAGAACTTCATGCTGGGCATCGTCATAGGGCGCGATGAGCAGAATCGCCGCTTTGTGGCCCAGACCCCGACTGACCCGGAAACCCTATCGTCCCTTGAAACCTCCGAGGGGGTTGGGCGATTAGGGACGGTGGAACCGGCCCCGTCGGGCGGCAAGAACCTGTTTCGATTGGATTGAATTGATGGCCAACCTTTACCTCATCCGCCACGGCAAACCCGCCGCCACCTGGGGCGAGGCCGACGAAGATCCGGGGTTGGATGCGACGGGTCGGGCGCAGGCTGAGGCCGCGCGGGATTTCCTGATGTCGCTGCCGGAGGGCCAGCGCCCAACCAAGGTGGTGAGTTCGCCACTGAAGCGTTGCCGCGAGACGGCCATGCCGACGGCGGAAGCTCTTGGCGTTGAGGTCGAGATTGACCCGTTCGTTGGCGAAATCCCGACGCCGAAAGCCCTGAGTGCCGAAGAGCGCCCGGCCTGGCTGCGGGAGGTGTTTGGCGGGCGTTGGGTCGAGGCCAAGGGCGACCTGGACTATGACATTTGGCGCGGGCAGGTGGCGGCATCCCTGGTAGCGCGGGGCGGCACGGCGGTGTTCAGTCACTACGTCGCGATTAATGCGGTGATGTCGCGGCTGGCCAATGATGACCGGGTGCTGGTGTTTCGGCCCGACCATGCCTCAATCAGCACCCTGGCGACCGACGGTGTGACTCTCAGTCTAGTCGAGCAGGGTCGCGAAGCCTCCACCGGCGTGCTCTGAGGCTCCATGAACGTGCTGGACAACACGCCCGAGCTTTGGCTGGCACAGTTCCCTTGGCCGAGCGTCGATTCGCACAAGCACGTGCGCGGGCGGCTTTGCGTGGTCAGCGGTGAGGCTTGGAACACCGGCGCTGCGCGGTTGGCGGCGCGGGCGGGGCTGCGCATGGGGGCAGGGCTGGTGACGCTGCTGTCGCCGCCGGATGCCCTGGCCGTGAATGCGGCGCATCTGGAAGCGGTCATGCTGAAGCGGTTTGAGACCGAGGCAGACTTGGAGATGGCCTGCGCCGATGCCGATGCCGTGGTCATCGGGCCTGCGGCGGGCTTGAGCGAGGCCACAGCGCTCAATGTCCTTGCCTTGGCGCGGACAGGGGCAGCTCTGGTGATCGACGCCGATGCGATCACCGTCTTTCGAGAGGATCCGGAGGAACTGTTCTCCGCGCTTGATGTCGATGATGTGCTGACGCCCCATCAAGGCGAGTTTGAGCGGATATTTCCGGGGTTGTTGAGGGGGTCGGCAGACCGCGTCGCTGCCGTGCGCAAAGCCGCGAGGAATGCCGACGCCGTGGTTCTGTTGAAGGGCCCCCAGACGGTGATAGCTCACCCCGATGGCCGCGCCTGCATCAATGCCAATGGCTCGCCTTGGCTGGCGACGGCGGGGTCAGGCGACGTGCTAGCGGGCTTCATCGCCGCCCTGATCGCCCAGGGCATGGCCAGTTTTGAGGCGAGCTGTGCGGGTGTTTGGATTCACGCTGAGGCAGCGGCTTTGCATGGCCCGGGTTTGATCTCAGAAGACTTGCCCGGACTTGCCGTGGGGGTACTGCATCGACTCTATGATCTCAACTAGTCCCCAACTGCTCGCCGGATTGGCGCTGTTCGCCTTCGTGTCTTCGATCACGCCCGGGCCAAACAACACGATGCTGATGGCGTCTGGCGCGAACTTTGGGTTCCGCGCCACGGGGTGGCACATGGCTGGGGTCTGCCTGGGCTTTGGCTTAATGGTGCTGGTGCTAGGGTTCGGCCTTGGTCAGGTGTTTCATGCCCTGCCTTGGCTACATGGCGTCTTGGCGGTCGTCGGCAGTGTCTACATGGTTTGGCTCGCCTGGAAGATCGCCACATCCGATGGGATTGGTGGAGGGCCAATGACAGCCACCCCGCAAACCTTTCTGCAAGCCGCCGGGTTCCAGTGGCTCAACCCCAAGGCCTGGGCGATGGGCCTGGGGGCCGTGACGACTTACGCGCCCGCCCAGAACTATGGGTGGAACGTGGTGATGATCAGCTTGGTGTTCGTCGTCATCAACGCGCCCTGCATCATGGTCTGGACCGGATTTGGGTTCGGTCTACGGCGGTTTCTGGATCGCCCGGCGATGCTGCGCGGCTTCAATCTGTTGATGGCGGGGCTGTTGTTGGCGTCACTTGTTCCGATGTTGGGGGAACTTCGCTCTCTGTAGGGTTGGTTGACTCAGCGTCTTGAGCGGCGGGCTTGGGAACCTTCACGCCAAGTAGACGCCTGATCCAGTTCAAGGCTGCCATGAAGGCGATGCCAATGACCACGATGCCTTTCTTGGCGAATAGCGCCATGAGGGCCAGGGCTCCCAGTTTCTTGGCCACAACGAGACCTGCACCGGCGGCAACCAAACCAACCAAGCCAAATCCCGCAGCCTTATCTCCAGACTGATGATCGGAGTAGCGCGCCCCGGGATCGAACTCCGCTGTGGCCACCAAGGCAGGGGCGGAGGTCCGAACTTCGGCTAGATGAGGCATAGCCGAAACGATGTTGAGACTGAGGACACCATAGCGACCAAGTTTCCGCACATCATAGTTCAGTGTGTCATCCGCGTCCGATGGGGTGTCCCCGAAATGAAGGCGACGAGCCCATATTAGGTTGTGGGTCGAGGGATCATAGGTCGGCGCCTGGGCCCACCCAATAAGGTGAACCGGCAGAAATTCCGCTTTCTTCCGCGCGGCATTCTCCTCATCCTCCCCGGCCTTCATTTCAGTGATCAGCTTGTCGTAGTCGGACTGAGCCGCGTCATCGTCAGTGACGAACCCAGTTTCCTCAAAGGTGACCACCGCGCCAGTTGCGCCCTCGTCTAGGTAGGTTTCGCCGACTGGAAAGACTATGCCCAACACGCCCTCAACAGCCGACGGGGGGTTTCCCCATCCCTCGACTAAGATTCGCTTTGCGTCCCCGGCGTCGTAGAACTGATATCCGGCTCCTAGATCAAGGCTGACCTTGGCGGCCTCAAGACGAATTTTCCCTGCCTTGGGGTGAAGGCTGGAAAGCAATGCTTGTTGCGCAGGGGATGGACCCGGATATTGCTCGGTTGCGGCAAATGCAGGCCCGAAACAAAGGGCGATTGCTATTGCCGAGATCGTCCACAATTTGCACGCCATACTGATCCCCAAATGTTCGTAAAAGACGCGTCAACCGACGCCGCCAGATCGTTCCTTGGAGAGAACTATAAGAGAACAAATGTCGATGTCGAGTGTAAATTAATGTTACTCAACCAAGTTGAATTCCAGGCTTCGCGCTTGACGTATGTCGTGCGAGAGCCGATTGGGCCCATCACGTGCGGGCGTGGCGGAACTGGTAGACGCACTAGATTTAGGTTCTAGCGCCGCAAGGCGTGGAGGTTCGAGTCCTCTCGCCCGCACCAAATTCGTCCCTTGCCTTGGCCCCTCTAGTAAAGGCGGCTCGCGGGGTGGAGCTCAAGGTCTGTCGCGGCGAAGTCCTTGCCGGTACAGAGCAGCGGCTCGTCGCGCTCCTTTGCTACGGCATAGACCATCAGATCGAGCAGATTGAGCGCGCCACCCTTCCCCTTGCCGAAGCGTTCATTGGCTTGAGTGGCGAGTCTTGCGTGCTCGGCATCGAAGGGAATTGTTGTGAGACCGCCGGCTTCCCATTCGGCGAGAAGTTCGGCGGCGATGGCGCCAAGCTGTAAGCGCGCGCCAGAGGCAACCCGCAGAAATTCGACCCGCGCGGGGGCGGGTAGCAGCGCCGGTTCGGACTCTATCGCATCGAGTAAACGTGCAGCCCCACCTTCGCCGATCAGAACCGCGATCAGCGCCGAGGTATCAACGATCATCGGATATTGCCCTCAGCATCGAAGCTCTCGGCGTCGAGTTCGGCCATGGAGGGATAGGGTTGCTTGGGTACACGCGCGAGGATCGTCTCGATCCGCGCACGGCGCTCGCTTCCCTCGGTGACCTGCTTAGGAACCGGCAGCCGGTCGAGGGCCTCCTCGATGACCCGCACTTGACTGCGCCCGTCGCGTGTCAGAAGCGCCAGTCGGGCGAGCGCGTGATCGGAGCGTATGGTGATGGCGCGCTGCTGGCGCCGAGTGGGGGAGGGCATCTATGTCGTCCTCGAATTTGATGGCCTGGAGCCAAGTTGGCATATTGTGCTGCTACAAACAAGCACAGCGGCTCCAGGCTGATCTTGTCGGCTTCCCGTCGGATATCGAGGGGGTCTCGAAGCACCTCGATGTTGAGGCGATGCCACCGGCGGGTTAGTCTACCAATCGTGAGCCAGACCCTCAAATACTACGATGACAATGCTCAGGCCTTTTATGATGGCACAGTCTCCGCTGATATGGCGCAGGGCAGAGCACGGTTCATAGAGGCCCTGCCGCCTGGAGGTCGGATTCTCGACGCCGGCTGCGGATCCGGCCGGGACGCCCTGGCCTTCAATCATCTCGGCTTCGACGTCACCGCCTTTGATGGTTCTGCAGAAATGGTGCGGCTGGCCACGAACCACACTGGGCTTGAGGTTTTGCAACTGACGTTCGAAGAGGTCGACTGGCGCGAGACGTTTGACGGCATCTGGGCCAATGCGTCGCTGCTCCACGTTCCGCGAGATCAATTGGTCGGCGTCATGCGAAAACTCCGCGACGCGCTGGTGATCGGCGGTGTGTGGGAGCTGTCGTTCAAACCCGGTGCGGGCGAGGGGGTGGCCTTCGGACGGTGGTTCACGAACCTGTCGGAGGCCGATGTTCCTGCGCTCATTGCCGAGGTCGGAGGATTGGAAATCCTGGCTGTGACCTCCAGCTACGACGTCCGCACCGGGAAATCCCAAGAGGGCTGGACCAATATCCTCGTTCGGCGGGGCAATAGCGCTGTCTTTAGACTTGGCCCGACGCAGGGCTCATGACATAAGGTCGCCCGCTCGCCGCCGACCCTGGCGGCGTTGATGTTTCCAGCGCAAGGCGGACATAATGGGCGCGCGATCGCGCTCGGGTCCGAAAATACCAGAATGTCGATGCAGATCATTGAAAAGTCGAACGAAGGCCTGAGCCGCGTTTATGGGGTTACCGTTCCAGCGGGAGACTTGACCGCGAAACTGGAAGCCAAGATCGCTGAGATCACGCCCACGCTGAACATCAAGGGCTTTCGCCCCGGCAAGGTGCCGACCGCCCACGTGCGCAAGATGTACGGCAAGGCGCTGATGAGCGAGGTGGTCGAGCAGACCATCAATGAGAGCACCCAGAAGGTCTTTGAGGACAATAAGCTGCGCCCCGCCGGCGATCCTGACCTTAAGCCGGAAGGCGACATGAACGCCGTGGTCGATGGCAAGGCTGACCTGGCCTATGAAATCGCCGTCGAGGTGATGCCTGACTTCGAATTGACCGACCTGACCAAGATTTCCCTGAAGCGCCCGGTCTATGAGCCCACGGCCAAGGAAGTCGACGAAGCCGTCGACGAATTGGCAAAGTCGAACCGCGACTATGAGCCGCGCACCGGCAAGTCGGTGAAGGCCAAGGACGGCGACCAGGTCGTTATAGATTTTGTCGGTCGTGTTGATGGCGTGGCCTTCGAGGGCGGCGCTGCCACAGACACCGATCTGACCTTGGGTTCCAACCAGTTCATTCCGGGGTTCGAAGCTCAACTGATTGGTGCAAAGCCCGGCGACGATGTGACGGTGAAGGTTGCGTTCCCGGCGGACTATCAAGCTGAAAACCTCGCCGGCAAGGACGCCGTGTTTGAGGTTAAGGTCAAAGAGGTCAAGGCTCCGGTAGCGACCAAGGCTGACGACGCCTTTGCTGAGCGCCTGGGGATTGAGTCCCTAGAAAAGCTGCGCGAGTTGCTGAAGTCCAATCTGGAGAACCAGTATGCGGGAGCCTCGCGGTTCAAGCTGAAGCGTGCCTTGTTGGATGTGCTGGACACCGGTCACGTGTTCCCTCTGCCGCCGAAAATGGTGGAGGCCGAGTTTGGCCAAATCTGGAGCCAGGTGCAGCAGGACAAGGAGCGCGACGGCTTGCCGCCGGAAGACGCTGAGAAGACTGATGACCAGCTGCAAGTGGAATACCGCAAGATCGCCGAGCGTCGGGTGCGCTTGGGTCTGGTGCTCGCCGAAATCGGCCGCGCCAACAATGTTCAGGTCACCGAGCAGGAATTGGGTGAGGCGATGCGCGCTGAAGCCATGAAATACGGCCAACAGGCGCAGGAGATTTTCAACTTCTTCCGCCAGAACGCGAATGCGCAAGCCCAGCTGCGGGCCCCGATTTTTGAAGACAAGGTCGTCGACCTGATCGTGGCGCAAGCCAAGGTCAAGGATGCCAAGGTCTCCAAGGAAGAATTGCTTAAAGAAGACGACATGCCCGCCGGCTACGCGGCGTAGGAATTTTCTTTAGGACTCTGGGTCACCTTGCAAGCGACCCGCCGACACGCGATATCGGTGGGAGCGCGGCTCAGTTTAGAGTCGCAGGCAACTCTTGAAGGGCATCTTCCCAATGCGTGATATGGCAACGACCGCCCTGAATCTGGTCCCGATGGTGGTCGAGCAGACCAGCCGCGGTGAGCGGGCGTTTGATATTTTCTCGCGCCTGTTGAAGGAACGCGTGATCTTCTTGAGTGGACCGGTCGAGGACGGCATGTCGGCGCTGATCTGTGCTCAGCTGCTTTATCTTGAGGCCGAGAACCCCAAGAAAGAAATCCAGATGTACATCAACTCGCCCGGCGGGGTGGTGTCATCCGGTTTGGCCATTTACGACACCATGCAATATATCCGCTGTCCGATCGTGACCCTTTGCATGGGTATGGCGGCGTCGATGGGGTCGTTCTTGCTGGCAGCCGGTGCGCCCGGGCAGCGGATTTCCCTGCCAAATTCTCGGATCATGGTTCACCAGCCGTCGGGCGGCTATTCAGGCAAAGCGACCGACATCGCGCGACATGCCGAAGACATCATCAAGACCAAGCGGCGCCTCAACGAAATCTACGCCAAACACACCGGACGCTCCTATGAGGAGGTCGAGGCGATGCTGGACAATGATACGTTCATGACCGCCGACGAGGCTAAGGATTGGGGTCTGATCGATCTGGTCCAGGAAAATCGTGGCGAGGACTAGATCCGTTCCGCCGCGACGGCGACGAGTTGGTCGCAGCCCTCTTGCTTGGTGACATCGATCCGGTCGAAGTCATTGCCTTGGGCGCTACGGATATCCGCAAACATCCCCATGGGGTCTTCGTGGAAGTGCAAGAACGACTTGGATTTTCGGTAGAAGACGCCGCGCTTCTTTTCGACCATGCCTTCCAAGGTTCGCAGGCGAACCAGCAAGGGCTCGACCCTGTCTAAGTCTTGTTCGCGGGCGTGGCGCATAGATCAGGGCTTTTCCTTGAACACCCGATATCCTGGGTCATCGGCGATCTGGAGCATCTCGCGATCTCCACTTGTATCGCCATAGGCCGCGGTCAAGCGTAGATCGGCTCCGTACATGTCGCGCAACCGCCGGACCTTTTCAGGACCCCGGCAGTTGAGACCGGCAAGGGCCCCGGTGACGCGGTCCTGGGCATCAAAGGCTAGCTCAGTGCCGATGACGGCGTCGGCACCTAGGCCTCTGGCGAAGGGCGCGATCAGGATCTCGGGTGAGGCGGTCACGATAACCAGGGTGGCGCGCCTTTGACGCCAGCGTCGCCACGTCTGCACCGCGTCCGGACGCAGCAGGTGTTGCGCCTGGGATTGAGCAAAGGCCCGGGTCTCCTCCTCAAGGACTTCGCGGTCGAGGCCGCCCAGGAACTCTCGCACCGCCGCAGCTTTGATCTTGCCGCGATTGCGATGGCCGAGATAGGCCAGTGAAGCCGGGACCAAGCGAACGAGGCCCGCATTGAAACGCCCCGTGTCCACCCGCCATTTTAGGAAGGCCATGAAACTGTCGCGCACCGTGAGCGTGCCGTCGAAATCAAAGGCGACCACCCCGGCGTCTTCGACCTGATCGTCTAGGAATTCCTGAGACGCCCGCGCGCCGCTCTTCAGGGTCTTGCCTGCCATGAGTTCCCCACCCCGCCGCATGTCTTGCGCGCGAGCCCCAGCTTCCCATCTAGGGATTCGGCCCTGCCCGCCAATTTTCGCCGGTTTTGTAGCGAGGCTTGTGATCGTCGCCCGGATCGGGGATTGTCAAGGATTGGACAACCTCATGTGAGTATCCTGAGCAGATGGCCTCGGGAATCGACTCCTGAGGTAAACGAGCCGGACCGGTGCCGCGCTGGTTGAGAGAGTGAGAACGAGCATGACCAAGGCCGCGAGCGGAGATTCCAAGAGCACGCTCTATTGCTCTTTCTGTGGCAAAAGCCAGCACGAGGTTCGCAAACTGATTGCGGGCCCGACCGTGTTCATTTGCGACGAATGCGTTGAGCTCTGCATGGATATTATCCGCGAAGAACACAAAATTTCCTTTGTGAAATCAAAGGATGGCGTGCCGACACCTAAGGAAATTCGCGAGGTTCTCGACGACTATGTGATCGGGCAAGACCACGCCAAGAAGGTGCTGTCTGTCGCGGTGCACAACCACTATAAGCGCCTGAACCACGCGGCCAAGAACAACGATGTTGAGCTGGGCAAGGCCAATATCTTGCTGATCGGGCCGACCGGCACGGGCAAGACTCTGCTGGCTCAAACCCTGGCTCGAATCATCGACGTGCCCTTCACGGTTGCCGACGCTACAACCCTGACCGAAGCCGGTTATGTGGGGGAGGACGTCGAAAATATTATTCTGAAGCTGCTGCAGTCGGCAGATTACAACGTCGAACGCGCCCAGCGCGGCATTGTTTATATCGACGAAGTCGACAAAATCAGCCGCAAATCCGACAATCCCTCGATCACCCGCGATGTGTCGGGGGAGGGTGTTCAGCAAGCGCTGCTGAAGATTATGGAGGGCACAGTGGCCTCCGTGCCGCCCCAAGGCGGGCGTAAACACCCCCAGCAGGAGTTCCTGCAGGTGGACACCACCAACATCCTATTCATCTGCGGCGGGGCGTTTTCCGGGCTCGAGAAGATCATCTCGGCGCGCGGACAAGGCACCTCTATCGGCTTTGGCGCTAAGGTGTCTGACCCCGATGATCGCCGCACCGGCGAGGTGTTCCGTCAGGTGGAACCCGATGATCTGTTGCGTTTTGGCCTGATCCCGGAATTTGTCGGTCGTCTGCCGGTGATCGCGACCTTGGATGATCTGGACGAGAAAGCATTGGTCAAGATCCTGACCGAGCCGAAGAACGCGTTCGTCAAACAGTATCAACGCCTGTTCGACATGGAAAATGTTGGACTGTCCTTTACCGATGATGCCTTGAACTCTGTGGCCCGCAAGGCCATCGCGCGGAAAACCGGCGCGCGGGGTTTGCGTTCGATCCTGGAGTCTATCCTGTTAGACACCATGTACGAATTGCCGACGTACGAGGGCGTTGAAGAGGTTGTCGTCAATGCCGAGGTCGTCGACGGTAAGGCTCAGCCTCTGGTCATCTATGCTGAGCGTCGCGACAAAGGTGGTGCGGCCTAAGGGCTTTCGCCGAGAATTCTGCGGTCCGGCTGTCCTATCTTGGCGACTGCGCTTGAATGCGCCCAAGAAGCGTCCACATAAGAGCGCTGACAATCCGCCCATGTTGGGGGGACGGTTTGAGCGACTCAGACTCATTGTCGAGTTAGCTGCGAACCGGTGAGGTCAGGCCCTGCTTGTTCAAGGGGGCGGACCAGGAGTTGAAGTGAGATGACTGAGATCAAGACTCTGCCCGTTCTGCCGTTGCGCAATATAGTGGTGTTTCCCCACCAGCCGGCGCCGCTGTTCGTAGGTCGGGAGAAATCCGTACGGGCGTTGGAAGAGGCGATGAAGTCTCCGGGCAAGCAGATCCTGCTGGCCACCCAACGCAATGAGGACGACGACGACCCGTCACCTCAGGGCATTTATGACGTTGGCGTTGTGGCCAGTGTGCTGCAGCTGCTCAAGTTGCCGGACGGCACGGTCAAGGTGCTGGTGGAGGGCAAGGCTCGGGCTGGGATTGCCAAATATACCAACCGGAAGGATTTTTACGAGGCCGAGATTTCGTTCATCTCCGAGGACGGCGCGGGTTCGACAGAGGCTGAGGCCCTCTCGCGTGCCGTAGTTGAGCAGTTCGAAAACTATGTGAAGCTGAACAAAAAAGTGCCGCCCGAGGCACTATCGTCGATGCCGCAGGTTGAGGCTCCTGGTGAGCTGGCCGACCGGATCGCCAGCCACCTGGCCGTCAAGATCCCCGAGAAGCAGAGCTTGCTCGAAATCTTCAATGTCGTGAAGCGGTTGGAGCGAGTCTATGCCCTGATGGAGGGCGAGATCAGCGTCATGCATACGGAAAAGAAAATCCGTAACCGCGTGAAGCGCCAGATGGAAAAGACCCAGCGCGAATATTATCTGAACGAACAGATGAAGGCGATCCAGCGAGAGCTGGGCGAACAGGACGATCAGCGCGACGAGCTGGTCGATCTGGAAAAGCGCATCAAGAAGACCAAGTTCTCCAAGGAAGCCCGCATCAAGGCCGATAGCGAGCTGAAGAAGCTGCGCAATATGAGTCCGATGTCGGCGGAATCGACCGTCGTGCGCAACTATCTGGATTGGATGTTGTCGATCCCGTGGGGCAAGGCCAAGACCAAGCCCATCGACCTGGTGAAGGCTGAGGAGACGCTGGAGCGCGATCACTACGGCCTGGATAAGGTCAAGGAACGGATTCTCGAATACCTGGCCGTTCAGGCGCGGACCAACTCGCTGAAGGGACCGATCCTTTGTTTGGTGGGCCCTCCCGGCGTAGGAAAGACCTCGCTGGGTAAGTCCATCGCTGAGGCGACCGGACGCGAATTCGTGCGCGTTTCCCTAGGTGGCGTGCGCGATGAGGCCGAGATTCGCGGTCACCGGCGCACCTATATCGGCTCGATGCCCGGCAAGGTCATCCAGTCAATGAAGAAGGCCAAGTCGACTAACGCCTTCTTCCTGTTCGACGAAATCGACAAGATGGGTGCCGACTATCGCGGCGATCCGTCCTCGGCCCTGCTTGAGGTGCTGGACCCGTCGCAGAATTCCACCTTCGCCGACCACTATCTTGAGGTGGATTACGACCTGTCGCCGGTAATGTTTGTCACCACCGCCAA
>JANLPK010000081.1:0-6296 GCA_031367205.1 Alphaproteobacteria bacterium
CAGGGGGTCAATGTGATCCTCAATGGTTTTGGCGACCCGGCGAAGATCGAGGCCGATCGTCGGGCCCTGCAGGAGACCACCAACAGCACGGTGCGTTATCACGGGGCCGATATGACCAAGCCCGGGGAGATCGCCGATCTGATCGTCTATGCGCGGCGGGAATTCGGGCGGCTCGACATTCTGGTCAACAATGCAGGCTTGCAGCATGTCTCCCCCATTGAGGATTTTCCCGACGAGAAGTGGGATCAACTGATCGCCATCATTCTGTCCTCCACCTTCCATGCCACGAAGGCTGCTGTACCGATCATGAAGGCGCAAGGTCGCGGGCGGATCGTCAATATCGCCTCAGCGCACGGCCTGGTCGCCTCGCCCTTTAAGTCGGCCTATGTGGCCGCCAAACACGGGGTGGTGGGCTTCACAAAGGCGATGGGTGTCGAGCTGGCGCGCACGGGCATCACCTGCAACGCCATCTGCCCCGGCTATGTGAAGACGCCATTGGTCGAGGCGCAGATCTCCGATCAGGCCAAGGCGCGCGGCATTGCCGAAGACCGGGTGATCGAAGATGTGATCCTGGCGGCCCAACCGAACAAGACCTTCGCCACCTATGAACAGTTGGCCGGGATGCTGCTCTATCTGGTCTCCGATTTGGGCGCGTCGGCCACCGGGGCGAGCTTCCCGGTCGACGGCGGCTGGACGGCGGCCTAGCCGATGCTGGACCCGCTCCTCCTTGACGCGGGTGCGCGCGCCTTTGCGGTGGGGGGTTTCAGCGTGCTTGGGGTCTCGATGGCCTTAGCACCGCGTAATCTCGCCACACGAACGGTGGGCACCGTCTTTTTCGTTAGCACCATCGGTCACGTATTGGACAACTGCACGGTCCTGCAGGGTTATGACGGCCACGCTGGGCTTGCCCTACATATCCTGTCGGTCATGGCGTCTGGGATGTTCTGGCTGTTTTCCGTGATGCTCTTTGAGGATGAGCCGAAGATTCCCACCTGGAGATTCGCGCCACCTATCCTGCTCACGATCATAGCTATTGCGGCGCTCATCAGCGCCAGGCCCATCGCGCAAGGCTTTTGGCTAGCCTACAATACCGGGACGCTGTTGTTGGCTGGACATGCGCTGCTCGTCATTTGGCGCGGATGGCGGGGGGATCTGGTCGAGCCACGTCGTCGGCTACGCGGGCCTGTGATGGCAACGGCGGCGGCCTATGTGTTGTTCAGCGCATCGCGAGACTTGAGCGGAACTCTAGGTCTTGGCAACGGCGCGCCGCCGCACGTCCAAGCCATCATGCTGGCGGTCCTGTCGCTTGCCGGCGCCATCGCGATGTTGAGGGTCGATCCCGTGCTGATCGGCGGCTTGGCGAAGAAGGTGACCCAGAGGCCCATCATGACCCCCGCCGAACTTGACTTAGTCGATCAGGCAACCCTGTCGAAATTGTCGAAGGCGATGACCCAGGAGGAGATCTGGCGGCGAGAGGACATCTCGATCCGTATCCTGGCCGACCATCTGGTCACCACGGAGCATCGTTTGCGACGCCTGATCAATGGGACCCTGGGCCACCGAAACTTTGCGGCGTTCATAAATGCCGCACGCATTGACGCCGCCAAGACTGCCTTACGCGACCCTGAACAAGCCCTGCGATCCATCGCAGTGATCGCCTACGATCTTGGCTTTGGATCCCTTGGTCCGTTCAATCGCGCGTTCCGGGAAAGCGTGGACGTAACGCCGAAGGCGTGGCGGCAGGGCGAGGGTGGCGTAGGGATCGCCGAAAGCTGACAATTCTGGCTGTTTTCTCCAAATGGCCTCCATTTTCGGGACCAGAGAGACGCTCGAGGCTTGGCATATCAAGTTCGGTTGCATCGTCACTCCAACCGAACTGGCCCCAGAATGCATCCTCTCAGCATCCCACCGATCCTCTCCGTATGGATTGGCAACATGACCGCAGATGTGTCGCGCTACGTGGTGTTTGCCGTGGCGGTGTGGCTGATCCTTTGGGTGGTGTTGGCTGGCGTGCTGCGCGGACGCAAAGTGCGGAGCGAGGTTCCACCCCTGCGACAATTGCTGCTCGAGTTCGTATTTTCGATCCGTTCGATTGCGGTCTTTTCTACCGTCGGGCTTCTGACCTTCCTTCTGTCTCGGGCTGGGATGTTGCCAGGACCGGACATCGCCAAGAGCTGGGGCCCAGCTTGGTTCTGGACCAGTCTGGTCTTGATGATCCTGGGCCACGATGCTTGGTTCTACTGGACGCACCGGGCCATCCATTCGAGGCGTCTGTTCCGAGCATTCCATCGCCGCCACCATCGCTCAATGAACCCGTCGCCCTTCACGGCCTACAGCTTTGACTTGGGTGAAGCTGCAATCAACGCGCTGTTTGTTCCCCTTTGGATGATCCTGGTGCCGACCCAATGGCCGGTGGTGGGTCTCTTCATGCTGCATCAGATTGTGCGCAACACCATCGGGCACTCCGGCTACGAGCTGTTCCCCGCAACCCGCGATGGCCGCCCAATGCTATCCTGGCTCACCACCGTCACCCATCACGATCTGCACCATGCCCAGGCCGGATGGAACTACGGGCTCTATTTCACCCATTGGGATCGGTGGATGGGGACGGAGAACCCGGAGTATCTCGCTCGGTTTGCGCAGTCGGTTCGTCGATCACCGACAATCCGGGCGAGCGCCATACCCGCCGAGTAGGTGCAATCTGGTCTTGGGGTCTCTGCCCGGTTAGTCTGTTGGCATTCCCTTCAGCAGAGAGCTTGACCCATGTCGCAAAGTCCTGTCGCCCTCATCACCGGAACCTCCAGTGGGGTTGGCCTCTACACTGCTCTGCGGTTGGCCAAGGCAGGCTACCGCACGGTGGCCACCATGCGGGACACTGCCAAGAGTGCAGATCTCCTTGCCCAGGCCAAGGACGCAGGTGTTGCTGTGATGGTCGAGCGGCTGGACGTGCAGGATCAGGGCTCGATTGACACCTGCGTGGCCGAGGTGATCGCCGAGCAGGGCGGCATCGACCTGCTGGTCAACAATGCTGGGGCTGGCTTTCTGGGTAGCCTGGAACAGACCAGCGATGCCGACTTGCACAAGACCATGGATATCAATTTCTACGGCGTCTGGCGGATGAACAAGGCGGTGTTCCCGCACATG
Organism: Alphaproteobacteria bacterium; assembly: GCA_031367205.1. Lineage (GTDB taxonomy): Bacteria > Pseudomonadota > Alphaproteobacteria > Caulobacterales > Caulobacteraceae > Phenylobacterium. Next base: position 3,145 of record JANLPK010000081.1, read on the forward strand.
CGCGCGCGAGGGTCGGGACGGATCATCACGGTGACCAGCGTCGGCGGATTGATCGGTCAGCCGTTTAATGACGCCTATTGTGCGGCCAAGTTCGCGGTAGAGGGGGCCATGGAAGCTCTGGCCCCCTTGGCCAAGCGGCTGGGGATCCAGGTCAGCTTGATCGAGCCGGGGCCGATCAATACCGAGTTCGTCAACAGCGCCCAGGCGGCAAGCGACATATCGGGGTTCAAAGCGCCCTATAATGAGATCGTGGCTCGCTATATGGGCTCTGCCGGCAACGTCTTCGCCCAGTTCGGCCAGACGGGAGACGATATCGCCGCTGTGATCCTTGAGGCCGCCACAGCGGAGAGTCCGAATTTCCGCTACATCACTTCGGCCTTCGCCAATCAGATTGTAGGCCCCAAGGTGGTCGACCCCACCGGCAATAATGTGATCGAGGTGTTCGCCTCGCGCCTCTGACCATGAACTATTGTTCATGACAAGGTATCTTGCGTCACTCACTACCTTGCGATAGATAGGTCCTCGGTCAAGAGGAGCAAGACATCGTGTCTGAAGCCGTCCAGGTGCAGCTAAAAAGAGGGGTGTTGGAACTGTGTGTTCTGGCCCTGCTCTCGCGTGGCGATGCCTACGCCTATGAGATTGCGAGCCGTCTGGCCAAGGGGATCGATATGGGAGAGGGCACCATCTACCCGCTAATGCGCCGCATGCAGTCCGACGGTTTGGTCGACACCTATCTGGTGGAGAGCTCCTCGGGTCCGCCCCGCAAATACTACAAACTCACCGCCGCCGGCGAAGCCAGCTTCACGGCGCAGAAGACGGAGTGGTCGGCATTCTCGACCGCCGTGAATGATATTCTCGGGGGTGCGCAATGAGCCGCCAAGTCTTCATGTCCAGGCTCCGCGAGGGGCTGAGGGATCTGCCGCAAAAGGCCAAGGACGACATCCTGGCCGACTATGAAGCTCACTTCTCAGAGGGTCAGGCCGCCGGACGTAGCGAAGCTGAAGTGGCCGCTGCGCTCGGCGATCCAGGCCGTCTGGCCCGCGAACTCCGGGCTGAGGTCGGATTGAAGCGTTGGGAGTCGGAACGCAATCCATCAGCGGCGGCTTCGGCTGTCTTCGCAGTGTTGGGGCTTGGAGCCATCGATCTTCTGGTCCTGTTGCCGGTTGTTCTGGGCATTGCAGGGACCTTGTTCGGGTTCGCCATCGCCGCGCTTGTTTGTTTTGGCGCGGGTGGGGTGGTCTTCGCGGCGGGGCCGTTCTTCGTGACCGGGTCTGACATCGGCGCGATCATGCTAGCCGGCCTTGGCGTCATGGCGGGTGCCGCCTCGCTGGGGGCGATCACCACCTTGCTGACCATCGGGTTCGTCAATGCCTTGGTTTGGTATGGTCGCCTGCATATCCGCCTTTTGAAACCCGCCCTTGAGCCGCAGGAGGTTCGGTCATGATCCGCACACTCGTCTTGATTGCCGTCACAGGATTTTTCCTCAGCGTCGGCTGTATCGCTGCATCCTTTGCCATTGCCGGTGGGCCTTTCGCCATCACCGATCATGGCATCGTCCATGCTCGGGATTTTCATCTCCGTGGACCGCAGGATCGCACGGTTCTGGGCGGACAGCTCGTTTGGAACGGTGGTGAGTCCGCCCGGACCAGCCGCGATTTCACTTGGTCCGGGGGGGATCGGCTTGTCGTCGACGTCCCCGCCGATCTGGTTTTCACCCAAGGTCCGGTTGCTAAGGTGACGATCTCTGGCCCAACCAGGATCTTGGACGAACTGATCGTTGGAGCCGGAGCGATCCGCCGTAACTCCGATGAAGACTATAACGACGGGGGTCGGTTGAAGATCATCATGACCGCCCCCGATGTTCAGAAATTTGAACTGAACGGAGACCAGAATTTGGTAATCGAAAACTATGGCCAGCCAAATCTTGGCCTCGACATCACCGGCTCGGGTAGCGCCTCGGTCAAAGGAACCGCTAAGTCGGTGAAGCTCAGCATCGCTGGTTCCGGTCGCGCCGACCTGGGCGAACTCTCAATCGATGACGCCCTGGTGGACATCTCAGGGTCGGGCCACGCCAAGCTCGGCCCCAAGCTCTCGGCGAAGATCGATGTCTCGGGCAGCGGGGATGTCGAGTTGAGCGTCAAGCCCAAGAGCCTGAGCTCAGAGATCTCGGGGTCCGGTCGGGTGAGCCAGCCGGGCTTGCCAGGTTAGCGTTTGACGCTGTCGACGGCTCCCAGAACCGCCGCCACCGGTGGGCGCGTCTTGTAGCCTTCTTCCGCCAGCTTGGCCTGAACGATGCCCTTGGGCGAAATCACGAAAATCGACGGCATCGGCACGCCATAGGCGAAGCTGCCTTCCTTGTACTGAGGATCCCGAAGCTTGAAGGCGTCGATGGTCACCGAGCCTTGATCCGAAAGGAACTGGAAGGGGATTTGGCGTTGAGCGGTGAATTTAGTCAGCACCTCGGCGTCGTCGTAGCTCAGCGCCACCAACTTGTAGCCGCGCTGCGCTAGCGGAGCCTGGGCGTCCTTCAGCTCCATCAGTTGCTTCTGACAGTAGGGGCACCATTTGGCCGACCGGAAGAACACCAACACCACGCCGTTCTTGTCGGAGAGGGATTTGATCGTCACGCCCTTGCCGCCCACGTCCTTGGCAGAAATCGCTGGAACCTTGGCTCCGACCGCTGGGCCGACGTCAAAAGCCGATGCTGAAGCTGGAAGAAGCAGGGCGAGAGCGGCCAGGATAGGGGCAAGTTTCATATCGGACTCCGACCGGGACATTGGCTGAAGGTGAGTTCGTGCAGCGAGACGAAAGGTTTCAGCTGAAATTCGGGCTGAAGCGAATATTGTCGCGGGCCAGACCGTCGATCACCACTTGGACGCCGCCGCTCTTGATCATCCATTCCAGGCGGTGGTCGCGGTATTCGCGCTTGAAGAGGCCCTGTTTCACCAGTTCCGCCACATTGGGCATGGCCGAAGCGCTGGAAGAGGTGACTGCCTCTGCCGTGGTGGCCTCACAAGAGGGGCGGGCATTGGCGCGGATCAGCCATTCCGAGAGTTTGCTGCCTTTTGCCGGTGGATTGCCATGACCCACCGAACCGTTGAGATAGGGTAGGACGCTGAGATCGCCCCAGCCGAAGCTGTCGCCGTTAAACC